>JASJCX010000045.1 GCA_030065255.1 Calothrix sp. MO_167.B42 | reverse complement strand
GGGGTATCACCCTCTTTGGCAGCAGGGGGGCAGGGAGCAGGGTGCAGGGGGAGGAAAAAATAAGTCCAAATTATTCCAATAATCCCCAGCTTTTAGCCTAGTGAGGGGTCAAACCTACTATTCGCCAACAGTATCTTATTAAGGAGAGGGGTGTCCGTTCGCGTAGCGTGTCCGCAGGACTTAGGACGGGGTGAGGTGGCGACAATATGGTAAGTAAATGAGCGGATTTGATATTAGCTCACGCTCCAGGCGCTCCAGGCGCAGAGTTAGGGATTTTAGAGACTCGATTGTGGAAATAACTGTCAACTGTCAACTATCAACTACCAACTGTCAACCGTTAACCATGGAACAGGTGAATCAAAACTATCAACAATTAGCAACAGCAATCAAATCTGCGTCTACTTTGCTAGATTTAGATCCAAAATCGGCGCTTTATGCAGATGCGATCGCAGTTTGCAATCATCTGACTAATGCCAATTTTCGCATTGCTGTATTTGCACCTTTTAATCATGGTAAGTCTACCCTAATTAATGCCATGTTGGGGAATAAAACTTTACCCATTGATTTGATTCCTACCACTGGTGCGGCTATTACGGTGAAGTATGGGACTGATTTACGGACTCGGATTATTTTAGTTGATGGTACGGATATTTGCCGCAGTGGTACGGATATTTTAAAAAAGTTTGCTGTGCTGGATGGTGATAGGCGGATGCGTGGGGATGTTGCATCTGTGGAGGTGTTTTGTCCCCATGCTTTGTTGTCAACAGGGGTGGAATTTATTGATTTACCTGGAACTAATGACAGGGAAGCACAAAATAATTTGGTGCGTCAGCAACTTTTGGGTGCGGATTTAGTGGTGCAATTACTAGATGCGCGGAAGTTGATGACTTTGGAGGAACGGGAAAATTTACGGGATTGGTTGTGGGAGCGGGGAATTAAAACAGTTATTTTTGTGGCGAATTTCTTGAATTTGTTGGAGCCTGAAGAACAAAAACAAGTACAAAATCGCCTACGTTTTGTAGCTGAAAGTTTCCGCGCCCAATTACCTCCTGGCTTCAGTAATTTGTATCGAGTTGATGCTTTACCGGCTTTAAGAGCGAGATTAAAAGGCGATGTTGTAGGTGCGAATACTAGTGGTTTGATTGAGTTTGAAACCGCATTACAAAAAGTGGTAGGGATTCTACAAAAAGATACCCAAGGAGTGAGAAAACCAAGGGTAGAAAAAATAGCCAGCAAAATCCAGCGATCGCTCAAAACTAAAATTACGCCTTTAGAAGTTGAAATTACTCAATTTTTCGATAAAAATCAGGCAAAATACAATATAAAAAAACGCGCCGCAGAGTTAATTAAACAAGGCTTTAATCAGAGTATTAATGAATTAAAAAATTTATTAGAAATAACCAATTTACGGAATAAATATCAAGCAGATGGTGCTGTTGCTTTAGCTAAAAATGAGTTTAAATCATGGGAAAGAGATAATCTGAAACAAGATTTAAAGCAACTGCAATTGGATATTAGTAAATGGCTATATCAAGCCTATGAAATCTTCAAAACCACAAGACCAGAAGATTTGTTAATTCCCTTACCCAATACACCACAGGTTACTTTACCTCATAAGCCAGGGGTTGATGGTGAGACTATTGATCCTGGTTCCTTAGCTATGGGTGGCGGGATTGGTTGGTTATTAGGTGGTCCCGTGGGTGCTGCTGTGGTAGGAAGTATCACCTATATGGTCAATAAAAATCTGCAAAAAACAGAGGCAAAAACATCTAATGAATCCTATCTTCAACAGGTAGCAAAAATTTGTATTGATGCTGTTGATGATTATTTAATGCAAGTGAATCGTCAAGGATTATTAATTCTAGATAGATATCAGCATCAATTAGAACTAATTATTCAATTTAATCATAGTGAAGTGCCAGGAGAAATTCAGCAAAAACAGATTGAATTACAGAAATGGCAAAATAGTTTATCCCAATTAAATCAACAATTACAAAAAAGTCTGGGAGTTACTATTCCTGATGAGTTTCAAGTAGAACCAAACAAAGACAAAACTCCAGAAATAAATCCTCCAGAAACTCAAACTAAATCATCAGTTTATAGCTTTTCTGGTAAAGGAGTTAAAGAAGAAGTTGTCATTCCTCGAAAAGCACCACAGCAGCAACAAACTCAGCAAACAACACAAACAAAAACAACTGCAACATCTCCCCCTCCTCCTCCAGCAGATGATTTAGAAGCAAAATTTGCTACTTGGGAAATCGACCAAGAAATTGCCCAAATGAAAGCAAATATGGGTAAGTCTGGTTTTAATAATAGTAAACAAACTAATAATCAACAAAATCAAACAAACAAAGATAAAAAAAGTAGTAATCAGTCTCAAGCTAAAATAGATAAAGAAAAAATCGCCCGCGCCTACAAAATATTAGGATTACAGCCAGGAGCATCTATAGCTGAGATTAAAAATACTTACAAAAAATTAGTGATAAAATGGCATCCAGATTTATATATTGATCGGCCACAAATGCAACAAAAGGCTGAAAAAAATATACGATTAGTTAATGAAGCTTATTCGCTTTTATCTAGGCAATAAATACAATTAATGCTAATCATATGAAATCCGGATGATTAGTTACCGCAAAAACCTCACCCCCTTCCCCTCTCCTTAGTACTGGACTTTAGACTAGGAAAACACAAAATAGCACAACAGTAAGAACTTGATGTGTATCAGTATAAGAATTTAGGACTTACGCAACTGGCATATTTTTTTGTAGGGTGTGTGACGTTGCGAAAAGATTTGAACGTAGTAATGATACTTGTAGCGTCACGCACCAACCACTGATTGTGACACTTGCGTAAGTCCTGGAATTGAATGAATAAAGTTTTTAAGCAGGGTTGGGTCACTTTTTTTTGTGAACCTTAGTTATTTTTTTAACAACTTAGATGTAGATTGGGTAACCTCCGCAAAGCAGTGGCTCCCCAACCTACATTTATTTTTTTCTCCAGAGTGGCACAAAAGAGTTAAGTGGGAGCGCCAATTGTCTTTTGAAAGGCTGGGCGCTGTGCTATCTTTTGCATATATTTCAACACATTAGGATAACCACTCAAATCTAACTGGAGCATGATGGGGATGTAGTTGAGGAGAGAACCCACAGCTACATCAGCGACGGTAAAATCATCGCCTAGCAAGAAAGGTTGTTTGCTGAAAATTTCATCTAATGGTTTCATCAGCCTAGGCATCTCTCGCTCCCGGCTAGCTTCAACAAAAACCCCTGGTCCCAAGGTAGCATTAGCGAATAATGACCATTGTGCCCATTTAGCCCGTTCTTCGGGGGAGGATGTACCATCGTATTTATCTGCCAGATAGAGTAAAATTGCTCCCGATTCCCACAGTTTCAGCTCTCCGTCTATGATTGCAGGAACTTTTCCCATGGGATTAATTTCCAGAAAACCCTGCTGGCGATGTTCCCCAGCTTGCATATCTAACTGGACATACTCGTAGGAAACACCCAATTCTTCTAAATACCATTGAATAATTGATGCCCGGCTGCGAAGGCCACCGTAAAGTTTCAACATAAAATAGCTTTATTTTCGTCTTTAAAGAACTTTATGGGTATTGGGATGCTGTTTGATATTGTCATCTTTTGTGACGACTCTAGAGGCATTCAGCACCCGCTTACGTTCAGTAGAATAGTTTAACTCAGTGTAGGTTGTACCTAGGGGAATGAGCTCAGTTGCCGATTCCCGGCGTTTGTAGGTACGAGCAGTTGCTATGGCTCTTTGTTCAAATTCATCACTAAACTGAGCGTTTTGAGGAAACCCATCTGGCCTTTGTAGGGTGTCCCCCCCTAAAATGTTGCCTAAGGTGGTAGCGTAGGCCAACTTGTAGGAAGTGGGAATGCCTTTCAAAATGGCTTCTAATGCGGCAGAGGGTATGGGCTCTATGACTTCTACTTGGTGAATTTCTCCATCTTCTTTGATGAAGCAAGTCGCCAACCCTAGAACTATGTAATCATCTGGGGTTAAGTCGGTAGTATCGCTGGAAAAAGTTGCTGTTGTCATTTCAATGATTCAATAATATCAGAGTTCTATTTTCCCTTCTTGGCTTGCAGTCAACTGTTGTTAGAGAAATTTTTCCAATTATGTTGCTCCGTGTACTTGTGCATATTTGATTATTAATCTAAATTAATATTTCCTGTTTCTGGAATTTGACTTGGGAACGAAGTATCTATGAGTATATTCCACTATTAATATCACTAAACCTTAAATTTGCATTGGCTGTATTGGGTAATATCAACAGTAGTCACTCATTTATAAGCATGAAATAATACGAGTACAAGAAGACAGGGGCATAACTACCAACACAGCGAGAATGAATATTAGATTTCACACAGGGAGCAGTAAGCTCAGGTAGGAAGATATGAAGAGTCAATCCTTTTTTGCATCTGGAGAACCCCAAGATTATCAATGCAAGTCTGTATTCAATACTATTAGTATCATCCAGAAATACCATCCCCAGGTGGAGGATGGGATGGTTCTTGCAGATAGGGACTTACGGGCTTGCGCTTTGAAGTCTGCCCAAAATGGGGATTACACTGATGCTATCACGCTCTTGAGTCAATTAATCAATCGCCATCCCCAAAATGCTGTTGACTACAATAATCGTGGACTAATTTATTTTCAAAGTGGCGATCGGCATAAAGCTTTCTGTGACTATAATATGGCTTTACAACTGAATCCGAAGCTAGCTTCGGCCTATAATAATCGAGCTAATTACTATGCTGCTTGTGGGGAATTGGCAGCTGCAATCGCAGATTATGACCGAGCATTAGACCTAAATCCTAGTTATGTTCGTGGCTGGATTAATCGAGCTATCACTCTGCGGGAGTTAGGACAATATGCAGAAGCTATTGAGAATTTAGAAGTAGCACTGTTGTTTGGTCAATTGGAAAGTCATATTTTGGCTGAACGAGGTAGAACTTATCATCTCTGGGGAGATTGGAACTGTGCGATTGCGGATTATCAACGTGCTTTAATTGCTATTAATACTGAGACTGAAAGTAAACAAAGTCAATATACTACTTCGAGCTTACATTTACAGGTTAAAAGCTGGTTAAATGAGCTTATGGGTTTCTCAAATTAAACTGATCAATATTGGTAGTGGCTGATATGATTTAAAAACTTCTTACTCATGAGAGGTTTTTAGTCTTATTCAAAATAATATTGTCTACGCCAAATACCCCAAATTGTAATACCAATTCTGTATAAAGATGGGCCAAATTCAAGAATTTATTAACCACATTAGCGTGCCTCTTACAGAGGAACTACGTTAACAAAGCAGCGTGTGCTTTGTACTGAGCCATGCCCGTAGGACTTTAGGCGCAAAGTACAAGAACAAAGAAGGAAATGGTATAAGTTGTTAATTTCTAATTTTCATTCAGTATAAATATTTTTTTATTGATAAATAATGGCTAATAGATGATAACAAAATGACTGTTATTAATTTTTTGAATTATTAACTATTAGCTGCTATGTAGGGTAACGCACCGTTCTATTTAGGATTTAAGATGAAATAAAATGCACGCACCTCACCCTGTCGGTACGGATATCCCTCTCCCTTATTAAGGGCTCGCGTGTACACACAAGTAATCAAATTTAGCCAAGCCCTCACGAAACGCCCCTTAACCCCCAATGAATGTGGGTTAGGGGACTTTTTGCTAAACTATCGTCACCTCAACAAAGTCTTCTGCGCCGATTAAACTGCTATCTACACCATTGAGGATAGCTAGGACATCATTGGTTGCATCAACCCGAATGCGAGTATCGCTACCTACTTGAGTAATTTCCAACTGTCCAAAACTCAATCCATCTGTTAAACCTAGGGTATCTACACCATCTTCATAGTCAACAATGGTATCTCTACCTTGACCTGTAACCAGCACAAATTGGTCAATTCCACCATTACCTCGTAATATATCTTGACCTAATCCGCCAATCAAGGTATCGTTACCAGCACCCCCTAAGAGGTTATCTTGACCAGCTCCTCCATTGAGTAAATCATCATCCCCATTGCCAGCTAAAGTATCCCTACCGTCACCACCTGTAATAGTGTCATTGCCAATACCCCCAGTAATGTCATCACTGCCAATACCACCATTAATGATATCGTTATCGGCTCCCCCGGAAATACGATCGGCACCATTACCGCCTTCAATGCTATCGTCCCCAAGACCACCGTTGATGGTATCAGCACCATCGTCACCGTTAATAATATCGTTATCAGCTCCCCCGGAGATACTATCAGCACCATTACCACCTTCGATGGTATCTTCTCCACCACCACCGTTTATGGTATCTCGACCATTGTCACCATTAATACTATCGTTACCAGCTCCCCCGGAGATACTATCAGCACCATTACCACCTTCGATGGTATCGTCATTACCACGGCCTTCAATGGTATCACTACCACTCAGGGCTAAAATACTGTCAGCATCACTAGTACCTGTAAGGGTTTCACTGCGGTTTGTGCCAGTAATTTCGTTGACATGCTGGGGAATGGTGAAACTAGCAACAATTGGATCGTGATCGCTAGCCCGTGAGGAAGTTTCCGCAAACTCGGAGTTCACATGAACAATATCAACCTCAGCATTTTCAACTAAGCTGTCACTGACTAAAATATGGTCGAGCTGTTGGGAGTTACCCTGGAAGTTAAAGCTATAACGCTCATCTTCAGGGATAGTATCAGTTAGGTTGGTAAGAACAGCATCACCACCAGGAACAGTGTCTTGTCCGCCATTGGTACTGACTGTGGTTCCCTCCAAAATTTCCACAGAAGAAACAAACTCAAATTCGTTCAAGTCCCCCAGAACCACGATATTTGCATCGGCATCATTGGCAAGGGTATCATCCACAAAATCATTCACAACTTGGGATTGCTCCCTGCGCTCATCTAGGGAGCCATTCACCGTGGGATCTTCTTGACGTGCGGTAAAGTCTTGCTCCACTCCTAGGATGGGTGCGCTACCACCCTTGGAAGAAGAGTGATTGTTGACTACTGTTACTTCTTCATTGTTGAACTCGAAGGTAGCAGCCAAGGGTAAACGAGCACCATCGAACGCCTCACCTTCATCTTGGCTACCTACTGGTTGTACTGAACCTTCAACTAAATCCACCCGCTCGGGATTATAGAGGTAAGCAGTACGGATATTTCCACCGGGTTGGCCGCCGCTAGCATTGTCCTCAATAAAGGTATTGTCAATGAATTCATAGGTGGGACCACCGGCGGCGGCGATCGCATCTACTAATAGTTGTAGGGTTTGATCCGCAGCAATGGTACCATCATCCACCGAACCACTGTTGTCCTGAATCTCCTGCAAGCTAATGATATCCGGACTACCCAGGTTGTTGACGATTTGTTGAGCAATGGTATCAAAACGACCATCGGCAACATCAGTATCCCCATCATTATCATTTGGATCTAGGTTGAGGACATTGTAGGTAGCAATGGTTAGTTGGTCATCATTACTATTGAGGGTAGTAATTTCCGGTTGTAAATCTGCTGACTGAATATTGGGTGTAAAATCTTCCGTGGGTATAATCTCGAAGTTACCAAAACTGTAGCTGACAACCCCAGTTACATCACCCAATGAATCACCAGTATTCACAGTAGGATCAATGTCCAACACACCAGAATCTGGGTCTATTTGGATTTTTTCTGGGTTAAAATCATCAGGGCTAATATTTAGGGTACCGCGATCGCTAATTCCTGTAGCACTGGTACCATTGTCAACCACGGCGAAAGTTTCCCCAAATTCATTGGTTCCAGAAACTGCTACGAGATCCGTGGCGGTGACAAGCATCCCCTCCACAGACTCGAAGAAGTCAATACCATCATTAACAGGGTCAAACTCACCAAAGGCATCATCATCAATATTCTCAGATGGAGGAACCCGCCCCCCATCACCAATAATGGTTGCATCAGGTAAGGCATTTTCAGTGGAGAGGGTAGTGATACTCGGACTACCGCTAATTTGAGTGGTAGAAAGATTACCAGTGCTAGCACCACCGGGAATAAATTCGGAAACCGTTCCCTCAACTTTTACCTCATCTCCCACACTCACACCAGGGGCACTATCGGTAAACACAAAGATGGCATCAGAAGTGGCAATATTACCATCACCCGTTGCATCTTGCAGGTAAAATCCATTGGTATCAACAGCAGTCACAATCCCCGTGGTGCTGACTACCTGACCGACGAAATCTGAGGTGTGTCCTGCTCCTTGAATATCATAGATAGCAACTGGAAGTACGGTTATAGTCGCGTTTTCCGTGCCAGGGGTTGGTGTTCTCGCCTCGAAACTATCAGTATTACGAGCACCACCTTCACCATTGGGAGTTCGCTGGATAGAGTCATTCGCACTACCGTTAGCACCACCACCTTCGTTGACTTGGGGTTGTCCTGAATTTAATAGGGGTAATAACCCGGCATCATCGGCATCGTTAGTATCATAAACAACGGCATCTATTAAGTTAGTAGTTGTAACTGCCGTGCCATTAGGGAAGTCCGTAGCATTTCCTGCATACAGGGCAACTGCATCAGCCCCATTTTGCAGAGTCCCATTATTGAACACCAAGTCCACATTAGATACACCGGAGTTACCCAAAACAAAGTAACCCTCAGCATTGGTACTGAATCCATCTAAATCAAAAGCAGCATAGGAAGTATCATCATTACCGTTGTAGAGGACTAAAACTAAACCATCCAAGGATGTATTACCAACTCCCCCATCATAAAGTTCGATAAATTCTGCTGCATCTGAACCAGGGGTATCAGCATCAATTTCATTAATAATGATATTTGTCGCGGGATTGCCACCACCACCATCACCAAAACTTTGTCCAGTATTCACAGTACCAGGAGTATCGTCTGTGGGAGCACTCCAACTAAAATCTTCATACACTGAGCCAGTACCCGTCAGCTGTAGGGAAGAACCCACAGGGGTAGAACTCGATTCGCTTACACCAATATCAGTACTAGTTGAACCAGCAGCTGGTCCATCAACAGCAGTGAAACTACCTTCATAACTGAGGAACTGTACAACATTATTATTGTTATCAACCAGTGCAATACCATCTGGAGCACCATTTTGAATCCCATTACTGGGGTAATCCACCACTACAGTACCAAACCCATCCCCTGAATCTGAAATTGTGCCACTGAGGGTTTGGGTATTGTAAACACTACCATTACTACCGTTGTATAAAACGATGCTCCAACCAGTGAGATCCGTACCAGCAGGACCAGCAATTTCAATAAACTCACCAGTATCGGTGCCATCATTATCATAATGAAATTCGTTAATAAATACGCTAGTCGCCATAAAATATCCTCAAATTTTTCCGCAATTTGTAGAGTTGTGCCAATATGATTTGCAGCGAGCGATTAATATTGCATAGCGATCGATCGCTTGCTGTTAGCATTTCGTATCATTAATTGAGAGGTTTGCAGCCAATAGCTAATTCCAGCAAGCCTTTCAACCCTTAAATAGAAAAATTGCCCCTCAATATATGATTTAAATCCCATGCAGACGATAGATTTAAATACTTATTTGCTTACATAAAAAATGTCTGCAAATAATATTTCACCCTGTAATCACACTTTCACAGGGATTAGTAAAGAAATAATTAAATAAGAGTTAATAATAAATAAAAATCAAATAATTCATTTTTTTAATAAGTTCGTTGGCGTAAAAAAATATCCTTATTGGGTTAAACTCCTCAGTCCCTTGCCCAGCAATGCGAGTAACCCTGCGGAGTGGATTATTTGTGGCATTAGGAATAAATAGTATGAGCTGTTTAACTAGGATCAAAATTTAATCTTTACAAATTCTTCAAATTATCTTTATAAACTACTACTCTATCTATTTAGATCCCCGACTTTTCTGTAAAAGTCGGGGATCTAACTTCTCACAAATGATTTAGGATTGCTATATAATCAGGACTTACGCAATTGTCACAATCGGTGGTTGGTGCGTGACGCTATAAGTCTGATTGCTACGTTCAAAAATCTTCGCAGCGTCACACACCCTACATTAAAAAATATGCCAGTTGCGTAAGTCCTAATAATTTTAAAGTAATAAATAATAAGCTCTGCCTAAAATCAGAGAAGAGGACAAGGGGCAGGGGGACAAGGAATAAAGAGACTTCATTCCATATTCTTCGGACTTAACATATATTACTTATTACTTATTACTTATTACTTATTACTTATTACTTATTACTTATACGTAAGTCCTAAACCTTTCAAACACTCCCTAAAAAAGATTATTTTTTAGAGTAAATAAAGAAATTTCCACTTGCATCTTTTCCTTTTAACTGAAAACCAGCTTGATTGAAAAGTTCTTGAATTGCTTCTCCTTGGAAAAATCTGTATGTTAATGTTTGTTGAGCTACAGTTTTACCATTTTGTCTAAAGTAAAAACTCTTTTCAATGCAATTTTTGTTAGTTTTAGATTCAACAATTTCTTGAGAATAGACAATTCCATCAGGTAGATGTTTATCATAATTATCATGTACACCTTGAATATTAATCAGAAACAATCCTCCTTTATTGAGGCAATTGGCGATATTTTTCATAGCCTGTAGATTAATTGCATCATCAGTTAGATGGGTATACAAATCATAATTGTTGCCCGTATCAACAAAAGCACCAATCCCACCATTGGAAATAGCAACATCAAACTCTTCTGATATAGACATAGAAGCAATGTCTTCTACAAACAAATTAAGCCGATCGCCCAAACGTTTCTTGGCAATATCTATCATTTCAGAAGTATGATCCATCCCAGCTAAATTATAGTTAGGATCGATATCTAACAACTTTTCCAACAGCAATCCTGTTCCTACTCCAATTTCAATGACTTTTTGCTCTGTGGATATGATTGATGCGATCGCTTGAGCGATTTTTTCATATTGATAATAGCCACTAGTCATCAAGAGATCGTAATAATCAACAATTGCTGTATATTCGTTCATGATTCAGTTTCAGGTAATGAATTGACAACTCAATAGTTAGTTAGTGTTTGATTTTTGTCAGAAATAACCACTCTCCAACAAAACAAAATAAATCAGTTGATTCACGCGATCGCAGTTATCAACATAGTAATAAGTAGCATATCCCAATACAAGACACACCTGAATTGAAAAGCAAAATTCATAGCCATCTGAGCAAATATCTACAAAATGTGAAGTAATGGTTAAGAGTGCCTACAGATTCTGGTAACGTAAATAATGAATACACATACGCAGGGCGTTGGTTTCTTCGGCACAAATTGAGTAAGTTACAATTATGGCGCTCATAGTTCAAAAATACGGTGGTACATCTGTTGGTTCTGTAGAACGGATTCAAGCTGTTGCCCAGCGCGTTTCCCGAACAGCACAATTGGGAAATTCTATTGTCGTAGTAGTTTCAGCAATGGGGAAAACTACCGATGGACTGGTGAAACTCGCCGCAGATATTTCCCCCAATCCCTGTCGCCGGGAAATGGATATGTTACTCTCCACAGGGGAACAAGTATCTATTGCTTTGCTGAGTATGGCATTGCAGGAAATTGGACAACCAGCAATTTCTCTGACTGGGGCACAGGTAGGAATTGTTACGGAAGCTGAACACACCCGTGCCCGGATTTTAAATATTGAAACCAAAAGACTAAAACACTGTCTGGAACAAGGAAAAGTAGTGGTAGTCGCTGGCTTCCAAGGAATTAGTAACACCGATGAATTTGAAATTACCACCCTGGGAAGAGGTGGCTCGGATACTTCGGCAGTAGCATTAGCTGCGGCATTACAGGCAGATTTTTGTGAAATTTATACCGATGTCCCAGGGATATTAACTACAGATCCGCGATTAGTTCCCGAAGCACAGTTAATGGATGAAATTACCTGTGATGAAATGTTGGAACTGGCCAGTTTAGGGGCAAAGGTATTGCATCCGCGAGCCGTGGAAATTGCCCGTAATTATGGCGTACCCTTGGTAGTTCGTTCTAGTTGGACTGACGAACCAGGGACTTTGGTCACAGCACCCCCACAATTAGGGCGATCGCTAATTAATTTGGAACTTGCTCGTTCGGTGGATAATGTAGAGTTTGATACTAACCAAGCCAGAGTAGCATTGTTGCGCGTACCAGATAAGCCAGGGGTTGCGGCCCACCTATTTAGGGAAATTGCTGACCAAGATGTGGACGTGGATTTGATTATCCAATCCATTCATGAAGGTAATACAAATGACATCGCCTTTACCGTATTCAAACCGATTTTAAACAAAGCTGAAGCCGTAGCATCTGCCATAGCCCCCGTACTTCGCACTCATCCTGCCATGGAAGGGGAGGAAGCAGAGGTAATGGTGCAAAGCAACATTGCTAAGGTCAGCATAGCAGGGGCAGGTATGATTGGTCGTCCCGGTGTGGCGGCAAAAATGTTTATTTCCCTGGCAGAAGCAGGAGTGAACATTCAAATGATTTCCACTAGTGAAGTGAAAGTTGGCTGTGTAATTGACTCCGCAGATTGTGACAAAGCTGTAGCTGCACTCTGTCAAGCATTTGACATTAAATCTTCCCCTGCTCCCTACGCTCCCCACACTCCACACACTCACCCTGTCCGTGGTGTCGCCCTAGACATGAAGCAAGCACGTTTAGCAATTCGCTATGTACCTGATACTTCAGGAATGGCGGCGAAAATATTTGGACTGTTGGCGCAAAACAATATTAGTGTAGATACAATTATTCAATCCCAGCGTTGTCATATAGTTAATGACATTCCCACACGGGATATTGCTTTTACCGTAACGCGCATAGATGCAGAACTTGCCCAACAGATATTGCAACAAGTCGCAACAGAATATGGTTGGGGGGAAGTAGCATTAGATAATGCGATCGCTAAAGTAAGTATTGTTGGTGCGGGAATGGTAGGACACCCAGGGATAGCTGCAAAAATGTTTGAGGCCCTAGCCCAACATCAAATTAATATTCAAATGATTACCACTTCTGAAATTAAAACTTGTTGTGTAGTCGATGAGCACCAAGGTGTAAAAGCATTGCAAGTCATCCATGAAGCCTTTGGATTGGCTGGCAGTGAAAAAGTGCAAGTACCAGCCTGAAATACCCCTTGTATAACCCTTGGTATGTGTCCTCAATGCTGTACTCAATGGTTTCTAGTTTGCGTTTTCGGTAAAAAGCGATGTTTACCACGGGACGAACTGGCAAACCCGCCCAAGATTGTTGCATCTCTCTCATTAATGCTTCATTAAAATCTTCCGATTCATTCCACAATTCATCAAACCAACGAGTTAATTCTGTATGGTTATCATTGCCGTGAATAGTAATATTCAGTTCAGTATTGTGGGTAATACCAGAAAGGGTAAGATTGGATGAACCTACAATAGCAATGCCTTTTTTTTGACGCTCTACAGCCCTACCTGTGTGAGCATAAACATTACCGTAATCAAAAATATAGGCTTTAGCATATAAAGTACCTTTTGTATAAACGTGGACATGAAGCCGTTTTTCTTCTATCATTTATACTAAATTTTTTATCAGCATTTCGGCTTCATCCGTCTGATCCATTAATTCAATGCTAGAACGAATATTATTTGCTGTTTCATTTGTCATCCGCCTTTCATCAACACGTTTGGGATATTTTTGTGCTTAAATTTTATCTTCAATTAATTCTAATCTACGGTATCCTTGGGCGATTTGTTCGATAATTTCACGATTAATTGTATTACCAATTAATAAGCACAATTCTTTAATATTAGCGAGTCGTTCAGCAATAGCTGTAAAGCCAGAAAGGAAGAAATAACCTACTGCAAAATGTGCTGCTTCTGATGAGTCGAGAATACGTTTAATATGGTCTACTAATTTTTTATTACGGTTGTCTATAATATCATGTATAGGCATAATTATTATATGAGCTTAAGAAAAATATGAGTGATTCAGAACGTCTTGAGAAATTGATAGAATCTAACGCTAAGTCAATTCAAGCTTTAACTGATTTAGCAAGTAGTATTTTACCCAGAGTAGATGATATGCAACGACAAATAGCTAATATGCAGCGTCAAATGATTGATAATCAAAGAAGAATTGATAATAATACAGGGGATATTCGAGATTTAGCAGCAGATATTAGAGAACTAACAATGGAAAACCAAAGGATTTTAAAATATTTAGAATCTCGTAATCAATAATCAGGAAACTTCTCAATGCTGTAGATAACAATTGATTTATCTACATATACCAAGCTGAAATCTGGAATATTTAGCGTTCCCATGATTCCCGTTCCTCTTTCAGATACTTGTCCACTTCTTCGGTAGTTTTGAAAAGCTGTCTTCCTGGTAATTCGTTAAGAATATCTACTGCTGAACGCGTTTTGGTTTCGACTTTTTCTGGTAAAATCACGAATACATCAACGCTATCGCCTATTTCAGCTTCGGGAATTTCAATTTCTATTTTGTTTCCTGGTAAAACTTTGGTTGTGATACGTAAAGCTGGTTGCATAATTTATTCCACCTTAAATATTGATTACATCCTCGTAAATTTCTGCCATTGTCAAGTTTAAGCCATATGAATTATGAATTATTCTGACTTCAGAATCTGCACCACATCAGGATATTGATTAAACTCCGCCAAACTCAAAGCTGTATAACCACGTTGATTTTGTAAACTCACATCCGCCCCAGCATTCACCAATAACTGTACTGCTTCCGGGTAATCTCTGGCAGCTGCCCACATTAATGCCGTTGCTCCCCCCTTACCTTGAAAATTTATCTGTGCGCCCTGAGCAATTAATTGGTTCATTACCCCTGTGAGATTACTCTCGGCAGCTTTCATCAATGCCGTTTTCCCATCATTTCCCATGGTATTGGCATCAGCACCATATTTTAATAACAGCTCCACTATCTGGGTGTTTTTTTGGGATATTGCTACTATTAAAGGATTTTCAGTTAAATTGCCCCGATTAGCATTGGCACCATGACGCAGTAACATCTCCACAATAAAATCATGTCCCTGTAATACCGCCACTAACAATGGTGTATCACCCAGATGATTTGCCAAATCAACCTTGGCATTTCCATAAAGTAATATTCTCACCACTTCCCCATATCCTTCCACCACGGCTAGATGTAAAGCTGTCTCCCCATCATTGTCTTGGGTATTAACATCAGCTCCAGCATCTAATAAAGCCATGACAATTTCACTGTGTCCCGCAGCCGCAGCCGCAGATAAGGCTGTAGTCCCATGATAATTTTGCAGATTAATATCAGCACCACCATGCAATAATGCTTGTACCACTGCCAAATTACCTAATTCTGCTGCTGAAATTAATGCCGTCTCCCCATCTTCATCTTGGTAATTAACCCCAGCACCCCCTGACAACAAAGCTGTGATTACGGCAATCTGTCCTCCCTTAATTGCCAACTTCAAAGCCGTATCATCATCTGCATCCTTAATATTTACTCCGGCACCAGCAGCTAATAGAACCCTTACCACATCCACATTACCCTTAGCTGCGGCAACCATCAGAGCCGTACTACCATCTTCATTGGTAGCATCAATATCTGCACCCCTAAATACCAACAACTCCACCACATCTACATGATTGGCACTAGCAGCCAACATCAACGCCGTTAACCCAAAAGATTTTCGCGATAAATTAATATCAGCCCCAGCATCAAGGAGCGATCGCACAACTTCAGTATACCCCCCATTAGCAGCAAACATTAACGCCGTAGTTCCATTGCGATCGCAAATATCAGGGAAAACATCCTTTGCTAATAAAGCCTGTAACTTATTAATATCACCAATTTGAGCTGCTGATAGTAAAGATATATCACTATTGTTATTCATCGCTCCCCACCAAGAATGCAAACTACCCCAGTATTCAAATTTTCCCTCAGACTGGTTCTATTTGTTGCAAATTCTCCAGAAATTGCATCGACATTGGTTAGGAAAAATTCTCTGAGCTTTTACCTAATTTACAGGCCCAACAGTGATAAATAAGGTTATGCTAATTTTTATAAAGATTTAATACAGAGGGGAAACACCGTGGAACTTTCACCATCAGTTAAATATTGGTCGCAATTTTTTCACCCAACGATGATGTGGGCATTAGTGCTAATCTCCCTTTATGCCGCTTATTTGGGATTACAAGTACAACGGACTAGAAGTGCCCAGGGAGATGAAAAGAAGGAACTAATTAAGGGTAGGTATAACGTTAGACACTACCAAATTGGTTCTATTCTTCTAGCATTAATGGTGATGGGTTCCATCGGTGGCATGGCTGTCACCTACATTAATAATGGCAAGTTGTTCGTTGGTCCCCATCTACTAGCTGGATTGGGAATGACTGGTTTAATTGCCGCTTCTGCCTCCCTATCTCCTTTCATGCAAAAAGGGGCTAATTGGGCCAGAATGACTCATATAGTCTTGAATTTTAGCATTTTAGGATTATTTACTTGGCAAGCAATTACTGGAGTGCAGATTGTACAGAAAATTCTTACTAAGGCATAATTAATGATTGGTAATTCGTAGTTGTCATCAGTGGAAGTTTGCTGCAACTTCCACTGATGACAAATTATTTTCCAGGAAAAGGGATATCGAAAGATTTGTGAAAGTCCTTTTGTACCTTTGATGTGAGGCGACGGGACACTTGACGGACAATTTGATTGAGTAAGCGATCGCCTGTAGATTGAATTAGTGACTTTGGCAACCTGTGAATAAATTTGGGAAAATCCACATACACAGTTAAATCCAATTCCCAGGCTACCTGTGTTATGGTTCCAGAAAAATTCCCATTGTCTGGTGCTAATTCCTCCACCAACTGCAACGATGCTCGGTAATCTACGTCATAACCAGGAGCTTCATAGTCTGGAATTGGAATAGTATAAATACGGTAAATGCCATCTTCAGGTGGTAATAATTCTAACCCAATTTTTGGCTCCACAGTATGACCAAAAGAACCAAATTTACCAATGATTAAAGCATAGCCATTGTCACCCAAGGGTTGTACCTGCATTGGTTGTGCACAGCGAGAAAACCAGGACTTATGACTATTGAGATATTCTGCTACCTGCTCCCCAGGGGCATACATTGCCATTTTGTCTTCATAACGCCCAGAGAATTTACTGGGTGCTTGAATATCCGTCTCTAAAGCTACATCTTTGGTAGGTACTAAATGTGATGATACAGATAAAACAGTTTCTGATGCTTGGATTGATTGATATTCTGTATTTTTTGAAAGCATAAAATTATACCTAGAAATTATTACATATGATTTTTCTTTCTTAAAACCATAATGCCCATTTATACTGCTGAATTCTCCATTAACACAATATATTTATCAACAAAGTCCTAACCATAGATTACGAAGTTTATTTAAATATCTACAATAGATCGCAGAATCATACAGATATTTAGTTTCCCAGGATAGGGTTAATTATGAAAGCTTTTGTAGCAGGGGCAACAGGAGAAACGGGTCGTCGCATAGTTCAAGAGCTAAGAGCGCGGGATATTCCGGTACGTGCTTTAGTAAGGGATATACAAAAAGCTAAAACTATTTTGCCAGATGAAGTTGAATTAGTGGAAGCCGATGTTACAAATTCTCAAAGTTTGCATACAGCTTTAGGAGATAGCACAGTTATTTTATGTGCTACTGGTGCAAAACCAAGTTTCGATCCCACCGGGCCCTATAAGGTAGACTATGAAGGAACAAAAAATTTGGTAGATGTGGCTAAGACAAAGGGAATAGAGCATTTTGTGTTAGTTTCATCCCTATGTGTTTCCCAACTTTTCCATCCCCTCAACTTGTTTTGGTTGATTTTAGTGTGGAAAAAGCAAGCAGAAGAATATATTCAAAAAAGTGGATTAACTTATACCATTGTGCGCCCAGGGGGGTTAAAAAATGAAGATAATACGAACCCAGTAGTAATGCAGAGTGCTGATACATTATTTGATGGTAGTATTCCTCGACAAAAAGTAGCTCAGGTATGCGTGGAAGCACTCTTTGCAGAAGTTGCTAAGAATAAAATAGTAGAAATTGTTGCTAATCCTGATGCTCCTGAGAAGAATTTTCCAGAACTATTTGCTGGAGTAATTTAATGTCTGGGAATTAGGAGATTAATTAGATGCTGGGTAGATATAGCAATGGAAGATAGATTAAATAACATACTCTGTGTAATAATTTAACCTCACCATCGCTTTTTGCACTGCAAAAATCTTTCCCTCGACCTATTAAGGCTACAGTGTACACACAAGTCCTACTTGTTTTCATTTGGGCCTATGTAGCCCCCTAAATCCCCCAATTCTGGGGGACTTTAAAAATTCTTGTTCCCCCAGTATTGGGGGGAGCGGGGGCGGAGGATTTTGAGAATTCTTGTTCCCCCAAAATTGGGGGTTAGGGGGCGTTTCAGTGAGGGCTTGGCTAAATTTGATTACTTGTGTGTACACGCGAGCCTTATTAAGGAGAGGGATGCCCGTGAGGACAGGGTGAGGTTTTGTATTTTATTTCATCTTAAATCCAATGGAGATATTGGTTAGGACAGCATTGTTCGACTCAAGAACTATCAACTGTCAACCGTCAACTATTCAACCGTCATCTCCCCCAAAAATGAACGCTACAATAAGCAAGTAGATAGAGTTAATGAGAAGGAGCAGGACTCTGAAAACCTTGCCATTCAAAGGTGCTGAAAAATTAATTGTACCCATAGCAGTACTTTTGGGGTTTGTGTACTTATTTCAGTGGTACATCACCGGTAATTTGCATCAGCGTCCCGAACCAATTTTCCAGGTAAAACAACCCCCTTTAATCATGGAAGGAGGCGATCCTTATATTCGGGCTTTAATGCGGACTATTTCTGCTAGTGAAGCCAGTAGTAAACGCCCCTATTCAATTCTTTATGGTGGAAAACACGTACAAGATTTGAGTCGCCATCCAGAGATATGTGTCACCATTGTGAATGGGCCAAATAAAGGAAACTGTTCCACTGCTGCTGGCAGGTATCAAATAATTAACACAACTTGGTATCAAATTGCCCCTAAATATCATCCCCGACCCATGAAATTGATGTTTTGGACATCCTATAGTTTTGAAGCACAATATCAAGACCAAGTGGTTTATCAGTGGTTAAAAGATAATCGAGTTTGGAGAACAGATATTAATCAATTATTGCGTCAAGGAAATTTAAAAAAAGTTTTGCAAGTGCTTTCTCCAACCTGGACGAGTTTAGGGTATGGGATAGAAACTAATTCTATCAGCTCCAGTTTGCCTCGAATTTATCAAAAAATGTTGCGAGAAGAATTAAAGTCTATCAAAGATAAAACAATACAAAAAAACGAATTATAAATCAAACAATTACTAGTAGGAATTACAACATATTTCATCTTTGTGAAGTATATTCGGACGGGCAGGGATGCCCATCCCACTGTTCGTTTTAGTATGTAGCGAATGTACTTCATTTACCTGCAAAGTGCTGTATGTAGCTGGCATATTTTTTGATCTAGGGGAGGCAAAATGCTGTGTAGATTTTCTGACCGCAATATAGTATATTTGTATTAGTCGCAAGAGAAGGCCCCACCGTCATGGGTGGGGTTTTTATTTTTGTGGAGCGATCGTTTTTACTTACTACCAATCTGTTTAGCTTTGAAAAACGCCCCCTGACATTGAAGCCATTGCATATAATTCATTTATTGCATTTATTTTATTTATATAGCATAGTGAAAAGTGAACCAAGGAAGTTAAAGAAGTCCCATGAACACGAGCTTTCATAGACAACTCCCACCAACAGAAGAGGATTCTGCGATCGCTAGGAATTCTGGGCAGCTGCTATCACGTTATGTGGAGAAGAACCGCCCTTTGAGGCTGCGGGTTATTGATGCTGAACAGGAAACACCAATTGAGCTTCCTGCGGTGGCCGTCGCCTTGCTAATGGATATTTTGGAAGCTATGGCAGCAGGGCGCGGCATCACCTTGATTCCAGAAGATGCCGAATTGACAACGGTTCAAGCTGCTGAGATTCTGAATGTTTCACGTCCATTTGTGATCAAATTGCTTGAGGAAGGGGCAATTTCCTATCGGAAAGTTGGTAAGCATCGCCGCATCCGCATGGAAGATGTTATGGCTTACAAGAATAGGATTGATGAGGAACGGGAAGCTGTCCTCGATCTACTGGTTGCTGATGCCCAGGAACAGAATATGGGCTATGGTCAACCATGAGTCACTACACTGTGCTGTTTGATGCGAATGTTCTGTTCTATATCCAGCCCAAATATCCGCCTAGGAATTAATTCCTAGGCTCATACACAAAGTCTGATAAATCAGACTGGGAAAGACATCCACAGCGCGTTTTAACGTGCTTGGTTTATTAGCCTTGAAATTGATTTCAAGGTGGGAGTGTGGACTAAACGAGAATTGTAGGTTGGGTAGAGCGATAGCGAAACCCAACAAATTCCTGATAATGTTGGGTTTCGTTCCTCAACCCAACCTACGCTATTATTGATTTGAGGGTTTAACTGAACGGTATTGGCTTATCGCTACCCAACAAAAAAGCCTAGTTGACTTAACAACCAGGCTCACACACACAAACAAAACCAAACTAAATACAGTTCATCACGACCACTGATAACCTTAATTTTGTCCTAAATTAACCTTAACTACCTTGTTCTTTTCTTCCACAGTTTTAGGTAGTGTCAGATTCAAAATACCATCTTTATAATCAGCAGTCACATTAGTATTTTGCACCCTTGTAGATAGGGGAATTACACGCTGGAACTTGCCATAGAAAAACTCACTTCTAGTATTACCATTTTCCTCAGACTTAGTTTCAGATTTGCGCTCGCCACTGATAGACACTGCATCCTCTGTAACTTGAATATCAAGGTCTTTGGTTTCTATACCTGGTAGTTCTAGCTTGAGATGAATGGCATCATCAGTTTCAGATATTTCAGCAGCAGGAGTCTTAAATGAATTATGCAAATCCTTTAAATTTGTGGGTACGAAATCATCAAATAAGCGATTAAAGCGACGTTCTAGGGTATCGATTTCTTTCCAGGGGTTGTAACGAACTAACATCATAAGTCTCCGTTTATTTGTTTCTTTATTACTGTGTTTAACTTGTTGCTTTGATTATTATCTTAGGGGTAGTTAGAACTAGTGTAAATTCGGTTTCTATCACTTAATTGTTGATGAATACCGCCCATTAAATTGTTGTTCATAAATGGTGTAGAAAATACTAATATTTTTAGTTCGGTAAACCCGACTTCATAATTATTGATTTTTATCATCACAGCTTTTGAGCGCATAATTCTGATGCAATATCAGCCCAGCCACCAGTGCCCAGATAGATCCCCGACATCTTGAAGGATACCACTAGCGACTCAGGGGTAGCGCCCCTCGCGATGACCAAAATCCCACCGTCACCATAGAATGGTGCGGCTAATTGAACTAAGCCTGCTCCCGGCAGGCTTTGCTCCAATAGCCGAGGCAGCGCGTTGCGGGGGTTCCCCCCGTTGTAGCGACTGCCGTCCAGGCTTCTAGCCTGTGGGCGGTATTTCGGGCATTCGAGTCAGATTGTTTCTACCCACAGTGAGGGGTCAAACCTACTATTCACCAACAGTATCCTGCAGGGTAGAGGCAAAGACGCAAAGAATCTTTGTTCAATTGTATCGAAAAATGTAAAATCATACTTCTATTCAGCAATGCCCAAATTAATTCCCCTTTGAAGTAAATCAAGATTTAATCTATAGCTGTAGCCATATTGATTAGGACAGTATTGCTTGACTCAATGAGTCTCACCTGTCAACTGTCAACTGTCAA
>JASJCX010000044.1 GCA_030065255.1 Calothrix sp. MO_167.B42 | reverse complement strand
TCAACTGTCAACTGTCAACTGTCAACTGTCAACTGTCAACTGTCAACTGTCAACTGTCAACTGTCAACTGTCAACCGAATATTATTTGCAAGTTCCTTTCTATATTGCCATGACTTCCGGGTGTGGAATATTACTTGCAACCGTGCTTGTCTGTAATTCCCAGAAGCGCCTTTGTAAACTACCATTGAGACTAATAGATATTTCTATCGGATATGGATAATAATTCAATTCACACCGCATAATCCAATTGAGTATTTGCCAAGTCTTTAGAGTCAAACAGCCACAAATCAAATCTTCTACTGTCCTGTGCCAACAATTAAAAATGCGATAGCTAAAGAAGCCACTACATACCCCTCCTTGCTCGTTCCAGTAGGAAATGCAGACTTGATGTTTAAGGAGTCTAATTTTTTTAATTTGCCGGACTTTATAACCTTTAGCTTTGAGTGTTGCTTTAGCTTCAACCTCACTGATATATAATATCTCTGGCTTGATTTTTCCAGTGGCAATTAAACTACGAACTCGGTACCGATATGGACGATTTTTGTAAAGATTACGAATCATAGACACCCCTTAACATTGGCAGTTATGCCATAAAAACACAGCTTTGCTGCCTGAATGCCATCGCTTTGATTCCAAGCTATGAGAACTTGCGATTTAGCACTATAATGATTACTTTGGTTAAATATTTAAAACCTTAGATATAATTTACTACCAACAAAGAAAGCTGTCAAGATAAAAGTAAACCTGTAGTATGGAAATTAAGTTTTGAAGTAGAATCAATTACCTAAACTGATACCTCTGGTTACAATGTAGGCTGGCAAAATACCTGAGAAATTAGTTGAGTCACTAGTTGAAACAATGAATATTGAAAGTAGACAAAAATTAATTGAAATAATCAAACTAGCTCGCGGAACCATGAGTCAGCGAGCTTTTGGCAAAGTTTTGGGTGTTTCTGCAACTGCGGTACAAATGTGGGAAAAGGGTGTGAAGGTTCCAGATACGGAAAATTTAGCCCGGATTGCAGCCAAAGCAGGTTACAGCTTAGAGGAGTTACTGTGTTGTTTAGAAGGTAAGCCAGTGGCGGAAATCTCGGATTTAAACGTTATCCTCAGACAAATACACCATATGCCTTTATCCCAAGTGGCAGAAATTGTCCAAGCAGGAGCAGCAAGATTAGCACAAGCAGTAGAAACAAGTGGAATACAGTGAAGATTAAGTGAGGAAATATATTGGGTGTATCAATTGATTTTGAGATTGTTGGTTGAAATGGTTGACAATCTCATAGGGATAATTGCATGGTTTCTATGGAATATGAATATATGAACATAAATTCAATATATTATTTACGAATGGGGGTTTACATACAATTAACGTAATTGTATATGCACCAGAATACTTGTATTCCTACTAACACAAAAGACAATAATTGATGTCGAACATAGATTGATTGTTATGGATAATCTTTATTCAGAATCATCATCTTGATCGTTTTGTATGTCTATTAACATTTCATAAATATCATCTTTTAAGTCAGCATTATCTTGTAATGTGTCGGTAATCTCGTTAAAACGGTCAATTCCCAGGTCATTGTCATTAACTAGTTGTTGATAGTTGCGGCAGAAATCTACAGCAATGCCCCTAGCTTGATTGGGCAGACCATTAATGCTATTTTTATCATTACAAACTATCTTAGGTACAGAGCCTCGATTGCTAGGTATGGTTTTTTTGATGCGATCAAAAGCTCTTTGTCGTAAAGGTTCCATTTTGAGTAAGACTTCGGCATAATTTTTGAGCTCTTCACGACTAGGTACATTGCGAGAGCGATTTTGGGCTTCAACTTTGGAGTTGAAAACTAAAGTCGTACAGACCAAACTGATGATAGTAACAGCAGTCAACAATGATGGCTTGTAACGTATTTGGTGAAAGTAAGATAGTAAAGATAATTTTTTCATTGTCTGTGTGAAAAACAACTATTAGTGAGAACTTGTTAATAACTTTGAACTATTTTGTGAGATATAAGTTCCACAAAACATCTGTGCCTATACAAACTTGATATTGTTGTCAATTTCTTTGGCATACTTGACAAAGTTCAACCACTTTTGTTTGGAGTACAGATGTTTCGGTAGCACCTTGTTTAAGACTAACTTCTAATTCCAAAAGTAAGGGTAAAGTATGTCTTAATTGCTGTACGGAAAGAGCTTTAACTTCTTGTTGTAAAAAATAAATCCGTTTTGGATTAGAAATATTTGCCGCTTTGGCGATCGCTTGTTGATCTTTTTCCCCACTTTCTATCATGATTTTTACCCATAACCAAGTACGAAATTGTCCAACTAACGTGGCAACTATTTTTAAAGCTGGTTCTGATGCACCCAAGAGATCTGCTACTAATAATAAGGCTTTTGCTGTATCACCAGTTCTAATAGCTGTTGCCAGCTGCAAACTGTTGTGTGTGGTATTACGAACAAGACGGGCAACTACATCCACATCTTGGGGTTGGTTGTTGTCTCCAGCATAAAGCCGCAATTTCCCTAGCTCATTGTATAGCAACCGTGTATCATTTCCTACGCATTCTGCTAAAAAATCTGCACCCATTGGTGTTAACTTTACACCCATGGTGTGGGCTCCTTGCTGCACAGCTTTTACCAGTAAATCAGTTTTCCAGGGAGGAATGAGAGAAAAATCCTGGAATTTGGTGGCGCATTTTTTCAATAGTTTGGTGGATTTCAGCCGTTCATCAGGTTTGTTGCGACTGGTGAGCAGTAAGTATGAGTTTTCAGGGATTACCCCCAAGGTACGTTGCAACTCTTCTAATACATTGTCTGGACATTGTTGACAAACGTTAGTGTTGACAAGCCATACCAAACGTCCCCCTGCCCCAAAGGGTGGTGTCATAGCTTGGTTTAACCCTTGGATTACGGCATCAGCACCGTCGTTGGGGAAGACATGATAGTTGAAACTTGTCCATGCAGGATCGATAATGCGATCGCGTAATTCCACAATCGCTTTTTCCATGGCAAACTCATCTTCACCCCAGTAAATGTAAATTGGCATACTAGCAAATAACATTAAGTAATAAATAATAAGTAATAAATAATAAGTAATAAGTAATACATTTTTAGCTGGAATTATATGGTATTGAGCCTCTTGATTCATGGAGAAAAAATTATCAGTCAGACTCATTTTTTCCAGTTTCAGCTCCCTTCAACAAACCCAGAAAATCCCCACCCACCATTGAATCGGTTGACTTGAGGCAAAAGTAAAACTTATTACTTGTGAACTTATTACCCTTCTCACCTACACTGTAAAGTGGGAATTATCCTTGATGACATTTAAAATGCCAAATAGTTGGTAAACGACTGTTGTAATGTAAGTGATTTTGCTTAAAATTATCGAGTAAGAGCTGGGAGGCAGAGAAGATTGGACGATAATTATCAAATCTATTTAAATCGAGTGGCGCGGATGACGCTACCAGAAGCTTATAAATCCCAAATTCAACATATTCAAGAATCTACTAAATTTCAACCCACACCAGAAGGAATTAGGCAAGCTGCACCATTTCCCGGTTACACGATTATTGCTCCTCCCTGGGAAGATGATTCATATAACTCGGCTTTCTACAAACAGTTACAAGATTACCAGCAGCAACTATTACAATTATCCATACCTTATAACCCAATTGTACCTTTACCGGCTAAGAGTTTTCATTTCACCCTGGCAGATTTAATTTGGGAAAGTAATTTCCTTGATGCGTGCCAACAAATTCCAGATTATGACCATAAATTACAATCTTGTTTTCGGGATATTTTTCAACAATATCAGCAATCAATTAACTCTGAGCATTCTATTCGTTGGCAAATGCTGGGACTAATGGTGATGCCCAGAGCTGTAGGAGTTTGTTTAATTCCCAAAGATGAAAGCAGCTACCAGCAAATTATTAGCCTGCGTCGAATTATCTATCAAAATCCTCAATTGATGGCATTGGGAATTGAACAACAATATTATTTCACTGCCCATATCACATTGGGTTATTTTGGTGAAATACCTGGGGATTTAGATCGCGATCGCTTCAGTAGTGTGTTGTCACAATTAAACAAAAAATGGATACTTGATTTCCCTGAAATTACGGTCAAGCGTGCTGAATTACGTAAGTTTGATAATATGATACAGTATTATCGTCAGCCAGATTGGCCTAGTTTGGATTTTTCAGTTGACAGTTGACAGTTCAGTTGGCAGTTGGCAGTTGGCAGTTGACGGTTAAGAGTTGATAGTTGATGGTTGATAGTTGATAGTTGACAGGTCGGAGTTAAGAGTTTTAATTTTTTCACTCCTCATCTCCCTCACTCCCTCACTCCCCCTGCCCCCTGCTCCCTGCCCCTTATCCTCTTCTCTATTTCTCCGCTCCCAAAACACTAGCCAAGAGAGCTTTTTGTGCATGCATTCGATTTTCTGCTTGATCCCAAACTAAAGATTGAGAGCCTTCAATCACCTCATCGGTAATTTCTTCGCCGCGATGGGCTGGTAAGCAGTGTAAAACTATGGCATCCTTGTCAGCCAGGCTTAATAATTGTGTATTAATCTGATATGGTTGGAAAATCGGATTGCGATCGCTTGCTTGCGCTTCCTGTCCCATACTTGCCCAAACGTCTGTGTAAATTACGTGGGTTCCCTCTGTTGCGGCGCGGGCATCTTGCATAATTGCCACTTGGCTTTGGTTATTGGCGATGGCTCGTGCTTGTTCCACTACCTTGGAATTGGGTTCGTAGCCATTGGGGGTTGCAATTCGCACATTCATTCCCACCAAGGCACAACCCAACATTAGGGAATTAGCAACGTTATTACCATCACCCACATAGGTTAAAGTTAAATTTTCCAGTTGACCAAAACGCTCTTGAATGGTCATTAAATCTGCCAAAATTTGACAGGGATGTTCTAAGTCTGTCAGAGCATTAATCACGGGAATTTGAGCATATTTGGCAAAGGTTTCCAATTCATCTTGAGCAAAGGTACGAATTGCCAAAACATCCAAATATCTGTCGAGTACCCTGGCTGTATCTTGTACGGGTTCCCCACGGCTAACTTGGGTGACATTGGGATTGAGATCGATTACCTGTCCCCCCAACTGGTACATTGCCACTGTGAAGCTGACTCTAGTGCGGGTAGAAGCTTTAGAAAACAATAGTCCCAATACCTTATTACAGCGCAAATGCAACTGCTGAGATTTGAGTTGGGTTGCCAAGTGTAGTAGTTCTCGAACTTCAGTGGAACTGAGTTCGGCTAGAGTTAACAAATCTCGTCCAATCAACGCTGCCATGCTTCCAATGGTTAATTGCTTTTCAGTTGACAGTTGACAGTTCTTGAGTCGAACAATACTGTCCTAACCAATATGTCCTTTGCTATATTTTGCTCTTGATTCTTTGAACTGAATTTAGAGACAAAATTTAGTGTCATAAAAACTCTATCAAATTATTGTGACTTTTTGCCGTTTGGGAAATTTTTTCTCAACTATTTACCAGTTGGTTATGTTGTGTTTTGTCCCAATCCCTCCAGGGGTAGCTCAAAAATCTAAGAGTAACAATATCGCAATTTTAGGTTGAGTAGAATACAGTTTTGTACAATGTAAATCTATGAACATAGAAATTGCATCATTTTTTTGTATTCTATTCAAGTGAAACCGCTATATGCTATCTGGGTCTACCTAAAGTTGTTATATAAAGCACAGCTTCATCATCAGGAATACCTAACACTTGATTGACTTGATCGTCAAAGAATCCACCAATGCCACTAACTCCCAAATGTAGTTTAACCGCGGCTAAATTAAGCTTTTGTCCTAGATGCCCAGCATCCATGTGTAGATATCGGTAAACGCGATCGCCATATTGGGCAATGGCTGCTTTTAAATCTGCGGTATGAAATAGCACCGCCGCAGCATCCCTACCCAATTCTTGCCCTAAGCAGAGAAAATGTAACTCCCGGCGAAAATTTTTAAAGCGAATTTGCCTCAGTTCTTGGGCTTTTGGGGCGTAATAATAGCAACCTGCTTCTAATCCTTCTACTCCAGAGCAAACAATAAAGGTTTCGATTAAATTCAAGTCAAAATAGTCGGGATAATTATCTAAACCTCCATCAATGTAATCTTGGGGTTGGTAGGTAAAATTCAGTAAAGCTTTGAGTTCATCTAGAGTTAAATCTTCTCCACTGTAAGCCCGGGTAGAACGTCTGTGGTGGATGGTTATTTCTAAATCTTCTAGTTGTTCTCCCCAGTAAATTGGGTTAGTAGCGGTGGAAATTTTTTGACAGAAGGGAAAATTATATTTATCTTCTAGGGATTTTTCTGGCTGTACCTCTGGCAAATTCATTTTACCTGTGGTACCTGGTTTAATCTGTGTAGCTTGGTGGAAATATTTTAATAGCTCCCCATCTGATATGTGGGGATACTCCGTTTGAGTTGCAGAAGGGAGAGCAGTTCGCCAGGTAGGTAAGTTTTGTTGAATATCTAATAAATCTGCCATGGCTAACACTGCGATCGCCCCTTCTTGTTGGGGATCGATGTACAATAGTTCGTTGACGGCCTCATCGACAAAACCGCCAATTAAATGGGGACGATAGTCAGCAATACTGCTAGCCAATTCAATGTTACCTAACAGGTGTCCAGTATCTAAACAAATTCGCCGATAGGCTCGATCCTCATACCGCCATGCTGAACGGTAGAAAATTGTAGTCACAATGATAGCTATTTGGGTACTTTCCAGGGATGGATGCCACAAACAAGCGGTTTGTAAATTTTGCCAAACATCACTTTCCCAAAAATGCATCAAGGAATGGTTTCGACATTGGTAATTATATAACCCAGCAGGTAGCATCTGCGTCCCGCGGGAGACTAAATAAACCTCAGCAGGGTATAAACCCCCAGCACTGGGAGCCGCCCGGAGATACACGGCACTGCCTAAAGAAGGCATTTTCGCAGTCAGTCCATAGCTACAAAACAGGAGACGGGAAAGTCTGTGCCACCATCGCCCTTGGGCATCGTTAGCATATACTTCTGGTTTTTCTTGCAGGTAGGGCTTGAGATCAAAATCCGAACCAATTTTGTAATCTTTAAATGGTACGGGCTGTTTAGCCCAGTCTAACCCTTGACTTTTGGCAGCAATAGTTTCGGGATCGTACTTTGTGCGTTCGTGGTAGTGCTGGGCGATGGATTGACGTAATTCTGGCATAATATTTTGAATATGCTTCTACTATAGCGGTAGCCACAAGGGTTAGAACAAATTAAACAGCTCGGCTAGAATCAGCCTTCTGTCTTCTGCTATAAATATCTTGGCATTACTCAGCACCTTCAAGTCGTCTAACTTAGTACAAACTTGGAAAATTATCTTTTTTTCTTTCTCCGTTTCTTTTCCTCCCGTTCTTTTTTCTCTTGTAATATTTTTTTCGCCTTGGCTTGAATGGATAAATGCCTTTCTACCCCTTCATAAGCATAGCGGTTATAATCATTGCGGGTAATTAAATCTTCCAAATAGCTAACCCGTTTGCTGCTACTGGGGTGGGACGATAGCCATTGGGGAGGGGCATTTTTTTGTTCTTTATTCATTGTCACCATCAAGTTACGCAGGCCATCCGCAGCATAGCCAGTACTCACAATTAGGCGAGTCCCCAAGGTATCAGCCTGGCGTTCCATATCCCGGCCATAGCTGAGGGAAAACAATCTACCCACCGTGCCCCCAAGGGGTAAGTACTGAGTCACATTACTAATCAGGTTGCCTTGGGTTACTAATTGGAAGCCGTGGGAAAGTACCGCATGGGATAACTCATGGGCAACTAAGCCTGCCAATTCTGCCTCTGAATTAGTTTTAGCGATCGCTCCAGCATTAATAAATATTTTACCTCCAGGTAGGGCAAAGGCGTTAATACTTTCATTGGCAATGGTATAAAATTCGTATTTAAAATCATCCCTGCCAGCAACATTTGCCAGCTTTTCCCCAATTTCATTGATATAATTATTAATTTGGTCATTTTCAACTATATCCAGTTGTTTTTTTGCCCGTTTTGCCACGGATTTACCCACTGATGATTCTCCCCTGAGAAGCAAAAGCGTAGAATCCAGGGCGGAAAATGGCCCTAATAAGCTACCTGTAACTGCATATCCCAAGGCACCAGTGACAATATTTACCAGAGTATTACCCCTCATCCTGGCTCTAATACGGGATTTATACCGTTTGAGATGTTTCTCGGCTAACCCATGGAATGTTGGTGCTTGGGAGTCGTTAGCATTAATAATCGCAAATTGACGGGCTGCAATACTCGCTTCCATCCATTTTTTTGCTTCTGCCAAAGCTTCCACCCTGGCTTTGACTAAATCTGGTTGATTAGGATAGGAAGTGGCAGCCCGTTCTAATATTTGCAATGCATCCCGGGGGCGATCGTATTTTTTCAGTGCTTCGGCGTAGCGAAGATGACCAGGTATAAATTCAGGATACTGTTCCACTAACAGCTTGAGAGGTACTAGGGTTCTAGTTTGTAAATTATTGGCAATACCAGCCTCTGATTCCCGCCAATATACCTTACCTGCTGGGGAGAGTTGACTCGGATCGACTATTGCTTCGGGGAGTTGTTCCTTGTCTGATGTATTGGCGAAAGGCTTTTTCACTTGCTGGTATAGCTTTTGTGCAGCAGCGAATTGTCCCCCCAAGTACAGTCTATCGGCTTCAATCAGTTTTTGCTGACGGGCCATTTCTTCTGGACTAGGTGCGATTTCCGTTACTTTAGCAGGTTTTTCAGCAGGTTTTTCCCCATTGGTAGACTCTTCTGGTTTTTTAGGTATGGGCTGTGTTGATTCTGTTGACTCCGTTGGGGTTGGTGGTGTTTGTGTTGAATTTGGTGTTTTAGTCGTATCAATAATGATGGCTGGTTCTTGGGCAATGGTGGGTGGGTGAGATTGCGTCAAAATAATCATCATAAATGTACTAGCTGATAGCAGTACCCAGCTAATTGCTAGTAGCAGAGGTTTAAACCTTGGTTTCATCATAAGAATTTCTCTTTTCTGATAATTTCCAGTCTAAAAAATTCTCAAGGTTGGAATATAAATAGTTTTGAAAATGACGTAATTATTTTGTATAGTAATACTTTTAGATTATTGACATTCTCCCACCATGGTAAATAAAGCAAAATTTTCGCTGGAGGGGGTTTTGTTTTTGAGTCGCAATTGATCCCATACCAATTGTGTATAAAGATGGGTCAAATTCAATAATTCACTAACCGCATTAGCTCTCGTCATGCCCCTAGTAGTCCACCAAAGCAATTTTGCTGGGTAGGGGGAGATGGGGGAGTGTGGGAAGTGTGGGAAGTGTGGGGAGAAAAGAACTTTTTATTCTCATTATTAACCTGGCATAGTTCCCTTGGCGGAGTACTAGGGTTTTAAAAGGTAAAAAATTTGGCCCAACTTCACAAAGAAATGGTATCACCCCAACAGTTGCAGACTTGGCGGAAGTATTCTTACCCAAGTAGGTACTTCACCCCTTATTCCATTCATTATTTTCTTAAATTGATATATAGTTTAAACTGAATATAAATAAATATTGCATTTTGTGTACTAAAGTGTTACATTCATTTATGTTGTCAAAGTATCGTGGCAGGTCTTAACCCTAGAAATGATTCTGTTGCGGCAACACAACAGTATACAAATAACTAACCAGGGATTTTTTTGTTTTTTTAAGATATAGTTTTAGAAAAAAAAGTGTTTTGTGCTACTATTCTTTGATAGGAATAGTTAAAAATGTAAGATTTGAACTAGCTACATGCAAGAAGACCATGATAATGTAAGAAATGGTGTTTAATTCTCCAGCAATAGCATTGAATGTTTTTCCATTGTTAGCTAGGAACCCGCTAAATTTACAAGTTCCTAACAATTAAGATATTGTTAGCGTCGTGTACGCATTTGTTGTATAAAGCAAGCTTAAACCTAGAGAGAAACGATATTGCATAGGTTAATAGTTTTAACAAAATTGGTTTACGGCATTTTCCCTCGGTACTGTGATGCTTGGGGGGAATTCATAGCCAAAATGTTTTTTATGCCCTACCCTACTTATTCAACTACGGAGGTATAGCTCATGTCAGTTCGCCTATACATAGGTAATTTGCCTAAAGAAGAAATAGATCGCCAAGATTTGCAAGCGGTATTTGCAGAAGAGGGTGATACGGTTACAACTAAGTTAATCAAAGACCGGAAAACTGGCAAATGCCGTGGCTTTGGTTTTATTACAGTCAACAATGACGAGCAAGCAGACCAAATTATTGAAAAATATAATGGTCAACTTTTCCAAGAGGTTGCCATAAAAATAGAGAAGGCATTGCCCAGGGCAAAAGGGGAGGATAGCGAGGAACAAGGAGGACAATCCCAAAACCAAGCTAGCTCTAACAGATCATCTAAAGAAGGTGGCCGTCGTGAGAAAGGCTCTAAGAAATCCCGTCGAAATAACTCACGGGATAATAATGCTTCTTCTGGGGATACCGATGCAATTCGTCCAGATCCTCGTTGGGCTACAGAATTGGAAAAACTCAAAGAAATGTTAGCCGCACAAACTACAAATTAATTGATGTTCTGGGAAGGTTAAAAATTAAAAATCACTGACTGATTTTTAATTTTTAATTTCTCTAAGTATATTGACTAATTGCTACGAGGAACTTGTAAATGTTCTTGTAGGTATGATTGTAATTGTTGACTGAACTGTAACCGATAATGGAATTTATCGGTACGTACTGGTTTGCGTTGGGAATCTAATATCCAACCATAGTCACTACTCAGACGCAGTTTATTTTGCCAATCGGAGATGGAAACTATGAGTTGATTGGCAGGGCTGTTGTCTATATTTTGGACGAAAAAGACATAATTGAACGTATTTTGCTTACCGGGAGCCACTGTAGAAGGCTGACCATATTTTGTCGATAATTGCGATCGCACTGTATCTACTAAACCAGGGTGTTCTAAATCTTCAAGGGTTCTAACTGCCAGGGTAAGGGCAAAGTAGAACTTTTCTACTGGAACAAATTCTAATTGCATAAGACTTATCGTACCAAAAAGAGTGAACTAAATTCTAGACTTGTCCTCTTGTTCTATTTATCTTCTTGCTTCCTTTCTTTGCGCCCTAAAAAGCCCTACGGGCATGGCGAGGGCTAATGCAGTTCATTATCCAGTCCATCATATTTTATGGGACAGAACACTAGTATTTCTTTTCATTAGTTGTGAGCAATTGTGGCACAGCCATCTTGGCTGTGAAATTTTCGCGCCAAAATTCAACCGTATAATTAGAATTCGCGCCGAGAGAATATAAGAATAGCGATCGCAATTAACATCAAGCTATAAAATATGCCATATAAGCCATTGCCAACTAATGTGGCAGGATCTGGTATTGCCCCCAGTCCATACACAGCATCATTCTTCAAATCCAATCTTGATAAATCTGGTAAAACTAGATATAACCCTTGAGCCAAACGTTTAAAGCTGCTTGAGCTATCCCATGTGAGAATATCTTCAGTAATATTACCGATAAAATAAACTGCAATTGTTAAAGGTGTTGCCAGTAGGGGATTGGATACCGTACTAAAAGTAATAGCAGCGGCAGAGATTAAACACAACTGCAAAATTAAAAAAATTGCAGAGATGAAAATGCTAACAGTGGGATAGTTAATATTACCAACCTGCAAAAAAACCAAGTAAATAACTGTCATCAGGGCTACTAAGGAGGTTAAAACCGCAACCAGCCCCAAATACTTACCAATGACAAATTCACTACGGCTTATGGGTTTAGCAATAAATACTAGCAGAGTTCGTTTTTCAATTTCCTGATTAATTAAACTCGTACCAATAAATATTGCCACAACTAAACCCAGAATAGTCATTGCTGCCAAGCCCAAATCCAGGAACATTTTATCATTGGCATTTCCAGAGACTTCAGGTAGTAAAAACAAAGTACTAGCAAGTATAAATACGTAAAATCCGAGAATATAGAGAATGCGATCGCGTACCATTGCTCGAAACACATTAGTTGCGATGGTCGAAATTCTGCTGAGATTCATGGTAATTGACTCACCCAGTTATAATTTACACTGCTATCTATATTATTTTCATCCTTGGGGTGGTGGCGAGTCAGCAAAGAAGAAGTTCTTAGAGTCACATTCAATTTCTGCTTTTCTTCCCACTTCTGAGCCACTAGAACTACTTGATGCCACTGGTTCAACTTGGCAAGAACGTTGCAGATAATACCGTTCTTTGTTGGAACTCGGACCACTCCAGATACTCAATAAACTCAATTTATAGACATCTGGACTGTTGGGATTGATACTATTTACCCGTGCTTCCACCCGCCAAAAATCCCTCTCTTCATAAGCCGCTAGCTCTGTTTCAATTATTCTTCTACCTAATTTACTAATCTCTGAATCTTTGGCCCTAGCATTTTTGAGTATGCGCTCAACTTGAGACCAAGGTTGATCGTCAATTTGGGTAATTATTACAGGTACCAATTTATTTAAGATAATGGCTCCATTTTTAGGAATTTTCTTGGTTGTTAAGTCTTCAGGGGGTGAAAGTTTGATCACTAATGCACTATTATCGAGATTATCAGTTAATAAACTCGGGTATTGTTTTACCCAATTATCTACTATAAAGTATGCTTGTAGCCAACAACTGATTAACATTGAACTGGCAATTAAAACTATAATTTTCTGACGAGCTTCTGGTTTAGGAATCTGGGTATTCACATTAGTACCAGTACCTTGAAAAAACTCAGGAATAGCAGTAATTAGTGCAGACATTGTTGGCCATAGAACAAATGAAACAGGATTAAGGACATTTTCTTCATTGCCAAAAGCAAATAAACTGACTAGTCCTCCTGTAATCAATGCTCCCACAGGCATAGAAGTTCCAGGAACAACCACAGGATTATCAGTGGTATACCAAGCAGTACCTGCAATCAAAAATAGCCAACCACAAAAAGCAATCATATTTTGGACAAAAAAACTTGCTGCCCAAGATGACATGATCCAAGAAAATACACTTAAATAAATGAGTGTTTGCCAGGAGTAGGCTTTGGTTGGTAATAATAGTTTTTGAGTACCACTGAGGATATCTTGAATAAATTTGAAGGTACCAACCAAAAAATCTTTAATTATTTCCATTTACGAATCCTCTAACTGTTAAATTATCTAGAACCTGCCCACGGATTAAGTATTTACATGATTGCGACAATTTTTGTTTCGTCACAGGTGGGTAAGTTCTACGATCAAGAAAAGCAAATAACTAAAATAATAGTAATTGCGCTATAGCTTAGGGAATTAGCTATTAATACACTAGTAACTACATTTGTTCTCTGTACTTGATTAAATTTATATCGTCGAGAAGAACGTCTTTGAGCGAGAGAAACTTCTTGCTCTGGCTTTTTTTTATCTGATTTTTCCCAGATTAATAATAACAATTGTAAAGTAATAACTTTGAACAAAAAAGTAGCGAAGAAAATAAAGAAAGCAATTAAAACCAGTAAGGAATATATTTGTTCTGATTGAAACCGATTGAAAAAAACATAATTTAGTACTTCCGACTTATTTGTGGCAGACAATGAAGGCTCAATGGCGAAAAATACTAGCCAGCCAAGTACATTAGCAAAAATATTAATTGATATAGCGTAGAAAACACTACTTTTTTGGTCAAACTTTAAACGTGCCTTTAAAATATAGGCTTCTATGGGAATTGCGATGATTAGGAATAATAAATCAAATAAAACAATACCTACAGGTAAGATGGAAGAAAAATCAAAGGAAATAAAATCTAGCATATTTAACAAATGATGCTGAATATATATAGGACTACTATTTGAGTTTTGAACACAATTAGATATTGTGGAATGTGTGGGAACAAAGTCAGGTAACGTACCCTTCTCAAGGGTTTGGTAAGTTAGGCTATGCCTTGAGCGTAACCATGTCCCCAAGGCTATACATACCCCAGGTATCTTTAGCACAAATCAAACCGGATTCCTAATAATACGAACTAAGTTTGGCTATGCTGCGGGCACTGAGATACTTTATCTCATTGCTGGGAGTGTTTTACCATTTTTTTGTATTTTTATACAGCAGTTTGATTTAATTTACAATTTACTTTCCCAGCAAGGAGGCTCACACCTACCCTATCAGGGTGTTAAAATGGGCAGTCTGGAGATACAAACAAAGCTTTGCCCCAACTAACTAGTATTTAGAGATAAGGCTGCTTGGTTGATAGGACAATACTGGACTAAAAAAAGGACTACCATATTACGGTTTTGGTGAGATGACTAGGAACGGCATCGGTATTCGTACAGCACAAGTGCGCCAACAACGTGCTACAGGACAAATCCACGTTTATGATGGTTTGGGTAAAGGTAAGTCTCAAGCTGCCTTGGGAGTGGTATTGCGCTCAATAGGTTTAGGGATCAATACACCTAGCAACTCTAATCGTGTTTTATTGCTACGGTTTTTGAAAGGCCCAGAAAGGGATTACGATGAAGATGGAGCAATCGCAGCCTTACAGAGTGGTTTTCCCCATTTAATCGATCAGGTTCGCACCGGTAGAGCCGAATTTTTTGGAGCAGATGAAATTACTGCCTTTGACAGAGCTGAAGCTGCACGGGGTTGGGATGTAGCCAAAGGAGCCATCGCTTCTGATTTATACTCGGTTGTAGTCCTAGATGAAATTAACCCTGTGTTGGATTTGGGATTACTGGATGTGGATGAGGTAGTAAAGACACTCAAATCCAAACCCTATGATTTAGAAATCATCACTACTGGGCGCGCCGCACCCCAACAATTACTGGATATTGCTGACTTACACTCAGAAATGCAACCCAAACACCATCCCAATGCTACTATTCAAGGCATAAAAGGAGTAGAAATTTATACTGGCGAAGGTAAAGGTAAATCTACTAGTGCCCTCGGAAAAGCTTTACAGGCAATTGGTAGGGGAATTAATCATCCTGGTTCTACCCGTGTTTTAATTATGCAATGGCTCAAAGGAGGTAGTGGTTATACGGAAGATGCAGCGATCGCTGCTTTACAACAATCCTATCCAGAGGTAGTAGATCATCAACGCTGTGGTCGAGATGCCATTGTGTGGCGCAATTCCCGGCAGGAATTGGATTATGTAGAAGCAGAACGAGGTTGGGAAATAGCCAAAACTGCGATCGCATCGGGACTGTATAAAACCATTATTCTCGATGAACTCAACCCCACCGTTGATTTAGAATTACTCCCAGTAGAACCAATTGTGCAAGCTTTACTGCGTAAACCACCCCATACGGAAATTATTATCACTGGTCGCTGTCAAAATCAGCCTGCATACTTTGATTTAGCCAGCATTCACTCTGAGGTGTATTGTCACAAACACTACGCCAATCATGGTGTAGAGCTTAAGCGCGGTGTGGATTTTTAACAAATAATTATCAATTATGAATTTTCTTGACATTCTGGTAGTAATATCATGTCCGATTGAACACTTATCATTAAAGCTCACGCATTAGACGCAACAGCGGTAAGCCCGCAGCGGTGGACGGGTGAATCCTACGGATACGCGACGCGAGCCCCGGCATAAAGCAACTGCCGTCAAGTGGCGCAACCCGTAGACGCTTTGCGGCTTCCCGTAGGGTAGGGCTTTCTGCAGGGTAGGCGCAAAGACGCAAAGTACGCAAAGAAATAGTATTACCCTCTCCTTAATAGGATACTGCTGGCGATTCGGGGGTATTACCCTCTTTGGCAGCAGGGGAGCAGGGGGCAGGGGGAGAAAAAACAAGTCCAAATTATTCCAATAATCCCCAGCTTTTAGCCTAGTGAGGGGTCAAACCTACCATTCGCCAGCAGTATCCTTAATAGGTCGAGGGTGCCGCAGGCGGGTGAGGTTTTATAAGTATTCATCTGCACATGATATAAGTCCCAGGTAATATGTCCTAGGTCAAATAGTCCCAGGTCAAATATGTCCCAGGTCATAATTAAGCACTAACCTTCCACCTTCAACTTGTTCTTGTGGTACCGTAAAAGCATCAGTATAAAGCTGAAAAAATGACCCCCAGATCAAAGGGGAGTCTATGCCCGAAAGAACTTTCAGGAGATGTCACCACACCCTACGGGTAAACATAATAAGGTAATAAGGTAGGAAGGTATTGCAGGTTTTTCCCATGGGTAACTGGCCGAACCCATGGAATGAACCTGAGAACCGGAAAAATCATACATCGTTTAAGGCAGCTGTATTTTAACCATCTCTGCGAATTTAATCCGAAGGGCATCAATTACTAGCATTGCCAAGGAGAATAATAATGAGCGGAACACCCATAATGAGCGGAACACCCATTGAGAAGCAGTCCGTGGTTTCTTGCACAGGAGCTCCAACCCGTGACTGGTATGCATGGAACAACCTGATGCCTCCTAAACCAGACGATTTTCACATCGTTGGTGAAGTACAAGTTATTAACCCAGGAATAGTGGCAAAACTCTATCCTAAGGAACCACAAGGGATTAATCCTGACATCCTCTTGATGGATCTAATTCTGGTGCAGCAACCGGGAATTTGGCCACAGATTCTCACGTGGGTTCCGGCGCGGTACGACAAAATTATTATGAACAGCACCTACACGAGTGTGAACATCTTCTGCGGAGATGATAGTATCGCAAATGTTAAGGTTGAAAATGTGCATTAACAAATACCTTTAGTGGTATCACTGTGGTCAGGTAAATTAGGTAACAGGATTATATTGCTGTAATGGATAATACTCAAATAATTGATCTGGTAACCGTAGGATTAGCGATCGCTATTTTACTAGGCGGTTTTCTCATGATGTTCACCTCTATCCTGACCACTAAAAAAACTAGGAGATAGGAGATGAGGTGATGAAGGGATGAGGTAATGAGGGGGTGAGGGAAGGAGTTAAAACCCTCAACTATCAACTATCAACTCTTAACTCTTAACTCTTAACTCCGAACAGTCAACTATCAACTGTCAACTGAAAAAATCTAAAACTTGTACTTAATTAATGCAATGGGCTTCCTTACACGCCAAAATTCACCAAACTATTCGCACCCGTCACTTATTTGACAAAAACCACAGGTTGTTAATCGCAGTATCCGGCGGACAGGATTCTCTGTGCTTGGCCAAACTGCTATTAGACTTACAGCCAAAATGGGGATGGCATTTAGGTATTGCCCATTGCGATCATCGCTGGCGTTCCGATTCCCAGGCTAACGCTAAACACGTAGAAAATTTAGCCCAATCTTGGGATGTATCTTTTTATCTAACTATAGCCAATCAACCAGTAAAAACCGAAGCTGCTGCTCGCCATTGGCGCTATCAGGCATTAACCGCGATCGCCCAAGAACATGAATACAACTATGTAGTTACAGGACATACAGCCAGCGATCGGGCTGAAACCCTGCTCTACAATCTGATTCGTGGTACGGGTGCAGACGGGATGCAGGCCTTAACATGGCAACGTCCCCTAGCTGATAATATTTGCTTAGTGCGCCCCTTACTAGAAACTAATCGCTCTACCACAGGGCAATTTTGTCAAGACCTACAACTGCCAATTTGGTCAGACATTACCAATGAGGATGTGAAATACTCCCGTAACCGCATTCGCCAACAACTATTACCCTATTTACAAGCTAATTTTAATCCCCAAGTAGAATCGGCTTTAGCCCAAACAGCAGAATTATTGCAGGCGGAAGTAGAATATTTACAACAAATTAGCGAGCAATTATACACAGAAGTAGTAGTAGAATCTCCATCCCAAACCCCTGAAAAAATCCATCGTCGTCAACTACAAACCGCACCAATTGCTCTGCAACGTCGTGTCATCCGTCAGGTATTACAAAAAATACTGCCATGTGCCCCTAACTTTGAGCACATAGAAAAACTTGTAGCATTAATTACCGCACCAAACAAATCCCAAACCGACCCTTTCCCAGGAAATGCGATCGCTTATACAAAAGGGGATTGGATTTGTTTTTCAAGTCAAGATACAGCCAATTCTGGTTGAGAAATTAAACTTTGGAGCTGTTGGTTGATTTCATTAATAGTTTGTTGTTGTCCCTCACCAGTTTCCTGAGCTTTAACCAAAGATGCAGATAACTCCTGTAGCTTATAGCGTAAACCATCCAAAGCATCTTGAATCGGCTGTAAAGCCTCTTGGTAAAGATGTAGTTTACCCAAGGATTCATCAGCAACCTTACGCCGCTCCAGTAAATCTTGTTCCCAGGATTTTATTTCTTGGGATTTTGTTTCTTGCTCTTGAACACGATTGTGAATCATGTTTTGTGCTAACTCAATTCCATTACCAATATCCTCCAGTTCCCTTTCTAGGCTTTGTAACTCAGCCATTTTTTGTTGTTTATAAATCTCAATTTGTTTCAACGCTGGCTTGAGATCTATTTTCTGCTCCTCTGGAAGATTCATCAGAGAAGTACCTTGCCGTTGCCATAATACAGCCTGATATTGTCTCAAATAACTTTCTAAATCTAGAAGACTACGACGTTGTCCCACCAAAGATTCATTGAGAAATTGATAAGCATCTTTTTCATCTGCTAAAACAGCTTCTAATTGACTTTTTTCCTCTCCTGATGTTTGACTAATCTTAGCTCTAAGTTCAGCAATTTCTTGTAACTTGTATGTTAATTCTTGTTCTTGATCGTTAACAAAACTTGAATCTATCTTCAATTTTTCCTGGGAATCTTGGATCTTTTGTTGCAGTTCTTGTACAGACATATTCTCTAAAGCAGCCATATCGATCTTATCACTGAGGACAATATCGCCTGCCATCACAGCTAAGGATTGAATATACTGGTACAAATCTTCTTGGCGTTGTAAATGCTCTCGCAAGCCGTGAATGTATGCTTGCTTACTTGCCATAACCGCTGTATCTGCTTTCAAATCAGCCTGTTGCTGTAGCAGATTTTTTTGGGCTTCTTCCCACTCCTGTTGCTGTTGCGTTGAATATTGTGCCAAACTTTCGACTTCAGCTTGCTGTTGTTCAACCAGGGTTTTTTGCTCCTGAAATTGCTGCCAGTGGGGGTTGAGAATTTCTTGTTGGTTTTCCAGTATTTCCAATGCCAAACTGAGATTTTCCCTAACTGGTTCTAAAGAGTCAACACTGCCACAGAGGCGAGAGAGTAATTCTTGTAATTGACGGCTTTGCTCCTCATCTAAAACCTTTCCCGTCTGTAAATAATCTGCTTGTGACTCTTCAAAGCGAGCTTGTTCACCCCGTAAATGCTCCCAAGCACCTGATAATTCTTCCCGATTACGTTCAATTTCCGTCTTTAATTGCTCTATTTCTTGCTTGGTGGTTTCAAACTCCTGCTTCTGGGCTTCTAAACGTTTAAACTCATCCTCCATTTGTTGTAGTTCTTCCCAGCGTGTTTCCATCTCCAGTTCGCGGCTATTGAATTCCTCCGCTTGAAATGTCAGTGACTCTTTCCACTGGTTAATTTCCTCTTCTTTAAGTTTCAACTTTTCTAACTGGCGGGACAAATTCTGCAAGATACTGACTAGAGGACGACCAGCTTCTTGGAGACGTTGTACTTGACGATTGGTATTAATTTCTACTAGCACAAGTGCCCCATCACTTAATTTGCCAGCCTCATCCGTACTAACCACCTCATCAATGGCATTCCAACTTAAGTCTGTTCGCTGACAAGCCATTAATTTCAGCTCTGTTTTTCCCACTCCACTGAGTAGTCCGCCAATCTTTGGCTTTTGCACTTCCGCTAAATACAGCACACTCCCACCCTTTTGTATAATAAATAGCTATGTCTTTAGGAATACGTTAAGTAATTATGTTGTAAATCTGACTAAATTAACACCCCTCATACTGTAAGTAGTTAAAATATGCCAAACATACATATATGGCTTAAATCTCAATCACGGAGATACTTGTATAAAAATATTGTTGTATTTCTAAATTGTGTAATTAAGATAGACAGAATGACTACCGTGTTACTACTCAGCTTTGCTGGGGTGTCTCACAAAAGTTAAATATTAATAACTTTTATGCTCTTAATTTGCCAGCCAATATAGCCAATTATATATAGCACTACGCAATTAGGTTGCGGACATTGTTGAAGGCTCAAACCTATGAACAGTAAACTTATTATTTATTACTTATTACTTATTACTTATTACTTGCGCGTAGCGCTATAAAGACAGGGATTCAATATTTGTGGATTTGTGTGTAAATTGTGGTCAGAGTGATGAGTTATTAAGAATTTCTGGATACATTCATCGTCTGGTAGAAAAATGAAAAAGTATAAGGTGCAAAATTATCAGGTGCAAAATTAATCAACACAGTCGAGAATACACAGAAAGGAGTGCCTGTTAAATAAATGCAGGGAAATTTACGGGAAATCGATATTTACAGCATCTTACGAGTGATTGAGGCAGGACAACGAACTGGTCTACTTTTTGTGGAAACCTGTAACTCTAATCACTGCAAACAGCAAACATACTTCATTTTTTTTTCTGATGGTCAAATTATTTATGCCACTTATGGAGACACTAGCTTATCCCGATTGAAGGATTATTTGCATCTTTACGACGGGCACATAAAACTAGATAGAAGCTCAGTAAATACACATATGGGATTAGATATTCCTGAATACCAGTGTTTACGGCAGTTATTGGCAGAAAATAGAATTAATCCAATGCAAGCTCATAGTATTATCTATGGCTTAGTCCGTGAAATTCTTTTTGACCTACTCAGTTTGCATCAAGGTAGATTCATTTTCGATTCAACTTCATTACTACTTCCCCATTTTAATGTTTTAAAAATTACGCCTATTTTGAGTCAGGTAATTAAGCAAATCCAGGATTGGAAACAACTATATCCATACATTCAATCTCCAGACCAATGTCCTGTCTTAGTTGATATGGCTAAGTTACATTCTGTTCTACCTCCGGCAACCATGACCAAGCTGGAACATTGGGCAGATAGCAAAACCTCCATCCGTCAATTAGCTCGTTACCTTAACTGTGATATTTTTACACTTGCCAAAGCAATATATCCCTACGTAGAAAACAGGTGGGTAAAAATAGCTCCTTTAGCTAACCTTAACCAAGATGGGCATCAACCTACTCAGGAATTAGAGAGTAAATCTGAAAAACACATAGCATGCATTAGTAATAAAGATGACATAATTCAAGCTATGGAATCTGCCTTAAAAGCCCATGGCTACAAGGTGACCGCTTTGACTAATCCCTTGGAGTCAATAAGTTTTTTGTTTAAATTACAACCAAATTTCATATTTTGCCAAATTGCTATGCCAGAATTAGATGGTTATGAAATTTGCTCAATGCTACGGAATTCTACTGTATTCATGGAGGTGCCAATTATTCTGGTTGCAGAGCAAGAAAAACTTTTGTCATCCATAAAAGCAAAAATTATTGGAGCAACAGATTATTTAACTGTGCCTTTTGGGAACAATGACTTAGTGATGCTTGTTGAAAAATATCTCGCAAGTGATATGACTTCAAAAATAAACAATATATACAATACTTGTTGATTCAATCACAAATGGGGTAGGAATGGTATCACAGAATGAGCCTTAAATTCAAAGAAAACCACCCACATTCATTAAACAAGTAGGTAATTAGTTGCATTTTATACAAAATAATGGTGCAGTCAAACCAAAAAATGTTCCGATTCGGAACATATACATCGGGAGGTAGGTAGGCATTATATGAGTACAGTTCTGATTGTGGAAGATAGCCTGACGCAAAGGGAGATGATTACAGATCTCCTGAAAGCGAGTGGTTTAATAGTTACCCATGCCTGTGATGGACAAGAAGCTTTAGATACAATTCAAACCACTAATCCTGATTTGGTGGTTCT
>JASJCX010000043.1 GCA_030065255.1 Calothrix sp. MO_167.B42 | reverse complement strand
TTTCTAATCCTCTCAGAGCCATTTTGCATTGATTCAAATAGTTGTTGAGAGTCGGACTTGAGATAATCAAGTTGGATATTGTCTATTTGCTCATCAATCTCTTCAGGGGGTTGGGGATAGTATTTTTGATAAAGTTCTATGAGATAAAATAAATCTTGATTATACTCCCTGGCATGTTCGATATTGCCTTGAATAAAGGTGATTGGATTATTAATTTCATGGGCAATACCTGCAACCATTTGACCCAAACTAGACATTTTTTCACTTTGAATCATTTGAGCTTGGGTATGTTGCAATTCTTGGAGGGTTTTTTGTAAAGAAATAGCTTTATCGCTTAACTCTTGAGTTCTTTCTTCTACTTTTTGTTCTAAAGTGTGACTATATTGATCTAATTTTTCATAGGCTTTTTCCTGTCCTATCCAGAGAAAATATATTTGCTCTGCCATGTTGTTAAAGCTTCTACCCAAAACACTAATTTCATCATTACCAGTTAAATGAATACGAGTACTCATATCCCCAATGGCTAATTTTTTTGTAGCATTTGTCAAATCAAAAATGCGCTGAACTACTAAGTTAACTACTTTGATGACAACAATGCTAAAAACCGTGGCTCCTGATAGGGAAAAAAACATAATCGCTAGCCACAATTGCCTTTGAAACTTTTCTAAAGATGCAATCGGATTGAGCAATACTATTTTGGCTGTAGCGCCATTGATTCCCATAATTTGGATAGATTTGGCAATAAATCTTTCACCTGCAATAGTAACTTTTGTCGGTGGTGCTGATATCTCTGGAGGTTGCCAATTATGGGTTTTAGCTGTTCTGAGAGTGGATGCAGTGACTTGATTATTTTGGAACGCGACTAGATGTGTCTTTGCACCAGCAAGGATTTGAGTTAATACAGACTCATTGAGTTGTTTGCCAACAATAACTCCCCCTAGGATTTCCTGGGTAGATTTGACTGAGGTTAAACCTACTAGGAGTGAAGATTTTTGATTATCTGCTGCAATAATATCAAACAAATCCATGCCAATTGTGGCAGCTTCATTAATAGCTAAATCATGAAAATTAGTAGTAGATAATTCTTTTTGACGTACTTGTGCTAGTAGTACGCCTTTTTTGTCGATAACTTTAATTAAATCTAGTTGTAAGGATTCTTTGAGAGGTAGGAGGTTACGCAGTAATGCAACATTATTTTTGCTAGCAACTAATTGGGAAATTTCCTGAGAATCTCCTACCCACCTAGCTTTGATAAATAGTAATTCTTTTTCATGTTGAAAAGCGTGTATTACTAAGGAAGAAATATCTTCGGTTTGAACTTTAAATTTTGTTTCTAAACTCAGAGTGAAAAAACAACCAAAACTAATTGTTGCCACACCCCAAATACCAAGAAACGTAAAAAGTAAGGGTAACAGTATTTTGGTTTTTAAAGATAGTTGTGAATATTTACTCAAAAGCATTATGATTCTATTTTTGAGTGGATGGTGCAAAGGCTGATTGGCGTAAGACGTTACCACCTTTGTTACTAAAGGCAAAATCGAAAAATCCTTGGGTAGTTGCTGAGGGTTTTTTACTTCTGACAATACCTATGTTGCGTACCATCTTATATTTACCTGCTTCAACGTTAGCGGGCGTAGGCTCTACACCATTTAAACTGAGGCGATTAACTGGTAATTTATTCGAGATGGCATAAGCTAAGGAAAACGCACCAATACTATAAGGGGTATTTTGTACAGCGTTGATTAACTCCCCTTCCTGGCGCATAATCACTGCTGCTGGTGCATTTTTGAGTTCCTTACCCAAGTAATACTGGCGTAACAACTTCTTGGCTGATTCATCCTCGGGTCGATCTAATAGTATAATTTTGGCATCGGGTCCACCAAGTTTTCGCCAGTTAGTGACTTTACCACTGTAAATTGCTTTGAGTTGGGAAGTTTGCAAGTTGGTTACCCCTTTGACGCTGGGGTGAGTTGCTACAACTAAGGCATCTTGGGCAAGTTGCCCATATACTATGGAGCCATCATCTTCTGTTGGTTTAAGTCTCCGGCTGACAGTACCAATTTCCACGATTCCTTTTTTCACAGCAGCTATACCAGAACCAGATTGGCTTTCAGGTAAAAAAGTTATTTTAATGTGGCTGTTGTTAGTTTCATAAGCCTTAGCCAATGCTTTGATTGCGGGGTAGGTACTACCGGAACCATTAACTTTTATTTCTTTGTGTGTCTTAACTTCAGCTTGGGTGGCTGTGTTAGAAGTAGAACAACCCATAATTCCGGTTAAGCAAGTTCCAAGACTGAATACTGTGAATATAATGTTTTGTTTCATGAAATAACTGCAAAATAAGGAAATAGATATAGATTTGATATGAGTTCAGAAACTTGAGATTATCTATATATGGTGCCCAAATAAATGTCAAAATTTAATCATCTAAGATAGTTGACAGTTGATAGTTGATAGTTGACAGGTGTAGGGTGCGTGAGATGCGAAAATATTTATGAACGTAGCAATACAACTTATATTAGGTTCGCTTAATTGGTTATGATAAAAACTTCTTTGCGTCTATCCTTCGGAAAGCCGCTGTTGCGTCTAATGCGTGAACTTTAATGATAAGGTTCAAACGGACATGAAATTATAACGTCACGCATCAACCACCGATTGTGACAATTGCGTAAGTCCTAACCAATATGTCCATTGCTGTAGTATTCAACAATGTTCCAATCTAATTGTCCAGTGCTATAATTTGCTTGGTAAAAAATAACAGTTCTCACTTGTATAAAATACAACTAAATCTGTATTTATTTAAATATTGTAAGTTTTGTGAATTTTTGGGAGTATTGCACTCAACTTGCTGTTTGTTATTGATTATTGCTAGAAATAGACTTCAACAAAGCCTGTATGGGATGTAAAGGAGTCCATCTTGCAAACCTTTTCACTTGGGAACGACAGGAATACCCAGTAGCTAAAATATACTGTCTCTCCTCTGAATTAGATGGTATATGTTGTTTCCAACTTAATTGGTAAATTTCCCGGGAAGTCGGATAATGTTCTACCTCGTGTCCATAAATTCCCGCCATTCCACAGCAACCAACTGATACTGGAATTAATTCTAATCCAAATGCCTGGAATATTCTCTGCCATTGCTTTCCAGATTCTAAAGCAGATGTTTTTTCAGTACAATGCTCGTATAAATAATAGGTTTGATTGGTGGTATTTGGGGATAATTTAACAGATGCTGTTACCAGCAACTCTTGTAATAAATAAACCTTTGGCAGTTCTACATCGGGGAGATATTTACGGTACTCATCCCGATAGGTAAGGGTGATACTCGGCTCAATGCCAACCATGGGGATTCCCAGTTCTCCTAATTGCTGGAGATATTGGGAATTTTGATGTGCGATCGCTCGAAATTGTCCCAGGAAACCTTTAAGATGGAGGAGCTTACCGTTGGGAAAAAATGGAGCTACATACACTGAGTATCCTAATTTTTTTAATAATGCGTAAGTATCTATGACTATTTGGGCATCGTAGAAGCTGGTAAAGGCATCCTGGAGTAAAATGATACTTTGCAACCGGGCCTGTTTATCTAATGCTGACAACTGTGCTAAATCAAACTTTGATGCATTTAATTCTAGTAGTCCCTGTTGAACAGAGTACTCACTCACCCTGGGAGTATCTACCAGGGCGAAAAAATGCTTGGTAAACCAACGGGAAAGGGGGTTTAAAGTGGTAAAATTAGAGAGATTGGGTGTATAGGATTGCCATTGAGCGATCGCTTCTATGTTTGCAATCAAATAATCCCGCCAATGGCGCAGATAACGCGTGTGGTAAAGTTCGAGGAACTGCGCCTTTAGTTCGGGAATATTTACATGAATCGGACATTGGGTAGCACAAGCTTTACAAGCAAGACAGCCATGCATTCCCTCATACACGTCATGGGAATAATCTGCGACTCCCGTAAACCTTCCCCAACTATTCCATAACTTGACGAGAATATTTGACTGGGTAATATCAAATCCGGTTACATCGGAATGATAAAAAAACCGCGGAGACGCAGAGAGCGCAGAGGAAGAAGAAGAGAGAGGAGATACAAACGGAAACGATATAATTTGGGGTTGTGCATTTAAACTTAATTGTCGCAACCATTCCCTTAATAAACTAGCCCTGCCTTTGGGGGAATGAATGCGGTTATTCATCCCCTTATAGGAAGGACACATCACATCGTCGCCATGGAAATTAAAGCAAGCACCATTACCATTACAATTAAACGCCGTCTGATATGCTTGTTGTAGTGATGGAGTAACTTGACGGTCAAAATGTCCCCTTAATGGTGCTTCTAATTTGACAACTTCCGCCTCACTATTAAAAGGAGTGACAATTTTCCCAGGATTTAATTTATTATGGGGATCAAATGCTGCCTTGATACGACGCAAATCTTGATATAGTTCCTCTCCAAAGAATAGGGGAGTATATTCACTGCGAAAACCCTTCCCATGCTCTCCCCACATCACGCCTCCATATTTGCGTACCAAAGCCACCACTCGATCTGATAATTCTCTAATTAGTGCTTCATCCTCTGGTACTTGCATATCCAAAGCCGGACGAATATGCACGCATCCCACATCAACGTGACCATACATGGCATAATCAAGTTGGTATTGTGTGAGTAAAGCTTTCAATTCTGGGATATAACTAGGTAAACAAACCGGTGGTACAGCAGTATCTTCCATAAAGGGAATTGGCTTGCGTCTTCCTGGTTGATTCCCCAGCAAACCCACACCTTTCTTGCGTAACTCCCACAGATGGGCAATTTCTGTTTCCTGAGTGGCTAAATAATACCCTGTGGCTGGTGCAAAATTATCACACAATCGACTAACTTTATCTTCTATTTCTGCGGAAGTCTCAGCAACGAACTCCACTAAATTGATTGCTTGTGCATCGCCAATAAAGTCTTTGACATGGTAGTAAATTTGATCTTGTTTGGCTAAAGCTAAAATCTTCTCATCTATAGTCTCTATGGCTCCAGGTTCCCATTCTAATAGAGTTGCAGCTGCTTGTAGAGCATCATCAAAGCAATTGTAATGTAGAGCCAACAACTGTTTAACTCCGGGAATTTTAGTTAACTTTAACTTGGCTTGGGTAATTACCGCCAAAGTCCCTTCTGAACCAGCCAAAAGCCAATTTAAATTAAAACTACCGTCATCGGGAGAATAAACCTTGGCCACATTGTAACCAGTCATAAACCGAGTCATTTTGGGAAAAATATCTGCAATCAAATTTCCCTTAGAAGTAACAATATCATCCACTTGACGGTAGATTGTTCCCAAACTACCGGAATCGTCCTTGAGTAGAGATAAAGTCCCCGAATCCACAGATTGCGATCGCGCCGTGGTTCCATCTGCTAAAATCCAACTTAGCTCGATAATGTGGTTACTAGTGCGTCCATAAATCCTCGAACCCTTGCCACAGCCATCTGTATTAATCATTCCTCCAATGGTGGCGCGGTTACTGGGTGCAACATTGGGCGCAAAAAACACCCCATAGGGCTTTAAGTAGAGATTTAATTGATCTAAAATTACCCCTGGCTGTACCTCCACCCAACCCGCTTCCAGATTTAGTTCTAAAATCTGATTCATATACTTAGAACAATCAATCACAATCCCTGTAGACAAAGATTGACCATTTGTACCCGTTCCCCCACCCCTGGGAGCAAAAGTAATGTCTGCAAACTCTGGTTGGGCAGATAATTGAAATAGGCAGACTAAATCTGATTGTGTCCGAGGAAATACTACTGCTTGGGGTAATATTTGATAAATACTATTATCTGTGGAAGCAATTAACCGACTAGCAAAGTCCCCGCGAATTTCCCCAGCAAAAGGTGTTTGTGTCAATTGCTGTAAAAAATTGACTATGTTTGACTGGGAAGTATTCTCAAGATTTAAGCGAGGAATCATCAGTTATCAATACTTTGCTTATTGGTTATTGTATCCAAATACAGGAACTCTAGGAAATAGGTGTTGTAGGATGTGTTAGTGGTCAACCACATTAATTTTGCCAGGCAAACCAAATTCTAGACTTGTCCTCTCTTTCTCTTCCTCTGCGCTCTCTGCGCCTCTGCGGTTTTTTCCTCTACCCCTCATGATTAACTTGGTTAATTACTAATCCAGCAAACTAATTATGAGGGGTAAAACAAATTATAGACTTTTGCTCTCTTCCTCTTCCTTTGCGCTCTTTGCGCCTAAAGCCTTTCAGGCATGGCTTCGCTAATGTGGTTTTATCTTCCACTCCTCAGAATTAACGTGGTGGAGTAGTAGTGCTCTACCAAATTAATTCTGAGGGGGTAGAAAAGTGCCATAATTGCAATATGTATATTTACTTATAAAATATATGAGAAAGTATTACGAGATACTGATTAAATGATGTCAGTAATTCTTGACTTGATTTTCAAATTTTACTATCCCATGCATACCTTATCTGGGTTATTTTTCAAGGGTTTCATTAATAATGTTAGTTGTAGATAGCACAGTAAAAAATGTGTATCTTCCTGTGTATAGATGTCATTATTCACCAAGGCTAGGTTATACTGCTTAGGCGTTACCTTACACAAGGTGCCCACATAAAGCAGTGTTCCCATAATTAACCAGACCCCAATCTCAACTAAAAATGTATTTGCCATAAACAATCAACCTTGAAGTATTACAGGCAACACCTGTTTTGATCGAGAGAGTTCTTGTTGTCATTCAATAGAGGAGATAATCGTCCCATGGATTCTGTTAAAGCTAATTATCGGTATATTGTGGAACAAGTCTTGAAAGACTACGCTGATTTTTTGGGCAATGATGAGATGGTGCAAGTAGAACACATTTTCGACCGAGAACGGGATCGCTATTTGTTAGTAGAAACTGGCTGGAACGATGGCGATCGCGTTTATGGTACATTACTGCATATTGATATTATTGGCGACCAGCTTTGGGTACAACAAGACCAGACAGAGGAAGGTGTGGAAGATGAATTGGTGGATGCAGGGATTGATAAGAATTGTATCGTTTTAGGTTTTCAGCCCATAGAAGAGACTCAAAAGAAAGAATTGGCTATTTCTTAGGGAAACAGTCAAGTTAGTGCGAAAATTTGAGGTTTATCAGAAATAAATCATATTAATTATTTTCACTCCCCATTATAATCACGTTTAGCGATCGCAATTTTCATTCAATCAGTGTTAGGACAGCTCCTCCATACCGGTACATCCATAGAGAGGTTCTGGTGAGGAGCTTAACTAGCTAATTTCTTAACTATTACTCCAGGATTTACGCAAGTGTCACAATTAGTGGTTGGTGCGTGACGCTACAAGTCTCATTACTACGTTCAAATCTTTTGGGCGCGTCACACAAGGGCAATAATGCGGTCAGAAAATCTACACCGCATTTTGCCTCCCCTACACAAAAAATATGCCAGTTGCGTAAGTCCTATACTCATTACTTATTACTCATTACTCATTACTTATTACTCATTACTTATTACTCATTACTTATTACTTATTACTTAATTACACCCCTACTAATTTATCCACTGGCTTCACACCAGCTAAGTCCAAAATTGGAGCAATTAAATCTTCCCGTTTCACAGCCATCATATGTACACCTTGACATAATTGTTGGGCTATTTTGACTTGTTGTGCAGCAATTTCCATCCCTTCTTCCAAGGGGTTCTTTGCCTTTTCCAAACGTTCAATGATATGGTCAGGAATATTTACCCCAGGAACCGCACGCTTGATAAAGCGAGCATTTTTTGCCGATTTAAACAGAAAAATTCCCGCCAAAATTGGTTTATTGCAATCAGCAGCAATTTGATCCATGAATTTATCTAACCGGTCAAAATCTGTAATTAACTGACTTTGAAAAAATTGCGCTCCTGCTTGTAGTTTACGCTCAAATCTTCTTTGTAAACCGGACCAACTGGGACATTGGGGATCTACTGCTGCACCAGGGAATAAATCCAAGGTGCCATCAGTTAAAGGTTTATCATTATAATCAAAGCCGCGATTGAGTTTGTCAATTGCCTGTAAAAGTCGTATAGACTCTAAATCAAACACCCCCTTCGCATCAGGATTATCCCCAGCTTTAACCGGATCACCTGTCAAAGATAAAACATTGCGAATACCTAAAGCATAGGCACCCATCAAGTCAGCTTGTAAACCAATACGATTGCGATCGCGACAGGCCATCTGGCATATTGGTTCAATACCATGTTGTAGGAGAATAACTGACGCAGGTAGTGGAGACATACGCAACACAGCACGGCTACCATCGGTAATATTAACGGCATGAACCCTCCCCTTAAGAGTCGCCGCCATTGACACCATATGGCTAGGATTTCCCCCCTTGGGAGGTGCAACTTCGGCAGTGATTAAAAATTCACCGGCTTCAGCAGCTTTACGGAAGGCATTTAAAGGCTTGTTGTTCTGCTGGTTGTGCATAGAATGGCAAAGGTTTATTTTTTGTTAAAGATATACACATGATACTGAACAACAAAACCTCATCAAAATTCCTGGGTCTGAAATCTCCTCAAACAGGCATAGAATAACCCATAGCAGCTTTCACTTGTGTGAGAGTTTCATTGGCTATATTACTAGCTTTTTCCCTACCATCGCGCAATACAGATTCCAGATAGCCTTTATCTGCCATTATTTGCTGATATTTCTCTTGAATGGGCTTGAGGGCTGCAATGGTGGTTTCGGTTAACAAAGGCTTAAATTGACCCCAACCCATATCTTCGCACTCAGCGGCCACTTCTGTCTTAGTTTTACCCGAAAGCAGCATATATAAGGTGAGGAGATTGTTACATTCGGGACGTTCTGCATCATCAAAGGTTAAACCGCGCACGGGATCGGTTTTACAACGCTTAATTTTTTTAGTAATCTCATCGGCAGAATCCAACAAATTAATCCGACTGAGTTCCGAGGGGTCGGATTTGGACATTTTCTTGGTTCCATCAGTTAAACTCATTACCCGCGCCCCTTCCTTGCGAATCAAAGGATCTGGTAATTTTAGTACGGGTTGATCTGGTTTGGCAAATTGGTGATTGAACCTGTTAACAATATCCCGCGTCAATTCCAAATGTTGCTTTTGGTCCTCACCTACGGGTACCTTATCCGCTTGGTACAGTAGAATATCAGATGCCATGAGTACGGGATAGTCCAACAAACCCACACCCACATTTTCCCCTTGCTTCACAGCCTTTTCCTTAAATTGGATCATATCTTCCAACCAATTGAGGGGGGTGATACAGTTGAGGAGCCAGGTTAGTTCGCAATGGGCACAAACATGGGATTGAATAAAGATAGTGGAATAATTGAGATCCAGTCCACAAGCCAAATACAATGCAGCTAAATTATAAGTATTTGTGGCTAAGGTTGCCGGGTCGTGGGGTAAAGTAATAGCGTGTAAATCAGCGATAAACAGATAATTTTCATACTCACTTTGACCTTCTACCCAGTTGCGAATAGCACCCAAGTAGTTGCCTAAATGTAGATTACCAGTTGGTTGAACTCCAGAAAGAACTCGTTGTCTGCCCATAAATGATAAAATTATTGGTTGAGAATCCCCATTATCTTCGCTTCGGGGTGATAAAACACATTTAATTTTGACATTTTCCGACGCGACTGGGTGAAAATCGGCAGATGGGGTAATTGTCTGTTTCCAGATAAAAATCCGAGGGACAGCAGATCCCTGACTTCTCAGAATTAATGTGGAGTACTAGTACTTGACCAACTTAATTATCAGGGGTAGAAGATAAAACCGCAGAGGCGCAGAGAGCGCAGAGGAAGAGAAAGAGAGGAGAAGTCTAGAATTGGATTCACCCCGCAAAAATAAGTTGGTGGAGTACTAGTACTTCACCACGTTAATTATGAGGGGTAGAGGAAAAACCGCATTAGCGAAGCCATGCCCGAAGGGCTTTAGGCGCGAAGAGCGCAGAGCAAGAGGAAGAGAGGAAAAGTCTAGAAGTTGGTTCACCCCGTAAAATTAATGTGGTTAAGTACTAGCACTTTGTCCCATAAAATATGATGGTAAAAATAATCACTTGTGATTCACCCCATCCGGAGCCTGAACATTTTACAGCCAAGATGGCTGTGCCACAGTTAAATCCCCGCTCATTTATTTATGGGAACTCCCTCCTGCCTGCTACCTTCGTCCTCCTGCCTCCTTAACCACTTGCAACAAACAGGTGGGTTTTATTGTATGGTATTCAATCAAAAAGATATAGGTAAGGAGCAAGAAACCATTGCCGATTCCTCATCAAAACTGACTAATTGCAAATGCTCGGGATTATTTAATAACTGATAGGCCACCAAAACACCAGCAATTGTCCAGGTTTGAAACTTCCGCGCTTGTTTACCAATTAAACGACCATATTTACCATCATAATATTCAGGCCATTTATCTTTATGTAACCGTGTCAGGGCAATTTCTAACGCCCGCTCTGCTAAATCTGCCCTAGCTGTTTTTTGTCCTGCTGCTGCTAGTAGCCACAACAAGAAAGGCCAATTCCCTGCATTATGGTAAGACCAAGGAGTATTTTTAGCATCGCAACCGGTCATATTTTTCCAATCTTCCCCATCGATGGCAGGATAACAAAGCTTGAGCGGCATTCTCCCAATTAAACTATGCCAACGGGAAGCGATTAAATCCATAATTCCTTGGGATTGTTCCTCAGAGGCTAGTTTGCAGATAATAGCCATTAAATTCCCCTGGGTAAAAAAGCGAAAATCCATCCTTCCCGGACCGAGATTACCCACAAAATAACCGCCTTTTTCGGGGAGCCATTCTTTTAACCATTCAGGAATAGAATCGGGATAGATATTAAACTTATTCACGGCGGTGGGACCATACTCCTCTACTTTGTAGCGGTAGATTTCATTGAGCATATCCATATCTAACCAGTAATAATATCGTAGGTGGTATACTAAATGGCCCAAGCGTTCATCCACCACCGCAATGTATTCATCTTCTGGTATGAGTAATTCCCTAGCCCCTCGCAGGGCAATATAAAATAAAGCTTGAATATCTAAAGGATAGCCATAAACCCCCATACGCCGGTCAATCATATAGGAACCATCGGGTACCAACATGGTGGGAAACATATCAAACCGGGAAGTCAAGCATAAATCCAAAATTAGTTTGATACATTTTTGAAATTCTGGTTGATGGGCTAAAGCTATATCCCCACTAGCTTTGACATAAGCACGTAACATTATTAACCACCAGAACCCAGAATCTACTGGTGCAACCCGGGCAATGGCATTTTCCCCAAAGTCTGGTAAGAGATATTCTTGTTCGCCTTTATGTTGTACTTTAAAGCTAGCAGGCATCAACCCTTGACCGGGTTTAAAACAATCCAAGTGCTTGTTGGAGCTTTGTAATATTAGGGTTTCCTGCAAAAAGTTACGGACAATTTCTACCTCACCCTTCATTAAGAAGGCTAGGGCGGAAACTGCAAAATCACGGGTAAAACATTGGTCATAATTTAAGGCATTCCCCGATGCTTCCATTGCTGCTAAGGTACCCACCGGGCGATCGCAATATTCAATGATTGATGCTTCCAAAGCTGCCCATGCTGAGTCGATCGAGTTTTGAGAAATTCCCATCTACTTTCTCCACAATAGTTAAGTAATAAGTAATAAGTAATAAGTAATAAGTAATAAGTTGAGCTTTTTATATATTATCTAAATCTGAGTTAGATTAATTATTTTTGATTAAAATTTAATTGAAAATTATGTTAAATTAATAAGTGATTATGCTGATTTTTATAGGATAATTAATTTCATGCAAGTGAGATAAAATTATTATTTCACCGTAATATCTACATTCCGTTGTATAGTAAAATTTTTATAAAATAAAAATTACATTATCAAATACAACTATGAGACTTTTTTTGAGATTATTAGGGTTGGGTTTTATCATTGGGGGTATCTATATTTTAGGACAAAATATTATATTTACCACTAATCCTTATCCTTATTGGTGGCGAGGAATTTCTGCTGATGGTTCCATTATTTCCCTGATGTCGGGTATCATGATTTTGATTTTTGCACCCAGAAGTATGAAAAGGTTGGGCTTTATTTCTGTGGCAGTAGCGATCGCATTAATATTTGTCAGTAGTAAGGCAATTCTTAATCCCACCAGTTTATGGCAATTCTTCCTATCATTTACCATGATTGCAGGTGGTTATCAGACATTAACTACTGGGCGATCGCCATTTTAATTAATTTAAACAATTATAGCAATTCTATTTGATGTATAAAAACGCTCCAGGCTCAGATCCCCGACTTTTTTGAAAAAGTCGGGGATCTAACTTTTCACGTTGGCAATCATAATAATTGGTCAGTGGCGTTTGAGGAACAAAACCTAACATTGATTAATCCTTTGTTGGGTTACTCTTCGTTCCACCCAACCTACCATTGTTCTTAAGCTATAGTTAAATATTAGCATTCCCAACAATAGTAAATGCTGCCCAATAATAAGGATGATGATAAAGTTTTTCATCGACGGACATATGTTTAACCCTATATAACTCAGTTGCTAGATCTGCTTTATTTCTCAACTCTTCTTGTCTGAGATTATCTAGTAAATCCTCATACCATTGTACTAATTCCCCAGCGGTTAATTCCCGTAACCAGCGCCTAGCTAATGCTAAGGCTTGAATCGGTGATTTATCCCTTTGTAAATAGCGATAAAACTCCATAATTATTAAAGTACTAGCTGCCGATTCCACTGTCCATAAGGGAGTAAGTACATAATCAACTCCCTGACTCAAAAAGCCACTAGTTAAACCCACATATTCAATGCTAAAATTTGTCTGATTTTTAGGGATAATAGTTTCATTGGCTGCTAGGGTTACTAACTTGTAACTAGCAAGGGAATGTTTGCAGATATCTAATAAGGTAAGTTTGTCATCTCCATTTAACAGTAATGCAGATTCCTGGGGATTGCTAAAATTGTTGACGACGTAGCCATTAAAATGCAAAATCTGATGATAGTCTTCTAAACTGGTTTCTAAGTGCTGTTTAGTCCCTTCTTCAGACGCAATGGCAGTACAATTTGTAAACATCTGATTCACGGCTTCTGTTTGCAGTTTGGCAAATTTTAACTGTAAATAACCGCTACTATTGGGATATTCAACGCTAAGTAAAGACGATTGATTGTTGATGCCAAAATTTGTTGATTTTCCCTCTAATCCCATTTGGATACTAGGTAAATAGGTAATTCGGTAATGGGAATTGCTGGTAAAAAGTTGATGGAGGGGCAATCGATGTAAGTATCGATGGGGAATTAAAATTATTTGGGTTATATCTTGTAATTCCTCTTCGATATTGGCAATGTTAAGAATTCCCCGGAGCTGCTCCAGTCTGGCTTCCATTAACAAACGCCAAGAATGGGTGATTTGTCCTTGCTTGTCCCTAGTTGTTTGGCGATATTCTTGGTATTGACGATCCCAATCCCCCAACCAATCTTCCAATTCTACTAACCTTTGTACAGCTTCGGGAAGCATAAATTCCTGACTTGCTTCTGGGTTAAGTATGGGGGTAAAAATGTGAATCGGTTCGGGATACCTATGCTTAATGACAAAGGTGTGTATGGCATAGGGACTAATGTGCCAGTATACCATAGCTGTGGTGGGGTTGAGCAGTTGTTGAATGGATTTATAATTAGGTGAATAAATCTCTTCACTCCAACCGTGTAATTGCCAGGTTAAACAAGCATTTTTACTTTGTTCAGCTATTTCTAGGGCGGATAAAAATTCCCCGGACTGGATGGCTAAATCTACCGCTAATTGACCCAAACCAGTCACTTTTAAGGATAATTGCTTTTTCCCGTCATCTGTCAAGTTGGCATCCCCCAGCAATTGTCCCCACAGGTTCATCCCTTGTTCATGTAATTCTTGGGCGTGGGGAATTTGACCTAAACCTAATAGAGCTGTAATCAGGGATTGTAAAACTTCTAGGTGTAATTGGGGAAAGTCCTGTGGTGTTAGAGTTGATAGGGCTAAATCGTACTCGGCTATCGCTTGTAGCCAATAATCTCGGTATGCTGCCTCCCTTTTTCCTTGGGTGTATAAAGAGTTACCAAGAGCTAAATGTAATCTTCCCCAAGGTTCGGGGTGGGTGTCGTCATGGATATATTTCAACCCTTCTTCGTAGGTTGCTATTTTGCCGGGGTAACCCCTTTGATTGAGGGCCGGATTACCATGGGCGACGGCACTTTCAAAGCTGAGGTGGGGGTCACAATAGGAGGATTTTTCCACGGCACTAGCCCTACTCATCCAAGCTTCCCAATAATCTGGTTTGATTTCTAAGGCTCGATCGTAGGAAGCGATCGCTTCTTCAAATCGTTCTAAATAAAACAATGCTAGCCCGCGATTATACCAGGCTAAATCGAAGTCGGGCTGGACGTATACTGCTTGGTCGTAGGAAGATACTGCCTCGGTGTACCGTTGTAAATTATCTAGGGCTACCCCCCGGTTATACCAAGCTAAGTAGAAATCAGGTTTTAATTCTAGGGCTTTATCCCAGGCGGCGATGGCTAGTTCTAGTTGTCCTAGTTGAATTAAAGCCACCCCTTTATCAATCCATACATCATGGAAGTCTGGTTGAATTTGGCTGGCTTGCTCGTAGGCAGCGATCGCTTCTTGCCACCGTGCTAATTTATCTAGGGCTGTACCTTTAAAGTACCAAGCTTCATGGTTTTGGGGAGCAATGGCAATGGTTCTGTCAAAGCTGGTAATTGCTGTTTCCCATTGTCCTAATTGATACAGGGAAATTCCCCTTTGTAACCAGGCTAGTTCTAATTGGGGTGTAATTTCAATTGCTTGATTATAGGAGGCGATGGCTTCTTCTGGTCTGCCCAAACTAGAGAGAATTATTCCCCTTTGATACCAACCTAAATCATGTTGGGGGTTAATTTCTAGGGCCGTTTCACTACTAACCAGAGCTTCATTGTAGTGTCCTAGATTATACAAAGCCAGGGAGCGACCGCACCAAGCTTGGTAATGGTCTGGGTTCAGTTCCATGGCTCGTTCGTAGTAGGGGAGGGCATCTTCAGACCGTCCTAATTTGACCAATGCCTCACCTAATTTATACCAAGCATCTGTGTGGGTGGGTTGGAGTTGTAGGGCTTTGCCGTAATTTTTGATGGCTGCTTGAATTTGTCCAGAGGCGGCGAGTACCATGCCTTGATGGTACAAACTTTCCGGGTTTTGGGGTTGGATTTGTAATGCTCTGTCGTAACTAGCGATGGCTGGCTGGTATTGTTTTAACTTGCGTAACACCGAACCGCGATCGGCCCAAGCTTCCTGGTAATCTGGCTTAATGGCGATGGCTCGATCGAAGGCCGTAATTGCCTCTTCTAGCCTTGACAAGGCTGCTAAAGTGATACCTTGGTTATACCAACCCTTATATAAATCTGGTTTAATAGCGATCGCTCGTTGGTAAGCTGTGAGGGCTGAATCATAGTTACCTAGGTGGAATAGGGCCAAACCGGTGTTAAACCAATATTCATAGGCTTGGGGTTGGAGAGCGATGGCCCGTTCATAGGATGATAATGCAGCAGTTAGGTTACCGTTTTTTGCCTGTTGCAGTCCTTGGAAAAACCAATTCTGAGCTTGTTGGGCTGCATCTTGGGGGATTTCCTGTCCTGGTAATTGGGGGGATTCTAAGGTTTGATGATGCAAACCAGAGGACAATTGTTGGACTAAGCTGGCACTCTGCTGCAACCGCACTAATAATTCATCTAAGGTATCTGCTACAGGAGCCTGTAACTGTTCCCAATTGGGATTTTGATTTTGGGCTAATGCAGCTTCTTCCCCTGGGGCTTGCCTGACTTGAATACCATGATTTTGGTGATTAGGGTTCAGGGGTGTGGTGGGGGAGATTTCTATCTCTTTTTCTCCCTGTTCTTCCCCTAATTCCGGTGTGGGGTGAGTCAGTTGGCCATCAGGGGTGGGGGATTGCCAAACTTCTTCGATTGGGGGTGCAAATGAATTCTCTGTGGTATCACCATCATATAACCACGGCTGTAGAGGTTCTGGGAGCTGGGAATCGGTGGAAACTTGTTCCTCTATATCAGGGGTGGGAGATTGCCAAACCTCTTCGATTGGGGGTGCAAATAAATTTTCCGTGGTATTACCTGCATATAACCACGGTTGGGGAATTGTCTTAAATTGGGAATCCGTATCAACTGGCTCCTGAATATCAGGGGCTTCATATTCCCAAACTTGCTCCTGTTGATATTGGGCTTGGGTTTCAGTTACCGATCCTGCTTCAGATTCCGCTTGGTATTCCCCTTGGTATTCCGCAAAATAATCGGGTACCTGGTACTCCAAAACTTGTGGCGATTCATCTTCAGCCAAATCTGATTGGGCCATCTCCCCCTGGAGCAAATCATCTCCCAGGTTCCGCGTCATCAGCGTAATACCGATGTCATAGGCCACTTCCCCCATTTCCCCTATATCCAACTCGCCCAACTGTATCAGCCGGGAAGCCAACTCAGCATTAGGGGAGGGAGAAGCCAACAAGCGATCGCCAAAACCATCTAGCCATTCCAACCAGCGTTGTTTGTCAATCCGATGTTCCATGCGTTGCAAATACTTCAACGCCCATTCTTGTCCCCTTGCTTGATATACACCTTCAAGTAGCTGGGTGAACAAAAATTCCAAATCGGAATTAGTCAGTTTTGGCAAAGGAGGTGCAAGTTTTTCTCTCTCCACAACCGGTTGCGAAGAAATCCATTTACCCCCAGATAACCACTTGAAAAAACGTTGAAGCCACTGCAATAGCTGCTTGAGCATCTGCCGCACTTTGGGATATTTTCCTCGATTGTTGTCATGCTCCCCAAGGAGCCACCTAATGGTGATGGTGTAAAGCATCCGCCTGATGGCGAAAACTGTGTATAAATATACATTCAAACTAGTTAAATAACTAGTGCGATGGTCTTCATAATATTGGATAGTCCATAAGTCATTGATTTAATCAGTCTTGTGACAATTTGACAACAGGTATACTGAGCTATATTTTTGCCTAATTTGCTAGTATTCCTATATATCTTAGAGATTACACAGTCTGCTGCCCCATTTCTCCCAGCTAAGGATGTTACAGATAACACTTAGTCATTCAATTTTGGATTTTGGATTTTAGATTTTGGATTATTGGATTTTGGATTACCGATTGACCAAAAAATAAACAGGATACAAGCCCCCAGATTTATCCGTGGAAAGGAAAAAAGTATTTTCCTTATTTCAAGCCCCTCGATTTATCGATGGGGTAACTGATAACTGATAACTGATAACTGAAATGACCCCACAACCTGTTCTTGGTCAACCACCACCGGTGTATTGTGACAATTGTGTAAGTCCTGTATTTTTGAAGTTCCTTTATTCATTGGTTTGAGATTGATTTTCCTGATTAAATTGATTAATCAGTTCTTGAATAATCGCTTCTGGATCTTCGGTTTTTATACCAAGTTGTTGGGCAATTTGCTGGCAGAGATTCCGGTCTTGTTGCAACATTGAAAATAATTCATCTAAAGAAACTGTTTGATATTCTCCCTCGGGGAGGTTATCAGCTTCATCTTCCCCAGTAGTAATTATAGGATGGGAAGACATATCTCCTGTAAATATACTTTCCTCGCCCAAGGCAAAATCATTGGCATCGGTCGAATCAGTTGAAAATGGGGATGGTGTAGCATCTGGTCCTTCATACTCGAAGATAGGCTCTTTCTGGTTACGGGTCAACAAATCCATGCCAATGTCATGGGCATAGTCTCCCACATCCCCAACTTCCAATTCACCTAGTTCCACCATGCGAGAAGCCAATTCATTGTTAGGGGTGGAAGATGCCATTAACCTGTCGCTAAAACCTTCTAGCCATTGTAACCACCGTTCCTCGGGAACTCGATGTTCGAGATTCTGTAGCCACTTTATTGCCCAGGCTTGTCCCTTTGCTTGATTTACCCCCTCTAATAATTCAGTGAAGAGAAACTCTAAATCTGTATCACTGAGGGGAGGAGGTTGTGATTGGATATTACCCTCTATCTGGGATGATTTTTGTCGTTTACCAAACAAGCGTTGGAAAAAGTTTTTAATCCATTGAATCAGCCGCTTGAGCATCTACCGTATCCGTAATTATTTCTGAGATTACCCTAAAGATTTTAGCGATGTCTGGTAACAAGAGGCTCATGTCATCATATTGATGTAACAATTAATATCTTCACTGAAGAGGCAGGGGGGGAAGGGAGCTCCGGAGCAGGGGGGATAGGAAAAGGGGTTAGTAACCCGAGTTTTCGATAAAATAATTGCATCCCTGACTTTCGGTTTATGTTACAGTGCCATTTTGCCAAGGCATTGACATTTCCCAGCCATGTCTTACGAACCCCTACATCACAAGTATCGTCCCCAGAGTTTTGCTCAACTAGTAGGACAAGAGGCGATTGCTACTACCCTTACCAATGCGATTCGCACTGGTAAAATTGCCCCTGCTTATTTGTTTACTGGGCCTAGGGGGACGGGGAAGACTTCTAGTGCTCGGATTCTTGCCAAATCTCTCAATTGCTTGGGTAGCTCACGCCCCACTGCCGATCCTTGTGGTAAATGTGATGTATGTGTGGGCATTAATAAAAGCTCTACCCTAGATGTGATTGAAATTGATGCTGCTAGTAATACTGGGGTTGATAATATTCGTGAGGTGATCGAAAGGGCTCAGTTTGCTCCTGTACAATGCCGCTACAAGGTTTATGTGGTGGATGAATGCCACATGCTCAGTACCGCAGCATTTAATGCCCTCCTCAAAACCCTAGAAGAACCCCCTCAATACGTTGTCTTTGTCTTAGCTACCACGGACCCCCAAAGGGTTTTACCCACAATTATTTCCCGTTGTCAGCGATTTGATTTTCGCCGCATCGCCTTGGAAGATATGGTGGGACATTTAAGTGAAATTGCTGCTAATGAAAGTATTAATATTTCTACCCAAGCCATTACCTTAGTTGCCCAAACTGCCCAAGGAGGATTGCGGGATGCGGAAAGTCTTTTAGATCAGTTGAGTTTACTTGCCGGGGAAGTCACCCCAGATAGGGTTTGGGATTTAGTTGGCTCCGTGGCAGAACGGGATCTACTAGCTTTATTAGATGCGATCGCTCACAATAGCCCAGAAGCATTATTAGATACTACTAGACAAATTTTAGACCGGGGGCGAGAACCCCTGATTATTCTGCAAAATCTCGCCGCTTTTTACCGCGATTTACTAATTGCTCAAGCTGCACCCAATCGTCAGGATTTAATTGCTTGTACCCCAGAAACATGGCAATCCCTAGTTAATTTTGCCCGACAATTTGATGCCAATACTATTTTGCGAGGACAGCAACATTTACGTACAGCGGAAGTTCAAATTAAAAATACTACTCAGCCTCGTTTATGGCTGGAAGTCACTTTATTAGGATTATTACCTGAAGCACAAACCACACCACAAACTCAAGTGACTCCCACCAGAATTAATCAACCAGCAGCCAATAAAACAGTTCCCGCTTCTCCACCACCTCAAACAACTTTTAATTCTCAATCAAATCCTACGGCTCAACCATCCCAAACAACTTCTAATTCTCAAATAAATCCTAATCCTCAACCAACTCAAACAACTCCTAATTCTCAAATAACTCCTAATCCTCAACCAACTCAAACAGCTCCTAATTCTCAAACAACTGCTCATACACAAGCTCCCCCAAAATCCTTAGATGAAATCTGGAATCAAGTTCTGGGACATTTACCAATACCAGCTCAAGCCTTATTTAAGCAACACGGACATTTATTAAGTGTTAACCAAGATGCAGCAGTTGTGGGATTATCGCCAAAACTAGTAAAACTTGCTCAAGGGAAATTGGCTGATGTGGAACAAGCATTTGCTCAAATTTACCCACAGAAATTAGAAGTTAGCTTAGTTGGTACCCATCAATCCCAGACAAAACCTACTTCCCACAACAGAGAAATTCCCCAACATAGCTCAGTTCCAATTCCCAAACCAGAACTAGTAACCATTCCTCAAACACCAGAACCAACACCAGTGAAAGAGCCTGGTGTAGAAATGCACCAATCCGTTGCAACTCCAACTATTAGTAACGGTTTAGTCACAAAAAAGACTAATGGTGTAGTTCCAACATCCCCTTCCCCACCCATGCAAATTCAGGTTTCATCACCAGGGGAAAACCGTAACTGGGATGCAGATGAAGTCATGGTTGCAGCTAAACGGTTGGCACAATTCTTTGACGGAGAAGTAGTAAGTTTGACAGATGATTTTAGTGAATCTATTGATTCGGTGGTGACATCAGACTTAGTAGAAGAAATTATAGAAGATAATGATTTGTGAAAATTTTGGATGCTCCCGACCAAAGTTGATAAATTTTGTCACCATAGGGATATAAAGGTAATACCTGACTAGTGCTCCATCGCATTAGTTTTGAGGGGCAACAGATCCCCAACTTCTTAAACAAGTCGGGGATCTAAATTCCTACAACTCATCAAAATTAATGGGATGAAGCACTACAATATCTAATCGCAGGATTAATTGTCCATAGAATCTATAAGTTATATTTATTGCTTTTGTGGTGCTCGCAAAGGCTATGACTCAATCAAAATTATTAGGGTAAATTCTCAATGTATCGTCACATTGCGATCGCAGTATCTTCCTTAGGATTGACTGTGGGATGCTATGGGTTAAGTATATCTGTAGAACCGGATACTACTAATTTAGAAGTATCGCCATCTACTTCTACACAAATAAATAATGCTCAATCTCCAACTCCACAACTAAATCCAACCACCACAACTAATACATTAGTTTCACAACTTCCTGAATCTAACCAAAAATTAATAACCAAAGGAACATTACGCATCAGTAATAAAACAGAGATACCTATGCGTATTGTTTTGCTAGCTCATAGTTTGGGTGAAAAAAATGAAAAAAACATAGCTGGCAAGAGTAACAAATACAACCTTCCCGCCCATTGGGACTTTGCTCCCCAAGAAGGAAGTGGTAAAGGTTTGATTGTATCTCTACCACAAGGAACTGTAACTTTAACCAAAGGAGATATATTAGTAGCCTTTGCTGAAGATGGTTCCCGCCGTTATTGGGGTCCCTATGTGGTAGGAGAAACTCCTGAACCGTTATGGAATGCTGAACACAAAGAATGGAAGTTGATTTTGCAACCGTAGGGGAGTGGGAAGAGTATCCCAATTTTTTACAATACCCTAGTAGTCCACCAAAGCAATTTTGTTGGGTAGGGGGAGATGGGGGAGTGTGGGAAGTGTGAGGAGTGTGGGGAGAAAAGAACTTTTTATTCTCATTATTAACCTGGCATAGTTCCCTTGGCGGAGTACTAGTGTTCTGTCCCATTAGTTTTGATGGATAAATTGAAATCTCTATTTCTCTTCTTTCTTCTGTCCTTTGCGCCCTTTGCGCCTAAAGCCCTACGGGCATGGCTTCGCTAATGCGGTTCATTATCCAACCCATCATATTTATGGGGTTTATATCACATCCGCCTGAGGTTGAAAACCCCAGTCTAATAACTAAAGTCGTCTAAAGACGACTGGGAAATAGCCATCAAAATTAATGGGACAAAGCAGTAGTACTCCACCACATTAATTCTGCCGGGTAAATCAAATTCTATACCTGTCCTCTCTTCCTCTTCCTTCGCGCTCTTTGCGCCTAAAGCCTTTCAGGCATGGCTTCGCTAATGCGGTTTTATCCTCTACCCCTGATA
>JASJCX010000042.1 GCA_030065255.1 Calothrix sp. MO_167.B42 | reverse complement strand
CATAGAGATATTGTTGATTCAATTGTCAATGGTAGAACTGGTGTTTCCTATGGTTTTGTAGCATATGCAGAACCACCACAATACGTTGGTACTGTAGAAATATCAGCCAATGAGTGGGATAATTTATTATCTGTAGACGGATTTAGTAACAATGAAGTTCGCCAAAATGACATTGGAAGACGATATATCAAAACCAAAATCAAAGATAAATATGTCTATAAGCAAATTCCTGATATCTGGTTAGTATGTTCTCGTTACGGAGCAAATAAAACAGCTTTAAATTTAGAGCATGATATTGTCAGAATGGGTTTAAAAAATCAATTATGTCTACAATTACCTTCAGGAATCAACTCAAATGAAGTAGATATTAAACCTTCTTATGATACCTATGTAATGGTAGCGATTGCTCTCGCAACCGCACTATACACACCTGAACTAATTCAAGCAGGTGCGCCGATAATTCATTTTCACGGATATCCTTCCAGAGAATGGTTTAAGTCCCAAGAATATTATGCTGGAGTCGATAATCCATCTGTACCTTGTGGAACTTATGAATCAGGAGTTTTTAACTTTCTGAGCATTCATAATGTAGCGGACAAAAATGATAGCAAGATTGTTTTGGCTAGTTTAATTGAACCAGATCACGGAACGAATATAATCACCAGTAATTTGGAGTATTTATTAACAAGATTAGAAACCGGAATTAAACAAAGACAAATTGAATTGGGTGGTAAGCATTTTGCCTCTCTTCATGAAAACCTAGCTGATAAATGATATGACAATCATCGCAGGTAAAACAATACTTTTAACAGGTGCATCGCGGGGTATTGGCAGATTTATTGCTCATGAACTAGCACAAAAACAAGCAACTGTAATTTGTATTTCTCGTTCCCAAGAGGGACTAGATCGAATTTGTTCATCAATCAATGCTTTAGGTGGTAAAGGGATGGGTATTCCCTTTGATATTAGCAATGTAGAACAACTACCAATCTTGGTAGAAAAAATTGAAAATATTGGTTCAGTTGATATTTTAATTAATAACGCTGGCATAGAAATATATAAAGTCTTTCAAGATTACTCTATTAAAGATATCCAGTCAGTTTTATCTATCAATTTACTAGCTGCAATGGAATTAACTCGATTGCTACTACCAAATATGTTAAATCAAGGTAGTGGTCACATTGTCAATATAGCTTCCCTTGCTGCAAAAAAAGGTCATCCTTATGACAGTATTTATTCTGCCAGTAAAGCTGGCTTGCTGATGTGGAGTAATGCTGTAAGGCAAGAATTAGCTAGTACTGGTGTACATATTTCTACTGTTTGCCCTGGATATATTTCTAACTATGGAATGCTTGCAGATACTGGCGTACCTGCACCCAAATTAGCAGGCATATCTCAAGCAGAAGATGTGGCTAAAGCTGTTATCAGAGCTATGGAACTAAACCAAGCAGAGATAATTGTTAATGGCAATATCATGATGCAAACTCTTACAAGATTATTATTAGCTACAGAACAATTTTTTCCTAGATTAGGAGACGCAGTTAATCGTTGGCTGGGGGTAACTAGACTAAATCAAATGCGGATAAAAAGTTGCAATCAACGCGAATAATCTTTTGAAAATAAAGTTTTTTTAAAAAAGTAATCATTCAATTAAAAATCATTATCAAACAAAAGATAGTATCCAAAATAGCAGAAAATAAGATAATTAGTTATATGAAAAAAGTATATTTCACAATATATGACATGGGTGCAGGTCATCGCAGTACTGCTAATGCTTTGAAAGAAGTTGTTGCCAAGCGACAATTGCCCTGGCAAGTTGAAGTAGTTGAGGTTTTTAAAGAAGTTTTTGGTACCACTAGACCCCAGTTTGTCTACAACAATTTGGTTCTGAAAAAAAAGTGGGCAAAACTGATTAACGATCCTTTATCAGTTCCTCTATTTAAACTGGAAATTCGCTTGCGTCATCGTGCTTGGTGCAACTTACTGAGAAAATATTGGCGCGAACATCAGCCTAATTTAGTTGTTTCCTTGATGCCATTAATCAATCGAGTACTTTGTGAAAGCTTGGGGGCAGAACTACCAGAAACACCCTTTGTGACTTCCATTACAGATTTTGCTGATTGCCCTCCCAACTTCTGGATTGAACCGCAAGAACAATTACTAATTTGTCCTTCCGAAAAAGCAGTTAAACAGGCACAATCTTTCGGTTATCCAGAGTCAAGAATTTACCGTACTTCTGGAGTAGTAATCCATCCCCGATTTTATCAGCCTGTGACGGTCGATCGCACTATTGAAAGACAACGTTTGGGACTGAAGCCAGATTTACCCACTGGCTTAGTTATTTTTGGCAGTTATGGGGCACCAGAAATGCTGGAAATTGCCGAGGGTTTAGAAAATTCATCCCTGGAAATTCAACTTATTTTCATTTGCGGACGGAATGAAAAATTAGCAACTGAGTTGCGAAATCGTTCTAGTCGTTTTCCTAAATTTGTTGAAGGTTTTACCAGCCAAATTCCCTACTATATGGATTTATGTGATTTCTTCATTGGCAAACCCGGTAGTGTGGGTGTAAGCGAAGCTATAGCCAGGAAATTGCCAGTAATTACTGAGTGTAATCATACCATGACTCTGTTTCAAGAAAGGGCTAGTGCTGATTGGCTTGTAGATAATCAATTGGGCATTGCAGTTGAGAATTTTCGAGATATTAATAAAGCGGTTGCCGAGTTAATTGCACCTGATAACTTTACTAGTTATAAAACTCCTGTTGAAAATTATCATAATCGGGCTGTATTTGAAGTTGTGGATATTTTGGAAAAAATCCTGGAAAACTCCGATTTAAAAGCTAAACAAAAACTGATTCAAGTTTAAAAAAATTATATAAAAGGGAGAAAAAACATGAAAAATATAGCAGGTAAAACAGTTCTTTTAACTGGTGCTTCAGGAGGCATTGGGGCATTTATTGCCCGAACTTTAGCACAAGAGGGAGCAACTGTAGTTGGCGTTTCTCGCTCTCAGTCAGGTCTAGAAAAAATATCTGCTGAGATTAATGCTACGGGTGGAAAAGCAATCAGCATTCCCTTTGATATTACCAAATTAGCAGAATTACCGACTCTGGTAGAGAAAATTAACCAAATTGCAGGTGAAGTAGATATTGTCATTAATAATGCCGCCATTGAAAAATTTAGACCTTTTCAAAATTACACTTCAGAAGATATTCAATCTATATTAACCCTAAATCTTCATGCACCAATGGAGTTAACTCGTTTACTGCTACCAAGTATGCTTGAACGCAACATTGGACATATCGTTAATATTTCTTCTGGAGCCGGTAAAAAAGCAGCACCTTTTAATAGTATTTATTCTGCCAGTAAAGCTGGTTTAATTGCATGGTCTGAGGCAATACGCCAGGAATTAGCTAATACTAATATCGGCGTTTCTGTCATCTGTCCAGGTTGTACCAATGCCGGTATGTTCCTTGCCTTAGATATGCCAGCACCGAGTGGGGTACGTATTGCGGAACCAACAGAAGTGGCAGATGTAGTCATTGAATCTATTCAGCAAAATCGCAAGGAAGTCATACTTGATAGTTTTGCTGTCAAAGTCTTTTATGCCCTTTCACAATTATCTCCAGAATGGGGAGATTCGATGATTAAAAAAGCTGGAGTTATAGAAACGAATCACAACTGCGCTCAAAAGCAAATGCAGGCAGAGTATTTAATCCGCAATTAATTTTTACCTAATTATTCTTCAAAGAGCTTGATCAGAAAACCATAATGAAAAATTCTCATTACGATGTAATCATAATTGGTACAGGTGCAGGAGGAGGAACTTTAGCACGTACCCTAGCACCCAGTGGTAAGAAAATTTTGGTATTAGAGCGGGGAAATTTTCTTCCCAAAGAAAAAGCGAATTGGGAGTCCCAAGAAGTTTACGGCAAAGAACGCTATCGCACCAGTGAACTATGGTATGACAAGGATGGTCAATCATTTCGTCCATTTACCCATTATTATGTTGGTGGAAACACTAAATTTTATGGTAGCGCGTTATATAGATTCCGAGAGCGGGATTTTGAAGAAGTCCTGCATAAAGATGGTATTTCCCCAGAATGGCCTCTAAAGTACCAAGATTTTGAGCCATACTACACCAAAGCAGAGCAACTTTATGAAGTACATGGTCAACGGGGAATAGATCCCACTGAACCCCTTAGTGACACAGAATATCCCTTTCCTCCAATTAGCCATGAACCCTATATCAAAAAAATTGATGATGTCCTTAAGGATCGGGGTTTTCATCCTTCTTACCAACCCTTGGGAATTAAGCTTAATGAAGCCAATCGTTTTTTAAGTGCTTGTGTGCGTTGCAATACCTGCGATGGCTTCCCATGTATGGTTAATGGCAAAGCGGATGCTGACTTTAATGCTGTGCGTCCAGCAACGGTTTATCCCAATTTAACTTTGATTACTGAAGCCAAAGTATTAAAATTACATACCAGTGCATCGGGTCGTCAAGTAACTGGGGTAGAAGCAGAAATTGCAGGCGATCGCCAAATGTTCTCTGGGGATATTGTAGTTGTGGCTTGTGGTGCTATTAACTCAGCTGTATTACTACTGAAATCTGCCAATGAACAATATCCCAACGGATTAGCCAATAGTTCCGATTTGGTGGGACGCAACTATATGCGTCATAAAATTTCGGCGATTGTTGCTTTGGGGACAAAACCAAACCCGACAGTATATCCCAAAACACTGGCTGTGAACGATTTTTATTGGGGAGAGGCTGATTTTCCCTATCCTATGGGTCATGTGCAAACCCTCGGTAATATCAATGAAGAGAGAGCGATCGCCAAGAGTCCAATTCCCCCCAAACTGATTCCTAGAGCCGTGTTGAAAGCTGCTACTGAACGCATGACTCCTTGGTTTCTGATGGCAGAAGACTTACCAGATCCCAATAATCGTGTCCGTGTCCAAGGGGATAAGATTGTTCTGGAATATACCAATAACAACGATGAAGGCTTAAATCGTTTAGTCAAGCGCTGGAAACGAGTATTAAGGTCTATTGAGCCATTATCCATCTTTTTCACCACAGAGATGTCCTTGCAAGATGTAGGTCATCAATGCGGAACCTGTCGCTTTGGGGAAAATCCGAAAACTTCTGTACTGGATCTCAATTGTCGCACCCATGATGTCGATAACCTTTACGTTGTTGATGGTGCTTTTTTCCCATCTAGTGCCGCTTTAAACCCAACCCTAACAATCATCGCCAATGCCATTCGGGTGGGGGAACATCTGCTGCAAAGACTAGATGTGAGTGCTTCCCATAGCCAATTGGCATCCAATGGGATGAGGACTCTTTAAAAATCAATTAATCAAGATATTTGCACTGTCCACAACATAAAATAACCGGATTAAAATCTAATGATATTTGATTGGCTGATCGTCGGGGCAGGATACTCAGCTTGTGTAATGGCTGAACGCATAGCAACCCAGCTTGGACAGCGAGTACTAATTGTAGAACGGCGAGACCACATTGGCGGCAATGCCTATGATTACTACAATGAGCATGGTATCCTCGTCCATAAATACGGCCCACACATATTTCACACCAAATCGAAAAAAGTTTGGGATTACCTCTCCCAATTTACTGAATGGAGACATTACCATCATCATGTATTGGGAGTAGTAGAAGGTAAAAAGGTTCCCATCCCTTTTAATCTCAATTCCCTTTATGCTCTATTTCCTCCCAAATATGCAGAAAAGCTAGAGAATTTACTGCTAGAAAACTTTGGTTTTGGGGTGAAAGTACCAATATTAAAACTGCGTGAAAGTGCTAGTGGTGATTTAACTTTTTTAGCTGATTACATCTATGAAAATATCTTCCTTCGCTACACCATGAAACAATGGGGTGTAAAACCAGAGGAACTGGATCGGGGTGTTACGGGAAGAGTGCCTGTTTATATCAGTAGGGATAACCGTTACTTTCAAGACCAATACCAGGCAATGCCCAAGTTAGGCTACACCGAAATGTTCCGGAAGATGCTAGCTCATCCTAATATTAAAGTACTATTGAATACAGATTACCGCGAAATAATAAAGGACGTTAAGTTTAACCGCATAATTTGTACAGCACCAATTGATACATTCTTTGACTATATGTATGGGGAATTGCCCTATCGCAGCATCCGCTTTCAATTCGAGACTTTAGATCAGGAATATTATCAAGAAGTGGGTACAGTTAACTACCCCAACGACTACGAGATTACCCGCATCACTGAACAAAAGTATTTATCAGGTCAAACCTCTCCCAAAACTACCTTGGTAATGGAATATCCCCAAGCTTATGTACCGGGTAGAAATGACCCCTATTATCCGATTTTAAATGAAGAAAACCGCGATCGCCTAAACCTTTATCTCAAAGAAGTAGAACAACTCAAGGGCACAGTACTGTTTGCCGGACGCTTGGGAGATTACAAATACTACGACATGGATCAAGCTGTGGTGCGGGCATTGGGCTTGTTTGAAAAAGAAATAGTCAATTCAAAGTAGTAATAAGTATAAAACAACCAAACCTGGTTCCAACTCAGTAAACAAGCAAGCAACTTCTGGAGAGCAGTTTATTTATGGAAATATTACCAACACCGTCATCCTCAAAAAACGAGTTTGTGATTAATGTGATCACCGGACAAGGTGGTGGCGGACATTACGCTACCTATCATGCTATCCGCGCTGTTGCTGAGCAACAACAGCTACCTTGGCGGTTCCAAGTCACTGACATGGATGAAATCATCACCGAACTTACCCAACAAAATCAAATCCAAAATGCCTACGAAATGTTCGGTTTTTCCGGTCATGACCTGTATAACATGATGCTTAAAAGTGGCTGGACATGGTTATGGCCATTGAAAATGCGACTGAATAAATTCCTGGTCAAACTCAATTATGAGGTTGGTGTGCAGTTTTTTGAGCAACACTGGCGCGAGCAACAGCCAGATATCGTAGTTTCCGCAATGCCTTTGTATAACAAAGGACTATATGAAGCTTTACAGAAAGCCAAACCAGGCACCCCTTATATTACTGTTTTGATAGATTTTGCTGATTACCCCCCCGCATTTTGGATGGAACCAGAAATAGAAAATTATAACGTTTGTGGCACTGAAAAAGCAGTCCAACAAGCTCGTGCTTTAGGAGTAAAACAAGAGCGAATTATTCAAGGTTCTGGGATGGTGATTCACCCTCGTTTTTACAAGCCCCTAGAAGGCGAACGCCGTAGGGAAAGAGAACGTTTGGGTTTAGATCCAGATTGTCTCACAGGAATTGTGATGTTTGGTGGTAATGGTTCCCAAGCTATGTTAGAAATTGCCAAACGTCTGGAATGTTTTGGGGAAAAGCTCCAACTGATATTCCTTTGCGGGCGCAATGAAGAACTAGCAGAGAGTTTACGCCAATACCAAGGCATCCAGAAACGCTTTATTACCACTTTTACCACAGACGTTCCTTATTATATGCATCTTGCCGATTTCTTTATTGGCAAACCGGGACCTGGTAGCCTCAGTGAAGCATTAGTAATGAAGCTACCCGTGATTACAGAATGCAATGGTTCCACCCTAATTCACGAACGCTATAACACTGAATGGGTTCGAGAAAAACAGGTAGGTTTGGTACTGCGTAATTTTAACCAAATTCAAACGGCAGTGGGGCATTTTTTAGACCCAGAAACTTTTGCTCGCTACCGTGCCAATGTTACTGCTCTAAATAACCGTGCTGTGTTTGAGGTTAGTGATCTTATACAGCAAACTCTAACAACTCATTACCCAAGGAAAGATAAGTCCCATGCAACAACTGCAAGTAACAACTAGCAAACAAAGCCTTGTATTTTTGCTATTTTCCCCTGGGAACTATACCTTTGTGAAATTTAGATCCTTTTGAAGTACGAAATTAAGAAATATTTTAATAAATAAGATATTTAACAATAGAATAAGTGAAAAAAATAATGTCAAAATTAAAACATCATAATCTTAGAAAACCAAATTTAAACTGCCAATAGAAGCAAAAAAAGCCAATGAGTAAGAATGATCCATTACTAAGTATCGGAATGCCAGTATACAACGGCGCAAATTTTATCAGAGAGGCTTTAGATTCAATTTTGAGTCAAACCTTTGAGAATTTTGAGTTGATCATTTCTGATAATGCCTCAACGGATGCAACTGAAAAGATTTGTCGGGAATACGTGGCTCGTGACTCTCGCATCCATTACTACCGCAGCGAACAAAATCTAGGTGCAGCTTGGAATTTCAATCGTGTTTTTGAATTGTCCTCGGGTAAGTACTTCAAGTGGGCTGCCCATGATGACGTACTCGCTCCGAATTTTTTGCTGAGATGCGTTGAGGTTCTCGAACGAGATCCTTCTGTGCTTTTGTGTCACTCCCAGGCAAAAGTTATTGATGATCGCGGAAGCGTTTTACAGGAGTACAAAGTCAAACTAAATACTAATTCACCTAAACCGCAGGAGCGTTTTCACGAGCTTCTTAATCAACACCTGTGTTTTCCAATTTTTGGCGTAATACGCACCAGTATTCTCAGAAAGATCGAACCACTTATGGGCAACTACTCCCATGCAGATGGAATTTTGCTGTTAAAATTTGCTCTTCTCGGTCGGTTTTATGAAATCCCCGAATACCTATTCTTTTACAGAAAACACGCGCACCAATCAATAAGCCTCTTCTCTCAAGATTTCTTAGTTTTTAATAACGATAGCGAAAATTCCAAACAATCAATTGATCTGTTTCCCGATTTTCATGCCTATACTTTGTGGTTCGACCCCGCTAAAAAAGGAAAAATACTCTTTCCCCATTGGCGAATATTTAGTGAGTGTATGATTTCTGTATGGGAAGCTCCCTTGACTTGGTACGAAAAAATCTGTTGCTATCTCGCCGTAATTAAGCAATGGAACGGAGGAACATTGTTGCTGATCAAGGATTTACTCGTCGTTTTTCCGCAAATCCTCAATAAGTTTAAGAAATTTGCCAATTTCAAGTTAGCTGACTACAAGCATAGGATTTACTCTCACCTCATTCCAAAACTACCGAAATAAGATAATGGCGAATCTAATGATAATTCCTATTTTAGCAAGGCGATCGCAGAACGAAATGGGTGCAACACAGACATGACTAATAAAACTGGTTTCAAGAAAGAGTATGCGATTAATGTAATTACGGGACAGGGTGGTGCTGGACATTACGCAACCTATTATGCAATTAAGGCAGTTGTCGAGCAACAAAAACTTCCTTGGCAGTTTCAAGTCACCGACATGGATGACATCATTACTAAATTGTCCCAACGAAAGAAGGTAAAGAATGCCTACGATTTATTAGGCTTCTCAGCTCATGACCTCTATAACAGTATGGTGCAGAGTGGCTGGACATGGCTGTGGCTATTGATGATGCGCCTCAATAAGTTATTAGTCAAGCTCAACTACAAGATGGGTGTCAGCCTTTTTGAGCAACACTGGCGCGAACAACAACCCGATCTGATTATTTCGGTGATGCCTTTATTCAACAAAGCAATTTGGGAGAGTATTCAAAGGGCAAAACCAGGTACTCCTGTAGTGACAATTTTGACAGATTTTGCCGATTGTCCTCCTGCATTTTGGAGCGAACCAGAAACGGGAAACTATTTAGTCTGTGGTACGGAAAAAGCATTAGAACAGGCTCGTTTGCTAGGCGTGAAAGCAGATCGCATCGTCAAAACTTCGGGACTGGTAATACATCCTAACTTTTACCAACCAGTTTTCTGGGATCGAGGTAGCCAAAGACAAAAATTAGGTTTAAATCCCGATTGTCCTACAGGTTTGGTCATGTTTGGCGGTAATGGTTCTAAGGTGATGCTCGACATTGCCAAGCGTCTGGAGTGTTTTCAAGACCAACTGCAACTTATCTTTCTTTGCGGACGCGATCAAGAGTTAGCTTCAGCACTCCGTCAAAGTCAGGGTAGGCAAAAGCGATTTGTAACTACCTTTACTGAAGACATTCCTTACTATATGAGTCTTGCCGATTTTTTTATTGGTAAACCAGGTAACGTCAGCATTAGCGAAGCTATGGCAATGAAACTGCCCATAATTACAGAAGGCAATGCCCTGACTATGATTCAAGAAAAATACTGCTGTGAATCAATTAAAGAAAAAGATGTCGGGATTGTAATCTCTAATTTTCGGGACATCAAGCAAGCTGTTACCAAGCTGATTCAACCAGAAAATTATGCTCGCTATCGGGCTAATCTTAACAATCTGAATAATCAAGCGTTATTTGAAGTAGTTGATTTTTTGCAAACAATCTTAGAACAGCGATCGCAAGTAACAGCTACGCGATCAAAACCCGTTGGCACGGGTTATAAATCTCATAGTTTGCTTACGCAAACAGAAAATATTTATTAGATAAATCTTACTTAAATAATTATTATCTCCAATCTTTTTCAGAATCGAATCAAAATAAATTAGGAAAAAGTCAGATTATTAAAAGTAAAGTTTTGCTCTATAGTTTTTCTCCCCGTGCAGTAGCTAACTTGACTACAGAAGCATAAATAAGCCAAAGTAGCACTACAAAATCTCAAAGTTAGAACTATAGGGTCTTTACATTCTGCTGCTCCCATTCCCGCAACCGATGGTACATATACCATCCTTGATCGATATAAAAATTTGGTCAAAGTTGAAGGCTGTCTGGTTACCGTACAAGCAGGTATGAAAAATGGCATGATTTTATTCGTCTGCGTGAAGAGTGCGATCCCAATGGGATGTTTTCTAATGCTTGTTTCGATAGTTATTTTCACTAGTAAACATCATCATTCAAGATTTACATAGGTGACTTAATAATAAGAAAAATTGAGTTTTTACCAGAGATTAGTTCTCAACATTAACTACAAATTATGAAACAAATCGAAGATGCAAAATCTGCTAACGACTCCTTACCTAACCCAAATTTAGCGATCGCAGCAAAACCAGACCGCAGCAGAGCGATCGCCCTGGCTGCCATGTGTTTGGCACTCTTTATGACTAATTTTGATGGTACTTCTACGGATGTGGCACTGCCCCAGATTCAGAGGAGCTTGGGCGCAAATGTTGCAGATATACAGTGGATTCTCAATGCCTATCACTTACCTGTGGCGAGCTTATTACTAGCTACTGGCAAATTTGGTGATCTCTATGGACTTAGGCGCATTTTTATATATGGATTAATTATTTTTACAGTCGCCTCCGCAATCTGCGGATTGGCACCTAATCTGGAAATTCTGATCTTTGGGCGAGCATTTCAAGGCATTGGTGCTGCTGCATTGATCCCCCTTTCGCTGACTATAGTTACCGCTATTTACCCCGATCCAGAAGAAAGAACAAAAGCAATTGGCATCTGGTCTGCGGTATCAGCCCTGGCTATGTTAGCAGGTCCTGGATTAGGCGGGTTGTTTGTGGATGTCTTGGGGTGGCAAAGTATCTTTCTTTTTAATATCCCTCTGGGTGTTATTACTTTGATTATGACCTTCCGTGGTTATAAAGAAGATAGATATGCGATCGCACAACACCTAGATGTGTTCGGACTGTTGCTCAGTATTGTGACGATTGCTTCCCTCACCTGGGCGCTCACCGATGGGAGTAACGGCGCATGGTTGTCGCCCCATACAATTGGGTTGCTAGGGGTGGGCGGTTTTAGCTTTTTAGGTTTTTGGCTTGTTGAGTCCCGCAGCACTCACCCTATTATTCCTCTGCCTTTGCTGAGAAACCAAACATTTGCCGTGATTATCATTACTCAAACTTTGGTATTTTTCACTTCGGGGGGCTTATTCTTTATTCTGAGTATCTTTTTACAGAATGTGCGAGGATATTCAGCCGTAACTACGGGAATGTGCTTTTTGCCCATGAATGGAGCGATTATCATAGCTGCCTTTGCTTCTGGATGGGTGGCTGCTAGATTGGGGTGGCGTTTTCCCATTATTAGTGGTTTAGTCATAGCAAGTATCGCCACCTTGGCACTGACCCGTATTAGTGTAGATACTGAATACGGAGAAATTCTCTGGTATCTTATGCTGTCGGGATTTGGGGGCGGTTTGACAGTAGCACCCTTAGCTTCAGGGGCAATGAATTCAGTACTCCCCATTCAAGAGGGAATTGCTTCGGCAATATCTAGCATTAGCATTCAGTTTGGGGGGATTTTAGGAATTGCCATTCAGGGGACAATCCTTTCCCAGCGACTAGACTCGGTTCTCAGACAATCTCTGAGTGAGTGGAAGTTACCCTCCGTTCTTCAAGACAAAATTGCTGCGGAGCCTTTACAATATTTAACTCAAATTTCCCAGGATATTCCATCCACAATTTCCACCTTGGCACTACAGCAGGAAATTAGAAATGGATTTGTGTTGGGGTTACATACAACACTTTTTGTTGCTTGTTTAACATTGCTTCTAGGTATAGTTTTAATGCTGGTACTTCTGCCATCAAAGCTAAAGCAGCGATCGCAATTTTGAATTTTATTAGGAGATTAACCCTAAATTTAATAAGTTTCATCAGCTTTTCTTAAAATCCCAATCGTAATTAATAGTAATTAATAATTTATTCATGAGTTACTTAACATCTTTGCAAACCAAAACAAAACTACCTGATGGTCCTCAAACTCCTGGAATCATCTTAGTTATTCAGTCATTGATAGATTCATTTGGCTTATTAGAAAAAAACCAGGAAAAGTATGGAGATATTTTTTATGTTCCTGAGTCATCAATGTTTCCTTCCTGTGTGATTTTTAGCGACCCCAAAGCGATTGAAAAAGTCTTTACAGCCGATCCAAGTGTATTTGACATCGGAGCAGACCCTTCCGCGCCAGTTAGAGCTTTGTTAGGAGATAATTCTTTACCTGTCATCGAGGGAGTGAGACACCAAAAACAGCGAAAGCTATTGATGCCACCTTTTCATGGCAAAAGGATCGCAAACTATAGTCAAACCATGATTGAGATCACAAATGAAGTTATTAGTCAGTGGAAAGTCGGACAAACTATTCACATCCACGACTACACTACAGAAATTGCCCTACGAATTATTCTCAGAACTGTTTTTGGTTTAGATGAAGGGGAAAAATACGATCACCTTAGAGAAATTTTACTCGATTGGCTAGAAATATTTACCAGTCCTTGGAAATCCATGTTTCTCTTTGTTCCTGCACTACAAAAAGATTTGGGCTCTTGGACTCCTTGGGCTAAATTTGTCCGACAAAGACAAATTATCCTCGAAATTTTACAAACAGAAATTGATCGCCGTCGCGAAAATCCCGATACTCTCGGTGAAGATATCCTCAGTTTGTTGCTTACTGCTTCCGATGAATCAGGAGAACAGATGAATGATGATGAAATACGCGATGAGTTGTTGACTATTCTCTATGCAGGACATGAAAGTACTGCTAGTACTTTAGCTTGGACATTTTATTGGCTTCATTCTCTTCCAGCAGTAGGTGCAAAACTAAAAACAGAATTAGATTCTCTGGACAAAAATGCCGATCTAATTACCATTAATAAACTTCCCTATCTCAATGCTGTTATCTCAGAAACTTTGAGAATGAATCCTGTTGAAGCCATAGTTGGTCGTCAGTTAAAAGAACCTTTTGAGTTAATGGGATATGAGTTTGCACCAGGAACTTCTCTATTTCCCTCTATTTATCTCACTCATCAAAGAGAAGATTTATATCCCGAACCAAAAAAATTCAAGCCAGAAAGGTTTTTAGAACGTCAATTCTCTCGTTATGAATTTATTCCTTTTGGTGGCGGACATCGTCGCTGTTTGGGAGATGCTTTTGCCGTGTTTGAAATGAAGTTGATCTTGGCTACTATTTTATCTCAAGTAGAATTGGAACTTCTTGATCGCCGTCCTCCTAAATCAGTACGTCGCGGACTTACTTTTACTGCTTCTGGAGGGATTCGGATGGCGGTTAAAAGTAAAAAAATTACTGGTTGAGACTGAGTGGGAGAGGGGTTTTCCTGAAGCTTTTGTATTTCAAGCAAAGATACCAAATTGGTTTTATAAACTTTTAAAATAGGTATAGGATTGATGATTCAACTACTACACGGCAACCGACAACAATTTCGTTGGCGACACAACGATATCAATATTCTGGGAAAGACAGATGCCAAGCTGCCTGTGGTACGTTCAGTGTATCTGCTAAACGGTGGCTCGCCAGTTCATTTTTATGTAGAACCAAAACCGAAGTTAGGGTGGCCTAAGTATCCCTGGAAAACTAGAACCCCATCAGTGCTGCGATTGAAAGATCAACCGGGTTACTTCAACGTTGAAATCCCGATTGATAGTCCAGCACTTCAAGAAGGATGGAATAGTATCAGCATTCAAATCGAAGATAGGGAGGGAGAAGTTGAGGTGTTGAATGCTGAATTTCACTGGAATTCTCAGCCCTTATCTCTCCCCCTGAATTTGCACAATCTCAGTAGTTACCGTAGCATTCAGGAAATTGGTCAAGTTGTAAACGGGAACTTTGAGATCGATCGCCAAAACAATGTAATTCGTTCGCTAATACCAGTGGGTTCTGATATTCTCCTACTGCTAGGTTCTCCTTATGGTAGCCAGGAATCGACCTATGACGTGAAGTTTGCCAGTAATGGAAATGGTTCCCACTTCCTGGGATTGAGCGATTTTTTTGCTGGACATACAGAACAGTCCCCCGATCTGGGTATTAAACCCGGTTATTCCACTGCGGGGCTGGCGACGATCGACAATAAGGGATGGCTTCAGATTTGGATGGCTTGGGGAGACTGCCTGTACGATAAGGAAGATTCATGGGTGATCAAGTCTGAAAAGAAAGTCAAACTTTCGCTCCGGGCGGGCGTTACCTACAGTGTCAGGCATCAAGTTATTATGGAAAACGGTGTAAATTGTGGGCGGTTTCGTATTTGGAAGAAAGGTAAGCCTGAACCTAATATTTGGCTGTGTCAAGAAGATAACGCCCATCTCGATCCGGAACTTCCTAGAATTACTAAAGCTTCTTTTGGTCTTTTTCAATATGGGGGACTGCCAACAGAGTGGTCAAATATTAGTGTGAGAGCTTTGGACGATAGAGAAAAGCTTAAGGAAAGCCTGGAAATGTTCTCTGCCCCGAACCTTGCTTTATTGAAAAAATAATTTCTTTGACCACAGAAATAATATGAATCATTTTAATCCATTGAATTCGTTTTTTTTTGATTATAAAGCTCTAGTTTATTTCATAGCACTTGTTCTAGAAATAATCATTCTTTATCCTTTATTCGCTTTCTTTAAGTGGTCTCTTCTCCGTCGTCTAAAAATGCCCTTAGCAGAACGCAGATTGATTTTTTCCAATCGCAAAAAGCATTTCGACTTAAAATATTTTGTTGATAGATATAGCGATAGAAATCTGAGAATCGTAGATGGTCTTTCTCGTAAACTGCTTCATATTTCAACAGGTTGCTGGAGATTACTTATCTTTAACTTACTCATTCAAGATACCCAAGTATCTTTGAAAGTAACACTACTTTTCCAAGTAATTGCAGTTTCTCTTTTTATCATTAGCTATCCCTCGAACAAAATATTTGGTTTAGCTGGAATACTATATGGGGCTACCAGTAGGATTCGTGACGGGATATACGGTAGAAAAAATATTTTCATGGCTCAACTTTCTTTTCTGAGTTTATTCCCATTATCCTTATTAGAAAGTGCCGCCATAAATAATCTGGCTGATTCCAGCTATCTATTGCTGTTTCCATCTTTGATTTTTTTCCCCATCACAATTGGTGATGCTTTAGGTGAAATCATCGGAACTATATGGGGCAAGCAGAAACTACGTGTCTGGGGTGTGGGTGAAATTAATCGCAAATCTTTACTGGGAACATTTTCTGTTTTCATGGGGAGTTTATTACCTCTATTGTTAATAGTTTTCTTCAATGGTTTACCTTGGGAATGGTGGCTAATGTGTCTATCTATTGCCCTCACAACTACTATCGTTGAATTGATTGCTCCCAGAGGAACAGATAACTTTTGTATTCCTCTGGGTAATGCTCTAGTTTGCTTAATTTTTGTCAATGGTTTCACGGCTATATAAGAGCTAATATGCTGCCGTTGAACGGTAATTTTTGTAATACCAAGTTGCGTTCTATCGTAGTAGCTCGAGTCAATGAGATTGCTTCCTTACGTCGCAATGACTGGGTACTATCTTTGAATGCAACTTAGTTTAAATTATATACTCTATTTTTGATCAACAAACATTTACTAAATTATATCTAGAGGATGAAAACATGAATATTGAAATCACACCGAAAAAAAAGTTTTTGATTAATGTTGTTACTGGTAAGGGTGGTGGTGGACATTACGCCACCTATCATGCAATTCGGGCGATCGCTCAACAGCAACAACTACCTTGGGAGTTCCAAGTCACTGACATGGATGACATTATGGCAAGTATGACCGAACAAAAAAAGGTCATGAATGCCTACAAGCTATTAGGAAGTTCAGTATCTGACTTGTATAACTTGATGTTAAAAAGTGGCTGGACATGGCTGTGGTTTCTGCAAATACGTCTGAATAAGCTGCTAGTGAAACTCAATTATGATGCTGGAGTTAAGTTTTTTGAAAGCTACTGGCAGCAACAGCAGCCAGATTTAGTTATTTCCGTAGTGACAATGTGTAATAAAATCCTTTCGGAAAGCTTGCAACGAGTAAAACCGGGCACTCCCTATGTGACTTTACCGATAGATTTTGCTGATTATCCACCAGGGTTTTGGATTGAACCGGAAACAGATAACTACACCATGTGTGGTACGGAAAAAGCTTTGGAACAAGCGCAGACTTTGGGTGTGAAGGAGGAGTGTATTATACAAACATCTGGGATGGTGATTCACCCGCGTTTTTACGAACCTCTAGAGGGTAATCGCACCAGGGAAAGAGAAAAATTAGGGTTAGATCCAGATTGTCTTACAGGATTAGTGATGTTTGGTGGTAATGGTTCCCAAGCCATGTTAGAAATTGCCAAACGTTTGCAGTGTTTTGGAGAAAAACTACAACTTATTTTCCTGTGCGGACGCAATCAAGAACTAGCAGAAACTCTACGCAACAACAAAAGCATCCAGAAGCGGTTTGTTACCACCTTTACGGAAAATGTTCCTTACTACATGCATCTTGCGGACTTTTTCATTGGTAAACCTGGTCCTGGTAGCATTAGTGAGGCATTAGCAATGCAATTACCCGTAATTACCGAATGTAATGTTAGTACCCTAGTCCACGAAAAATATAACGCTGAGTGGGTGCGACAAAAGCAAGTGGGTATAGTAGTCCGGAGTTTTCGCCATATCCACAAGGCTGTGGAGCAGTTTTTAGAGCCAGAAAATTTTGCTCGCTACCGGGCTAATGTAGCTGGGATTAACAATCGAGCTGTATTTGAAATTGCAGAGATTGTGCAGCAGATTCTTGCTACTAGCAATACAAGCAAAATTACAGAAACACTTGCACAGAGGTACTGACGAACATGGCTCGAAGTCGGATTAAAGCGATCGCTCTCATGGGGATGTGTTTCGCTCTATTTATGACTGTGACTGATGACACTGTTTTGAATGTAGCGCTTCCCCAGATTCAGGTCAGTTTAGGTTCTAATGTATCTGGATTGCAGTGGATTCTCAATGCCTATACCTTACCAGCAGCTAGTCTGGTGCTGACAAGTGGAACATTAGGAGATATTTATGGGCGTAAGCGAGTGTTTCTGATAGGAGTGCTAATCTTCATTATCGCCTCAACAACCTGTGGTTTTGCTCCTAATCTGCCTATTTTGATTGCGGGAAGAATTATTCAAGGTATTGGTGCAGCTGCATTAGTACCGAATTCCCTCGCTATTGTTAATGATACTTTTCCCGAACCAAAGGAGAAAACTCAAGCCATTGCTATCTGGTCTGCGGTATCAGGAATTGCCCTAATTTCTGGGCCCGTGATTGGGGGAATACTCGTGGATGTTTTTGGTTGGCAAAGTACTTTCTTTATGAATGTACCGTTTGGGTTGATGGCTTGGGTAATTACCTCCAGTTATGTTAAGGAAGTCAGAAATGTACGTCAACAGACTATAGATATACCAGGTTTATTACTGAGTATAGTTTTTCTGGGTTCACTCACCTATGCCCTGATTGAAGCGAATGCTGGGGTGTGGCGATCGCCGTTAATTCTGTTACTCCTGACAGTTGTAGGACTCAGTTTTTGGGGATTTTTGCTGGTGGAGTCCCACAGCAGCCACCCAATGCTACCACTTAAGTTGTTTAAAAATACAACTTTTGCTGTGGTTAATCTGGTTCAGGTTTTGGTATTGTTTACTTTTTTTAGTTTGCTATTTCTTTTCAGTCTATTTTTACAGCAAGTACAGGGATACTCAGCAGTAGCTGCGGGTATGCGTTTTTTACCTTTGAATATGTCTTTTGTAATTGGCTTACTGGTTTCTGGGTGGTTTTCTACTAGATTCGGGTGGCGCTTGACGATTATGCTCGGATTGATAATAGCGGGGGTAACTACACTCTTGTTTATCGGCATCAGTGCTGATACTGAATATGGAACAATTTTATGGAAACTGGTTCTTGCTGGTTTTGGTGGTGGCTTAACCCTTACACCTATAGCAGCAGCAGCTATGAGTTCTGCACCCCCTACCCAAGGGGGAATTGCCTCAGCCATACTGAATGCTAGTAATCGTCTGGGTGGAATTTTAGGAATTGCTCTCCAGGGAACAATTCTCACCCACTGGCTAACTTCCCATCTTAGACACTCTTTGAGTGAGTGGAATGTACCCTCCGGTTTCCAAGAAAAAATTATTACCCAGGCTTTGCGTAATTTAGCCGAAATTCCCAGGGATATTCCATCCACAATCTCGACTGTGGCACTGCAACAGGAAATTAGAAATGCATTCGTTTCAGGTTTACACACAACCCTCGTTATTGCTGGTCTTTTACTCCTCACAGGAGTAGCTTTAATTTTTATACTTGTGCCATCAAAATTGAAGGAGCGATCGCAGAATGGGAAAGTTTACTAATATTCAGTCAATTTACAGAAGTATGTGAAGGTGCCAAGAAATATATCAAACATAATTTACATTGCAATACTTGCTCTGGCATACAGCATTTCTCAATCTAGTGAAGTGCATTTTTCAGGCTACTTGTTTTGATCCTATATACATTTAATAGTCAATCATGTATAGCACTACGAACTTAGGGCGCGGACGTTATTAAACGTTGAAACCTATGAACAGTAAACTTATTACTTCTTACTTATTACTTGCCCGTAGCGCTATATGTGCCACTTTAAGGTGTGTCTGTTCTGGACTAGAACCATTGTTACTACCAAAGTGACCTAGACTTTTCCTTCAAATAGAGTTTTAATTTATGAAATACAGGAATTTATTTATATCTATAATACCTCCTCAACAACAGTAAGGCGGGCTATGCCCACCCTAATACTTTTTATGTAAGTTTCAACTTCGATTGCCAGCCATGTATGCCGAATAAAAGCAAAAGTCAAAAAAACAAGATTTCATCTGCAAATCAAAAAAAGACCAAATTTTAACAGGATAATTTACCCAGAATAATTTACAAATGAGTAGCGATTTTTTTGACTTAAGTACATTTCATTTTACCGACACAGATGATGTAGTCAATCCAGGTAAAACTATCTTCAATCCTGGTTGGTCTACTGTCAAAACCTTAAAAGGTGACGATCAGCTCATTGGTACTTCATCTCTTGGCTTTGATTTGAGGGTTACGGTTGAGACCGCAGCTGAAGATATCGGTCTAGGTAGCAATCCCGTTGATTCTTCTACATTCACTGCTCAAGCAAAGCTTAATATTAATGGGATTATCAACAAAGGTAATCTCTATACCAACAGAGGCCATGATTTAGTAAGCGGCAAAGCAGTAGCACTAATTTCCGCCCAAGCGAACACAATCACTCAAGCCATAGCCATTGCTAATACTGTAGATGCTAGTGCGATGGCGGCTAGTCTTGCCGTGATTGATATAACAGCTATTGCTAACGGTATTAAGAACACCGGCGAAATTGGTACTGGTTCGGGTAACGATACCGTTGATGGAGAGGTCATAGCTGCTGTCAGAGCAGAAGCCACAGCGACCCTAGATGTCCTAGCCCTCGCCACTGCTGTTGCCCAAGAACCATTTACAGAAGGTCTCCAAGCCGTTGCTACAGGATTCGCTCAAAGTTTGGCTAAAGCAAAAGTCGTTGCTACAGGTATTAACAACAGAGACGGCGAACTTAGAACGAACCGGGGTGAAGATAATATTTTTGCTACAGCTAATTCTTTTTCTACTCTCATTGCAGAAGCAGAAGCTTCTGTTTTCGCTAATGCCGCTCCTGAAAATAAAGCTTTAGTTCAAGGTATTTTCGATGCCGTTGCTCAAGTTGAAGATAAAGCGATCGCCATTGACAATACTTACGGCTATATTTCCCTCGGTTCACAAGACGATAAAATAGAAGCTAGAGCTAAAGCATCTGATGAAGCGATCGCCATTAATAATACTCACGGCGATATTTATACTGGGGGTGGAGATGACGAAATAATAGCCTATGCCAGTGGAAATAAATCTTATGGTATTGTTGGTGGCTATATTGATACTGATGATGGGAACGATAAGATCATAGCCTCCAGCTTTGGCGGGGATATCGACATAGATATGGGTAGTGGGAAAGACTACGCTGAAGGTTTTGGTGATGCAACAATAGATGGTGGAGACGGTTTCGATACACTCAATCTAGGCTCTTACAAAAAAAGTGACTTTCATATATATTATGATTGGTTGGGTGGTACTATGTTCGAGCTGAAGCAAGGTGGAACTACCATGGCGACTTACGATTTTGAGCAATTCAACTTTGCCGACGGAAGTTATAGTTACCATCAATTATAGAGCTGATTCGTAAACAAAAGTTTAAGATGCCATTCGCTTAACCATAAGACGAATCAATGAGCCATAAATCATGGCTTCATTTAACTCTGTTTTTACTTAGGGTTGCCTATGCTCTGGAGATATTTTGATGATGTATTAATTAAATCATCTGAAATTTGGCTAACTAAAGCATTTTTGTCTCACTTGTGAGAAATCCGAGTGAAGAACTTTTGAATTAAGGCTTTTGGTGCACCTCAGTTGAGTAGGAACCGCTATATTTATGTTCGTTCATAATTTAAAATGTATAACTGGTTCTTTCGTAGATAGCGTGCTAAATGTTTAATTACAGTCGATAACTTTTCTTTAAAATCAAGGGTTACAGGTGCTTATAGTCTAAATTTCATTAATCTTGCCTAAAACATAGGAAATAATGCTTGTAAATTAGTTTCAGCAAGCATTTCAGGGTTATTTTATGACTAATTTAGCACGCTAAGTACACAAGAACCAGATTCTGCTTTCAACGAATCGCACCAAATCTCCAATTCATTTAATAGAACGGGGTGAGCATAAAAATCCAACCTTGCATAGTCTCCTTCAATTGCACTCACCACAAATGGCTGCCAACTATTCAAATGAGCATGGCAATTTATCCACATTACCTTG
>JASJCX010000041.1 GCA_030065255.1 Calothrix sp. MO_167.B42 | reverse complement strand
ATCTGCCAAAATAATATTACTGGGTTTAATATCGCGGTGAATGACTGGTGGTTGTCGCTGGTGGAGAAAAATGAGGATTTCCAGTAATTTTTCAGCAATATTTCTAACTTGCTTCTCCGTAAATTTTCCCTGCGAACCCATATGTTCTTCCAGGGATTTGCCTTTGACATAACTCTGAACTAAGGCATAACTTTTATGGGCTGAATCTAGTTCAAAGTAATCTATGTAACGGGGAATTGTCGGATGTTTTAGTGCTTTTAAGGTTTCTGCTTCCCGTTGAAACAGTTTTAGGTCTTCCCAAGCAAAATCACTACTAAAGGTCAAGAGTTTAACAATAACTAACTCTTGAGTTTCCAAGTCACGAGCCAGAAGAGTACGTCTTCCCGCCTTTTTTCCTAACTGTTCCTCAATTGCATAGCGTTGCTGAAGTATTTCTCCTCTCACCCACCGCACTCCTCGCACTGACCTTTTATTTTGGTTATAACGCAGGTTTTTAGCGATCGACAATTGGGTATTTACAGGGTTTCGCCCATGAATAGGGTGGGCAGTGCCCACCTTACCCTTCCACTTCATTGGTTCAAGATATGGGGAGCATCCCAATTTTTATGCGATACCCTTCTAGGGTATCGCTATAAGAGCAAAACCCACGATTAGGTGGGTTAAGAGAACTAACTTTATTAGCCCACCTAATCGTGGACTTGGTTTGTATAGCCCCAGGCTTTAGCCTGTTAGCGAAGGCGGCACGAAGTGCGGGCTTTTTCAAAAATTGGGATGCTCCCAAGATATGTTTGTACCTCTTCCCTATTTATCTAATTTTCGATCAGCGTCAATAAGTAAACTTTATAAGAAAATATGCTGAAAAACCCGAAGTGAATTCCTCAAAACCAAAAAAGTTTTGAGGAATGAACGTCTTTTAAGTCGGGGATGAAAGCTGTCATTCGGCTTTAGCCCTCAATGATATTAGGTTTTTTTGGTTCAGGCAGATTATCGATTAAATCTTCAATTAATTGAGTTATAGATTTATCTGCCTCTGCTGCTAATAACTGTAGTTTATATTTTCGGCGTGGACTAATCCGAATACTTAATGGAATTTTTCTCATGTACGCAGTACAATTACAATACATTAATGTTAACATAATTGGAGTTATATCATTAAGGAGGTGATACAAGTTGCTAGTTTTGGAATATAAAGTTAAAGCTAAACCAAGACAATATCAAGCAATTCGTGAAGCGATTAGAACTACTCAATTCATTCGTAATAAATGCTTGAGATATTGGATGGACACATGCAAAGAAACGAAAATAGATAGATTTGCTTTGAATAAATATTCAACAGAACTACGTAACGAGTATAAATTTGTCAAAGATTTAAATAGTATGGCTGTTCAATCCTCAGCAGAAAGAGCCTGGTCAGCTATTTCTCGATTCTATGAGAATTGTCTCAAGAAAGTTCCAGGTAAAAAAGCGAAAAACGCGGTCTTGGGGTCTCCCCAAGAGGAGCGATTTTTCAAGACGGGATATCCAAGATTTCAACATGATAATCGTTCGGTTGAATACAAGACCTCTGGATGGAAGTTACACAAAACTAAGCGCCGCATTACTTTTTCTGATAAAAAAGGAATTGGTGAGCTTAAATTGCTTGGTAAATGGGATATTCATACATTCTTTGTTAAGTCAATTAAGCGAGTGCGTTTACTACGTCGTGCTGATGGATATTACTGTCAGTTTTCCATTGATGTTGATTCATCCAAACAACTAGAATCAACTGGAAATCAAATTGGCTTAGACCTAGGACTTGAATATTTTTACTCGGATAGTAATGGTAATCATGTAGAGAATCCTAGATTTTTACCCAAGGCTGAGAAAGACATTAAACGTTCTCAGCGTCGTGTTTACAAGCATAAAAAAGGTTCAAACAGACGAGGCAAAGCTAGAAAAATATATGCTCGAAAGCATTTAAAAGTAAATAGGCAGCGTACCGAGTTCGCTAAGAGAGTAGCACTCACGCTAGCACAATCTAACGATTTAGTCGCCTATGAAGATTTAATTGTTAAGAACATGGTAAAAAACCACTGTCTTGCAAAGTCAATTAATGATGCAGCTTGGAGACTTTTTAGACAGTGGCTTGAATATTTTTCTCATAAATATGGTCGTCAAACGGTAGCTGTTAAGCCACACTATACAAGCCAGATTTGTTCTAATTGTGGAGTAAAAGTTAAGAAGACTCTCAGTCAAAGAACACACAATTGTAAGTGCGGATGCATTTTGCAAAGAGATGTAAATGCAGCTATCAACATTCTTGAAAGAGCTAGGGGAGGGCATCCCCAAAGTAACGCTCAGGGAATAGCAACCTCTACTCTGCTTGGGGAAACCCTGGTAGAGCAAGTAGCTACGATGAACTGAGAATCCCTGTCTCTTTAGAGCAGGGAGTGTCAACAACTAGTAATCTTTATGTTGGGTTTCCTGATATCAAGTAAAACTCAAACAGCTAAAAATATCTTCTACAGATAATTGCCAATTTTCTAATACATTGAGAATAGATAAAGTATCTTTTCCCTGTTTAATTTCAGGTAATTGATTGGGCTGAAAAACCATTATGGATTCGTCATTAGAGTCCAGAAACCAACCTAACTTTGCACCATTTTGGATAGAAAAGGTGATTTTACGGATAACTCGGTTAGGGGATTGTTCTGGAGAAAGAATTTCAATAATCCAATCAGGAGGAATTTCAAATTTGTTGGCAATTCTTCCATTTGGATGTAAAGGAATACGAAACCATTCAAAAACAGCAACGTCTGGAACTAATGACATTCCCCCAAATGTACAGCGTAACTCTGGAAAAGCATAAGCTAATTTTGCAGGTTTAGCAATCTCGTTAATACTAGTTACCAAAAAACTTTGTAAGGTACTGTGTTCTCCTTGTGGCATTTGTTTTTGGTAGATTTGACTATCAAGATATTCCCTAGCTGGCTGAGTTTCTGGTAGTTGCAAAAATTCTTCTAAACAAAGGTTTGCAGATAGCTGAGGAGATAAGGTCATAAATAATCATTCCATACCTTTCCCAATTATATAGGACTTACGCAACTGGCATATTTTCTTGTAGTGGTGTGACACTTTGCTTGATTGTTAAACTCATAATCGCATTTGAAGTGTCACACATCACCCATGTATTGTGACAATTGCGTAAGTCCTGTTATACTTTCCACCCGTATCACAACAACTTATCTGGTGTAATTGGTAGACTGCGAACGCGTTTACCTGTAGCATGGTAAACAGCATTCGCGATCGCAGCACAAACTCCTGTAATCCCAATCTCACCTACACCACGTACCCCGGCGGCGTTAAAGTTGTAGTCCGGTTCCCCCACAAATGTCACCTGAATGCGAGGGATATCTGCGTGGCTGGGAAAATGATAGGTAGCCAAATCATAAACTACCGGATAGCCGATGTTGGGATCAAAATGGCACTCTTCCATCAAAGCTTGTCCAATGCCCATAATCACACCACCCCGTACTTGAGAGGCTGCGGTTTTGGCATTCATGACTCGCCCAATATTCATGACTGACACCCAACGTTCGATCCGCAACCGAGCGATTTCTTCATCAACGCTGACTTCACAAAAATGTGCTCCCCAAGATTGGAATGACCATTTTTTTCCTCCTTCATCGCCAGTTGCAGAAGCCGTGGCTTCAAAGGCAGGTTTTCCGGATTGATGCAATTTAGCTAAGGCTGACTGGGCAGTATCGGCTTGGGCAATCTTGAGAACTTCCTGGCAAGCCGCCATGACTGCTGGTATCAGGCTGGCTGTCATCTGGGAACCACCAGCCATACCACCATTGGGTAATAAGGAATCTCCCAACTCCACCCTTACCTGTTCTGCGGGTAGTCCCAATACCTCTGCTGCCGTACCTGCAATAATGGTATATGTACCGGTACCCATATCATTAGCACCGGTGAGGATGTGGGCAGTACCATCTGCTAATAGCTTGGCTGTAACTGATATTCCTCCCTCCTTTAAAGCCGGGAAGTTGCATGCTGCCATACCCCAACCAATTAGTTTCCCATCACGGGTAACCGAACGCACTTTTTTTGGTCTATCTTGCCAGCCAAATTGCTCTGCACCCACCCGCAAACATTGTGCAAAATCCTTGGCTGAGAATGGTAAACCATCTGTCTGATTTTTCTTGGTTTCATTTCTTAACCGCAATTCCACTGGATCTATATTTAACTCCCATGCCAGTTCATCCATGGCGGACTCCACAGCCCACAACCCTGGATTTTCCCCTGGAGCCCGCATGAATGTGGGAGTGCCAACATTCATTACCCCTAATTCCTGATCCAATCGCAGATTTGGGGCGGCATACATTGTTGGTGTCACACCCGTACATGGTTCAGTAAAATCCTCGACTGGAGAGGTAAAAGATTTACCACTATGGTCTATGGCAATTAAGCTCCCATCGGCATTTGCTCCTAAGCTAATCACCTGCTGGGTTGCTGAACGGTGTCCAGCATTTGCCGTCATTTGCCGCCGACTGAGAACAACTTTCAAAGGAATTTGTAATTGACGGGCTGCTGAGGCACAGAGAATGTTGTGGGGCCAAGGAAAGGCCTTAGAACCGAAACCACCGCCAATAAATGGTGTAATAATACGTACCTTCTCGGGGGGAATTTGAAACAGATCGGCATAGGTGTTCTGGCTACCAGTTACCCATTGGGATGGTTCGTAAACAGTCAAAGTGTCCGTATCCTGCCAGTGGGCAATGATGGCATGGGGTTCCATCTGTGCGTGGAGTTCGGTGGAAGTTTTGTATGTGGCTGTAATCTTGACTGCTGCATCTGCCATACCCTGGCCACAATCCCCCTGCTCAAACTTCATGCTCTGGCCAAAGAGGGATGGAGCTTCTTTGTAGGTTACTTTGTTGGGGTCTAAAGTCGGCTCCTGGGTGGCGTATTCTACCTCAACTAAATGGGCTGCATGACGTGCCCGTTCAAAGGTATCAGCTACTACCAAACCAATAATTTGTCCTGCGTAGTAAATTTGGTCATCCGCTAATGGTAACCTTGCCTCGCATATTTTCGAGGTCATAAAGTCGTTGGCTGGTTTACATACCGCCGGAGGATTTTTATGGGTGAAAACCCCAATTACCCCTGGTGCTTTTTCTGCTGCTTGGGTATCAATACTTTTAATTTTGCCACAGGCAATGGTAGCAGTTACCAAATAACCATGAACTAAATCAGGAATTTGATGTTCCGCAGCGTAGGTTGCTTGCCCCGTAACCTTTGCCCGTCCATCCTTGCGGCTAATGCTAGTACCAGTTACTTGATTCATCGAAACTCCTTGGGTCTGAAACCCCGTCGTTCTACGACGGCTTTACATGGAATATGGTAAAATGTGAAGCATGGAAAAAACCTACCAATACCGTTTTTACCCAACTACCGAGCAAGAACAAATATTGCGCCGGACAATTGGTTGCGTGCGGTTGGTTTTCAACAAAGCCTTGGCAGCGAGAACCGAGGCTTGGTATGAGAAGCAAGAGCGAGTAAATTACGCTCAAACATCCACCATGTTGACGCAGTGGAAAAAACTTGAAGACCTCCAGTTTTTGAACGAGGTCAGTTGTGTACCACTGCAACAAGGGTTGAGACATTTGCAGACTGCTTTTACCAATTTCTTTGCTGGTAGGGCGAAATACCCCAACTTCAAGAAGAAGCGTAGTGGTGGTAGTGCAGAATTTACCAAGTCCGCTTTTCGATGGAAAGATGGACAAGTCTACTTGGCGAAGTGTTCTGAGCCACTGCCGATTAAATGGTCTAGGCAACTGCCAAAAGGTTGTGAGCCTAGTACCATCACAGTTAAGCTTGAACCTTCTGGGCGATGGTTTGTTAGTTTGCGAATCAATGATCCGACTGACCAAACCATGCAACCAGTTGGCAATGCTGTTGGTTTGGATGTTGGGGTGAGCAGCCTTATTACCCTGAGTACGGGTGAAAAGATCGCCAATCCCAAAACCTTTAACAAGCACTATCAAAAACTGAGGAGAGCGCAAAAGTCTTTGAGTCGTAAACAAAAAGCCTCTCAAAATCGAGACAAAGCAAGACTCAAAGTAGCTCGGATTCAAGCTAAGATTTCTGATTCCAGAAAAGACCATGCCCATAAGCTGACAACTCGACTGATTCGTGAAAATCAAACGATAGTAGTTGAGGATTTGGCAGTTAAGAATATGGTCAAAAATCCCAAGCTTTCCCGTGCCATCAGCGATGCAGCATGGGGAGAACTGGTTAGGCAGCTGGAATACAAAGCCAAATGGTACGGCCGAACCTTGGCGAAGATTGACCGATGGTTTCCCAGTTCTAAACGATGTGGACATTGCGGTCACGTTATTGAAAAATTGCCGTTGAATATCAGAGAGTGGAATTGTCCCAACTGTGGGACGAACCATGACCGGGATATCAATGCGGCTAAGAATATTTTGGCGGTGGGACACACCGTTGCAGTCTGTGGAGCGAACATAAGACCTAATAACCATAGCGTTAAAGGGCAGTTGCAAAAAACCCGTAAGGCTTCCGCCGTGAGCGTCAGCCGAACGGGAAGGAAACAGAAACCTAAGTCGTGAGTCTTAGGAATCACCGTGGCTTTAGCCCGGTGAGGATGTCAAATTACCCCTCCTCCTTGGGCAGAAACCGTGAGTGCGCGGCGAATTGCCCGCTTTGCCAGTTCGACTTTATAACCGTTATCAGTTAAGGGATTAGCTCCCTGTAAGGCAATTTCTGCCGCTTCGGTAAATGTTTCTGTATTCGCAGACTTACCAATTAAAAAGTCCTCTGCTGCCGTGGCTCGCCAGGGCTTGTGTGCCACCCCACCCATTGCTAAACGCACCCCTTGGATTTGGTTTCCTGATAAATTCATCGCCGCAGCTACGGAGATTAAAGCAAAGGAATAGGAAGCGCGATCGCGTAATTTTAAATAAACCCCGGATTTACCAAAGGACAATGGAGGCAGAATGACGGCGGTAATTAATTCCCCTGGTTGTAAATTGCTGTCTTGTTCTGGTGTATTTCCCGGTAGACGGTGAAATTCGGTAAATGGTATTTGCCGTCCTCCTTGGGGGCTTGCCACTTCCACCACCGCATCTAAGGCAGCTAGAGCAACACACATATCTGAAGGGTGAACTGCCACACATTCCTCGCTAGCGCCAAGGATAGCATGGCTGCGATTAGCTCCCGTAACTGCGGGGCAACCAGTCCCTGGCATCCTTTTATTACAAGGAAAAGCAGTATCGTAATAGTAAGGGCAACGGGTACGTTGCAGCAGGTTCCCCCCTACCGTAGCCATGTTGCGAATTTGTTGGGATGCACCCGAGAGAATTGCCCTAGCTAACATGGGATAATTGCGGCGAATATCAATATTATCCGCCACTGCCGTATTACTAACTAAGGCTCCCAAACGCAGGCTACCATCAGCCATGGGTTCAATTTCCTCCATCTGCAACCGAGAAATATCAATCAGCCGGGATGGCCTATCTAAGAATACTTTCAGCCGGTCAACTACATTCGTGCCACCGGCAATAAACAGGGAATTTTGGTCAGCAACTGCCTGGTTTGTGGCATCTGACAGTGAAGTGGCGCGGCTATAGGTAAAGTTATCCATAATACTTTATTTATCCCCAGATTCACTTACCATTACTGCTGCCACAGGAGAGGGAGTTTCTTGTCCAGCTACTTGCTGTACTGCTGCCACAATGCCATTGTAAGCACTGCATCGGCAGAGGTTGCCACTCAATCGTTCCTTGATTTCCGCTGCTGAGAGTTCACCTAATTGTGGGGGACTATGCAAATCCGCTGTCACCGCACTCACACAACCCCGTTTCACTTCCTCTACCAGGGCCACGGAAGCGCAAATTTGTCCTGGAGTACAATAACCGCATTGCAAGCCATCATTGTCAATAAACGCCTCCTGTACTGGATGAAGATTATCCCCTGTTGCCAGGCCTTCAATGGTGACAATATCTTTACCTGACTGCATCACTGCCAGGGTGAGACAAGAATAAACTCGCTGACCATCAATTAAAACAGTGCAGGCTCCACACTGGCCATGGTCGCACCCTTTTTTGCTACCTACTAATCCTAAATACTCCCGTAGAGCATCTAGGAGCGTTACACGTGGTTCAATAGTTAGAGTATGCTGTTGACCATTAACTTTAAGGATCACATTCATAGTTGATTAAGCTACTGTTTGCTGTTGGAGCTACTTTTTCGATCTAGTGCTTTGCCAATAAAATTTTGCAGGATTTATCTTCTTTTTCTCTTCCTTTACGCCCTTTGCGCCTAAAGCCCTACGGGCATGGCGAGAGCTAATGTGGTTGATCAATTATAAAATTAGTGTGACCGAATACTAGTCTACAGGTTTTCCCCTATTATTTGCCATTACTGCCAAATATTTAACCCAAAAAAACCGACATATCCCTCATTTGTAGTGAGATTGCCTGTTTTTTTTATCAGTAGATAGGCGTAATTAAATGTAAGAGGCGAACCTCACCCCCAGCCCCTCTCCTTATTAAGGCTCGCGTGTACACACAAGTAATCAAATTTAGCCAAGTCTCCATCGAACCGCCCCCTAACCCCCAAAATTGGGGGAACAAGAATTTTTAAAGTCCCCCAGAATTGGGGGATTTAGGGGGCATTCATAGGCTTAAACGAAAACAAGTAGGACTTGTGTGTACACTGTAGCCTTATTAAGGAGAGGGGTAACCTCAGGCGAGGTGAGGTTTTATGTTTAATTTTACCTAGTAACTTACAATTGGACATATTGACAAAAATCACTTCGTTCCAATCATCTGTCCTATTAGTTCAATTCGATTGGTCACAATGCCATCAAGTGGTAAATCTTTTACTTGTTGCCAATCTGACTTTGTATCAACCTCAATTACATAGACTTTCAAGCCAGCTTGCCTGGATTTGTTCAGAAACAGATGAGGCCAACCTGGAACATATTTGAGGTAACTTACTGGTATACCAAATGCATATTTTCGACAAGATTTATCGATATAACCAGAAAATAGCATTGCTAAATATTGAGGAATACAATCTTTTATTTTTTTGCGAGTTAAAAAGAGTTTCTCTATCTCAGGTGCTTGCTCTTTTAGAAATTTATATTGTTCATCTCCTGAAAACAAATAGATATTTTTTCGTTGCTGTGCAGGATATTTTTTTAAAGAATTTGCTAATAATTTTACTGTTTTATCAAACCGATCTTTTTGGTCAACAAGAAATTTTTTATTAGGAAATTCTTCCATAACTTCATCAAAGGTCGGCATCAATCCTACAGCTTGACCACGAAATGGGAAAGTTTTACCATTATCTGCGGTATAACCATATCCAATATCGAGTTTTTTCAAGTCTTTCATACTTTGCTCGTGGGTGATTCCCTTGCCATTAGTTCTGCAATCAATAGTCCAATCGTGGAATACAGCCAGTTGATTATCAGTAGTTGGATGAATATCAATTTCTACTATATCCGCACCATATTTAAAAGCTGCTCGAATTGAAGGAATAGTATTTTCGAGAAAATTATGGATAGGTGGGTAAATAATTGTTGCCGTACAGGTATCATTATTGATATTCTCAGAAGAAAATGTTTGATGAACCCCTCGATGGGCAATTATAGTAAATGATGATGGTTTGGTTGGCAAAGAACGGGGAAAATAAAGATATGCAAGAAGACCTAAAATTAAAGTTGTTACCCCTCCCAGTGGTAGCAATATATATTTACACTTTTTACTTATAAATAGATGTTTGATTTGAGTCATGATACCTGTTTATAGTAAATTCAAATCGTGTTGAAAATAGTAATTTATATTTGACCATTCACAATTATAAGATTCATGACACTTGATAATATTATGCTCCAATTAGGAAATTTAGCTCCCGAGTTTTCTGCTATTGATGCAGATGGGAATACAAAGAACCTGCAAGATTTTACGGGTAAGTGGTTAGTATTCTATTTTTATCCCAAGGATAATACCCCTGGCTGTACCACTGAAGCTAAAGATTTTACTGAACTAAAAAGTGATTTTACTGAGTCGGGAGCGATGATTGTAGGGGTAAGCCCAGATTCCACTAAATCCCATTGTAAATTTATTGACAAGCATGGATTGTCAATTACTTTACTCAGCGATCCCGAACACCAGATAGCAGAAACCTATGGTGTTTGGCAATTAAAGAAATTTATGGGTAAAGAATATATGGGGGTAGTGCGATCGACTTTTTTAATTAATCCCCAGGGAGCGATCGCTCATATTTGGACTAAAGTAAGAGTGAAGGGTCATGCTGAGAATGTTTTGGCTAAGTTGCGAGAATTATCGGTGTAGAAATATTTCTGAATATCTTTGATTTTCAGTTGTAGGGTGCGTGATAGCGCGAAAATATTTGAACGTAGCAATAAGACTCATAACATCACGCACCAACCACCGATTGTGACAATTGCGTAAGTCCCATTGAAATTCAATTTTTGGTAAGTAATCGCTAATATAATACGGAAATATTTAAATTTCCCAGTTAGAGTTTTATCTACCACGCCCTAGAATGACCACCCTCTTTATAAAATTGATACCAAGCATTTGCAATATCCAAACATTGATTATGAAGCAAACTATCCATAGCACAGATAATTAAAAAAGATGCTTTACAAAGGTGATGACTCATCACATTTTACATGCATATGCTCGGCTCCCCAATCTCTCATAGAAATCATAATTGGCTCCAGAGTCAGACCATAATCTGTGAGAGAATATTCTACACGGGGCGGTACTTCAGCATAAACTTTGCGCGCCACAATTTTATCTTTTTCCAATTCCCGTAATTGATTAGTAAGCATGCGCTGGGTGATACCTGGGATTTTTTTCCTCAATTCACCAAAGCGCAGGACATCATTCTCCAAGAGATTAAAAATAATTACGGGTTTCCACCGTCCACCAATTACAGATAAAGTGGCTTCCACAGAGCATCCATAGGGGCGATCGCAATTATTTTTCTGCGTCATTCAATTTTGGATTTTGGATTTTGGATTTTGGATTGACCTCATGTCTAAAGCCAGGGGCTTGGAATAATGATAAAATCTTTTGTCTGTTTCCACAGATAAATCCGGGGGCTTGTATCCTTTTCTTTTTCGGTCATAATTATCTGAATTTTTCAATAGTTACTTTTAAGTAACTACATAACAAAATTGTGCGTACTTGTTATTATTTGCATTTTTATCATATTTTTAGGCATAGAACTGGTGAAATATGGTGATTGGGTAGTCTTGCGCTCTTGAAAAAATTAAAATCATCAAAATGAAGAACATAAGAACGTTTCTATTACTCGCACTTACACTCTTCGTAACCGTCTTGGGTAGCATGCAGCAGGTTGCATCCCAAAGCATAGACCTAAAACCCGAAGTCGAATCAACCTCCCAGGTTATGTTGATGTCCGAAGTCAAGTGGGAGCAGCTTAACCCCGCCCGTGGCGACAAAAGTCCACAGGCTGGTACTCTTTGGGGCAATCGTACTGGCCCTGGACCAGCAGGCTTTCTTCTTAAACCAGCGGATGGCTTCAAGTCTCCACCTCATATTCACAATACTGCCTACCGTGGAGTGGTTATTAGTGGTCTCATTCACAATGATGATCCTAATGCCGAAGAGATGTGGATGCCGACGAGTTCTTTCTGGACACAGCCAGCCGGAGGCGTACACATTACCGCGGCCAAAGGTAATAACAGCCTGGCGTACATAGAGGTTGAAGATGCATTTAGAGTCCTTCCTCCACAGAAGGCGTTTTCTAGCGATGACAAGCCGATTAACGTGGACGTATCGAACATCGTTTGGATCGATCAGCCCGGAATGCCCGCCTCTACCAATGGAGCAAAGGTAGCGTTTCTTTGGGGTAACCCACAGAAAAATCAGTTGTACGGGACTCTTATCAAGCTACCAGCTGGATTTACTGGAAAGATACGTAGCCGCTCGACATTCCGCGCTGTAGTAATCCAGGGTCAACCACAGTACAAAGTGCCCAATGATACCGGAGTCAAGACCTTAATGCCGGGTAGTTATTTCAGTTCTCAGGGGAATTCTGTGCATCAAGTCTCTTCTAAAGCAAGAGAGGAGAGCATCATTTATATACGCACAGATGGCAAATTCCAGGTCATTCCGGTGCAAACCAAAAAGTAACCGCCCCGGCCCTAAAGCCTACGGTGTACACACAAGTAATCAAATTTAGCCAATCCCTCACAAAACGCCCCCTAACCCCCAATTTTGGGGGAACAAGAATTTTCATGCGTCCCCCAGGTACCCCCAGGTACCCCCAGGATTGGGGGTCACGGGGGCAGGGGATTCAGGGGGCTACATAAGCCCAAATGAAAATAAGTAGGACTTGTGTGTACACATGAGGACCCTAAAGCTAAGGGAATGACAATTTTTCAAGTATCCCATTTTTGATTGTGGGATGGGCTTCTAGCCCGTCCATATCAGTAGGCTCCGAATGCCTACCCCACTTCGGGGATAATTTATTTTTTTATGCTCTCTAATAATATTTCAAATTTACAGGTAAAATCCATGAAAGCAGTAGGTTTAACTCAATATTTACCCATCAACAACGAAAATAGCCTGTTAGATGTGGAAATCCCTCAACCCATAGCCAAAGGCAAAGATTTACTAGTACAGGTGAAAGCAATTTCCGTTAACCCAGTGGATACTAAAGTCCGTGCGCCGAAAGATAAGGTGGAATCCGCACCCCGCATTCTTGGTTGGGATGCAGCAGGTGTGGTGGTAGAAATTGGAGAAGAGGTAACAGAATTTCAACCTGGGGACGAGGTTTACTACGCAGGGGATATTACCCGTCCTGGTAGTAACAGTGAATTTCAGTTGGTGGATGCCAGAATTGTCGGTCGTAAACCCAAGAATTTAGATTTTGCTCATGCAGCAGCTTTTCCTTTGACTGCTATCACCGCTTGGGAAGCTCTGTTTACCAGACTGAATATTGACAAACAAGGAGCAGATGCAGGTAAATCAATTTTAATTGTTAACGGTGCAGGGGGAGTTGGTTCTATTGCCATTCAACTAGCAAAAAAGCTAGCCAAACTGAATGTCATTGCTACTGCTTCTCGCCCACAAACTATTGCTTGGTGTCAAAAACTTGGTGCCGATTTAGTGGTTAATCATCGCCATAACCTGGCGGACGAAATTAATAAAATTGGTTATCCCTATGTTGATTATATTCTTTGCTTGAACGACACCGATGGTCACTGGGAAGCTATGACTCAAGCAATCAAACCCCAAGGCACGATTTGTTCTATTGTGGAAAATAAACAACCCCTGAATATGAGTACTTTAAAGAGTAAAAGTGCTGGTATGGTGTGGGAATTTATGTTTACTCGCTCGATGTATCAAACAGAAGATATGGCAGAGCAAAGTAATTTACTTAATCAGTTGAGTCAATTGATTGAAGATGGTGTAATTGTGACAACTTGCAATGATATAGTCAAACCTATTAATGCTCAGAATCTACGGGATGTTCATCAACGTCTTGAAAGGGGTAAAACTATTGGTAAAATTGTACTCGCCGAATGGAATTAATTTCGCTCGATCTATTTGGTTAAGATAGTATTGTTCGACTCAAGGACTGTCACCGAAGAGGCAGGGGCAGGGGGAGTAATGAGTAATGAGTAATGAGTAAGTTTCCCTAATACTGTCAACTGTCAACTGTCAACTATCAACTATCAACTGAATTTAACGATGAGCTATGCACCCGTTGAACGGACTTACACCTTTGAAGAATACTTGGTCTACAATGACGGCACATCGAAGCATTATGAGCTCGAAGATGGAGCACTCCTAGAAATGCCCCCAGCCTCGGATTTACATGAAGCCATCATCACCTTTTTACTGATTCATTTTTACCAGGAAATACAAAGATTAGAACTAAACTGGGAAGTCCGTCCCAGTGGTACTGGAGTTCGCACAACTCCACATCAATCACGTCTGCCAGATCTCATTGTCATGACACCAGAGCACAGACAATCAATCCAAGGTAAATCTGCTGTACTGGAAATTCCCCCGCTCATGATTGTAGAAGTGGTGAACAAAGAATCGGTACAGCGAGACTATGAACAAAAATCCCTTGAATATGCTGCTTTTGGAGTTCCCGAATACTGGATTATTGACCCACTTCTAAACAAAGTAACCGTTTCATTACTCGATATAAGAGAATATAAACAAACAGTTTTTACCAAAAAACAGCAAATACTTTCTCAAATCTTTCCTGAATTAACCTTAACCGTACAGCGCATTTTGTCGGCTTGAAACAGTAAATTAACGGCGTTGCTGATTGAAAAAAAGTGGGATGCTCCCTTCCGAAAGTTTGCTGAAAAAGCTACTCGTTATCGCTTGTTCCAAATGAGCGATCACTTCACAAACATTTTCCATTACAGCAAAAAGCGGACTGTTATAGTCCGCTTTTTCAATTAATTCGATTTAACCCAATCGGTAGGGAATGGGCGTGATTACCAAACGGCGAAGGAGATTTAGTTTCCAACTAATTCGATTTAACCCAATCGGTAGGGAGTTCGCTCATAAGTCTTGGCACAGTCAGGTTTTCAGCGCCTAAATCGTCACTACTCTGAGAAATATCATAAATGCTCCGGGGTAAGTTCAGTTTAAGTTCCTATTTCCTACCCCCAAACCAAAAATCACTCCTACTACAAGGAACAGCTCAGTAGTGGGTTTTATGGGGCGTATAAGGTACGGATGGTGCTGCTATTGGACTTCTGCAATCACAAGCACGTCCACACGACCATCGTAAGCATCGTCAATGTTGCCTGACTTGTCTCGAAGCAGATAGTTGACTCGCACAAATACAGTTTGGTCTCTTATACTGTCGATGCGAGCATCGATCATCTCTCTATACACATGATGATCGTCATCGGTAAACTTGATATCGAAGCCGTTCAGCGCGACATCTGCGCGCATCACTCTTCTGCTAAACACAACAGCTCCTACCTCGCTTTGTGTTCTACCACGCGTAGGATCGAAATTAATCGTTGTTCTTCGGAAATCAATTGCCATATGATGTTCCTCTTTTTTGAATGCGGGTTATAAAATCAGGAACAACGTTATTTTGTGACATCGGGTTCTTATTCTCAATAATATAAATTTATTGAGAATCAAATTCTATTTCTTGCGATCGCAGCATGAAATAGGTGATTTATTAGCAAGCACTCAAGAATGTGGGGTAAACTGCTCAGTGACAAGTCTCAAATGGGATAAAACTGTTCCTCAACAGGTAGTCCGCCGATTTATTAAGCGGATATAATTTATTACCCTAATTTTAAGCACTTCACAAAAGTCTGTGTTCCCTCTGCTAAGTTCTTATGTTACTGATTGGAAGCTTGTATGTTAGCGATTTGTGTCGCAAATTTCACATTTATTTGATTTTATTAAAGTTAGCACCAGACGCAATCGTGCTTAAGTATTTTTACGATTCTATTTCAGCTTAATATTCAATCACACAAAAGGGCACAGCATCTTGACAATTCCTCTATGAGAATAAAAGATTGACCGATGCCGTGCCCCTACGGGATGATTAATTTTTTAGCTTTTTCTATAAATTAAATACCGTGCTTTTTTCCACCGTTACATTGTTAGAGATTGGGGATTAGTTTCAATCAACTTCGCTAAATCTTGTAAGAATGCCGCAGCCGGAGCACCATAAATAATTCGGTGATCGCAAGTCATATTCACCTGCATTTGTCGCCGCACGCCGAACATACCATCCTCTGTAGCCACAACTTGGGGACGGGATGCACCAATAGCAATAATGGAACCTTGTCCGGGGGGTAAAATTGCATCAAATCTATCCACACCAAACATTCCTAAGTTGGATAAGGTAAATGTACCAGTGCTATACTCCTCTGGTTGTAGCTTTTTCCCCCTTGCCTTATTTACCAAAGATTTCCAATTGCGAGATAGGGAATAAATATCCAATTGGTCAGCATTTTGTAACACTGGGGTAATTAATCCACCATCATCCATAGCCACGGCTACGGCAATATTAATTGCAGAAGGATAGACAATTGCCTGGTTGGCATAAGCAGCGTTGATAATGGGATGCTTTTGTAAGGTGACTGCTACTGCTTTTGCTAGTAGAGCCGTCATAGTTACACCCTTAGATTTAATTTGCTTATATAAACTGTCCAAGGCATCAGTAGTAATTGTGTAACCGACATGAATAATTGGTACGGATAGGCTAGCAACCATATTCCGTGCCACAGCATTTTGTAAAGTATTTAAAGGTACAGTTTGACCAGCTACGGCAGGGACTACGGGTGTTGGCGCTGGTGCTGGTGCTGGTGCTGCTGTGGGTATTGCTGCTGGTGCCACGGGTAGAGTTGGCTGTGTAGTTTTACCAACAGATGCTTCCACATCCCCAGCAACAATGCGACCGTAAGGACCGCTACCAGTAAGATTAGTTAAATCAACCTTCAACTCCTTAGCTAACTTCCGGGCACGGGGAGAAGCTACAATTCTTCCGGAACGATGGGAACCATTAGAGCCATTTTCAGCCACTGCAACTGGTGACGCAGTGGGTTCTGGAGCTGCTGGGGAACTGCTAGTACTAGCAACAGGTGGGGGTGTGGAACTTGCCAAAGTTTTTGCTTGAGCGATCGCTGTTTCCATTTCAGCTTCAGTTTCTGCCAAAAGTGCGATCGCCGCTCCCACTGCTGCACTTTCACCTGCTGGGACTACAATGTGTGCCAGATATCCTTCATAGAAAGATTCCACATCCATGTCTGCCTTGTCTGACTCCACAACCACAACTGTTTGGCCCTTCTCTACCTTATCTCCAGGGGATTTTTCCCAGGAAACAATTTTACCTTCGGTCATGGTGGAACTGAGTGCGGGCATGAATATTTCGTGAATGCTCATAGGAAGGTTTGACGAATCGACAATTGATAGAATTTAACGGCTAGTGCCAGATTGAATTGTATCTTGACTACCAAGTTTATGGTTGACAATTGGCAGTTAATAGTTATTTCTTCCCTCCTTCACTCCGGGCAGGGAAACCCCGCCCACACTCCCCAGCGACGGGCGGAACTATCTTCAATCTTCATGGTCTATTTATTTGTATTTCTTATCAACGATCCCATAGTGCAAAAGATTGAGCCCAAAGCAAGAAGAAAAAATGTGACTCCTCAATCTAAAATACGACCAGATAATTAAACCGTTTGCAATAACTTTTTAAGTGTTATGTCGGCAAAGTCAAAAATATTGATTCTCGTGATACTGAGTATCTTTGCCACAGTTGCCGCTGGCCTACGTTTTATTAATCATCAGCCATCGACACCAATAGATACTTCAAAATCCGCCCAACAACCAAACCTACCTGCTGCGATGCCAATCAGAAGTGTTGTGGCACGCACTAAGGAAGAACAGTATACAAACATACCTCTAGAAAATATCAAATATTCACGGCAAGGGACAAACCCGAAAGTACTCGCCATGAATGCCTTTTACAATATCAAATTAAAAAACAAAACCCATCAAATAGAGGTAATTTATCCGCAACCAAACCGAGCTTTAGTCACAATTACACAAATCAGACCTATAGGGGATACTGATACTATAGAAGTGATGAAATATCGGGCTAGATTGTCAACTTTCGGGCGATCGCTTTTGGTAAGTTCACCACCCCTATGGCAAATTGTCTGGGCTGGCTACCAAAAGCAATGTTGGTATAATCCCGGACAAAAAGATGTAAAAACAATTTCTGTTAGTTCAACCAGATGTGACAATAATCTCCGTGGTTTTAAACCCGAGAGTGTCAGGAAGAGGCAGGGGGCAGGGGGCAGGGAGCAGAGGAGAAAGAAGATTTAATGTTTTGTAATCAAACACACATATACAACTTAAATGCGTGACAATTTAATAATCAGATCAACCCAATATTTATGTACTAGTAGACAGGCGATCGCAAACGATCTAAAAGTATATTATTGATCTGTTTTTTTCACATATCTTCCCCTATTTGTGCTCCTGTAGCTCCTGCTGTCAAGGGAATTTAGATCCCCGACTTCTTTGAGAAGTCGGGGATCTGTTGCACCTCAAAACTGATGCGATGAACCACTAGTTTGGCTATGCACACCAACCAATTCATCCACAGTCCTGTAAAAGAAATTTCTTCCCAAAACTATCAAAAAAAGTTAACTTTTGTTAAGGAGCTATATAATTCATCTTTATGAGACAGCAATTAACCGAAGGCAATGTTGGTAGTCACCTGATAAAACTGACATTACCAATGATGGGGGGAATCTTTGCCATGGTTGCCTTTAACTTAGCTGATACTTACTTTGTGGGGCAATTAGGAGCAAAATACTTGGCAGCCATGAGCTTTACTTTCCCTGTGGTAATGACTCTAGGAAGTTTGGCTATGGGTTTGGGAGTGGGAGCATCATCCATTATAGCCCGTGCCATTGGAGAAGGGGACCGCAGTCGGGTGCAACGTTTTACCACTAATAGTCTAACTCTCTCGCTATTTTCTGTAGGCATATTTGTCACCTTGGGTTTATTCACCATCGATCCCCTATTTACAGCCTTAGGAGCCGATGCAGAGATACTCCCCTTAGTCAGGGATTATATGCAGATTTGGTACTTTGGCATGATATTTCTAGTAGTGCCTATGGTTGGTAATAGTGCCATTCGCTCTGCTGGTAATACGGCCACTCCTAGCATCATTATGACCATTGCTGCTGGTATTAATATAGTTCTAGATCCTTTGTTAATTTTGGGATGGGCAGGATTTCCCCAACTGGGAATCCAAGGGGCGGCTTTAGCAACCTTGATTTCCCGCGCTACTACCTTAGTTGCATCTTTGCTCGTGCTACATTTCCAAGAAAAGATGCTTTATCTCAAACTACCCAACTTGCAAGAAACTTTGCAGTGTTGGAAAGATATTTTATATGTGGGATTACCTGCTGCTGGTACTAGTATGATTAATCCCATTTCTATTGGTATAATTACCAGTCTGCTAGCCAGTTTCGGAGCTGAAAGTGTTGCCGCTTTTGGTATCGCTTCCCGATTAGAATCATTTTGTCTGATTACTTTAATGGCTCTTTCTGTCAGTATTGCTCCCTTCGTCGGACAAAATTGGGGGGCAAAAAAGTATACACGGGTAGGTGTCGCTTTAAAATCGAGCTTTCTTTTCAGTATATTTTGGGGTATAGCAGTAGCATTAATGTTAGTTCCAATGGCTCCATGGTTAGTAACTCAATTTAACTCTGACAATAATGTAGTTACTATTGCTACTCTATACCTGTGGATAGTACCTGTCAGTTATGGTGCTGCGGGGATAATTTTAGTTGCGAATTCTGCATTCAATGCCCTTGGTAAACCAATCCCCTCTGTGGTAATGACAGTTATGCGGACCTTTGTACTTTATATTCCCCTAGCGTACCTGGGAGGGAAATTAGTTGGGGTTCAAGGTATTTTCATCGCAGCTAGTATTGCCAATCTAGTGGTAGGAATTGGAGCTTATGTATGGAATCAGCAAACCTGTAGTGTCAGGGCCGCATTGGCAGCAGAACAAGCTTCATCTTAGCTAGAGCCCAGCACAGTTACCAGTGGAATGCTCACAACTGATAACTGAGAAAGACTGACTTGAGGTCACAAAAGATACTGCAAATGAATATCAATATTAGTATGGGGCCCAACAACAAAAACTGCTGATTCCCCAAACTTTGGTGGACCAGTCAAAATTCTGGGGTTTCGGGAAAACCCAAACCCCTCTTTGGGAATACCAATGATATTACTATTAAGAGTACCATCTGCATTGGCATCGTGAATGGCTGCAACAGCATAGCTTCCAGGCTTCAATTGACCAAAATTAGCTTTCACAGATTTGTTGGCAACTTTAACGCACTGGGATTTAAGTGCCTTCTTTTCATTAGCTGGAAAACCCTGGCTACTGGAGAAAAGACTAAAACACACTTGCCCTTTTTGACTCTTGATTCCATCAATTTTAATACTCAAATTACTATTTTCATAGGCTTGTGTAGTTGATGAAAATGCCAAAATGCCCAAAGTCGCTATCGGTAAAATGGCAACTAAAAATCGTTGCATGAATAACTTCTCCAATATGGAATGGAATAAACAACCTTTTATTTACCAGCGATTTCTTCGCTGTGTCATTATATAGACATTCCTGGAACTACTGAGTTCCAAAAAAGACAAATATAATTTAATTCTCTATAATTTTTGATGTGTCATTAGTTACTATTATTGGAGCATTTTCTCATATAGATGCGATGGCGGCGGACACAGAGTGGATTGGCACACAATCGAGCTGAGGATTTACGCCCATAGGGTATTATATGGCAGAGTATAACTGTTTGTGTGTTGAAAATAGGGAACAAAAAATAACTCGCTATGAAGTAATCGTCAGCCAAGGGTAGAATATATTTATTTAGCCAGAGTGCTGAAAGCTTTCATTTGTTCAAACTCCTGGGCTCTTTTTTGAATCTGTGCGCTAATGCGATCGCAGACTAATTCACAAACTGCAAATACTGTAGGATCGCAGATGGAGTAATAGACACTCACTCCCTGGGGTTGGCGAGATACAAGACCAACTTGAGTTAATACCTTTAAATGTTTGGAAAGATTTGCTTGACCTAAACCAGTTGCTTCGCCAATTTCTGTGACATTCAATGGTCCAGTTTGCAAACAGCGTAAAATCTGAAGCCTACTGACTTCTGAAAGTACTTTGAAATACTCGGCAACTGGTGCTAAAACCTCTGGAGATGCAATCTGAGAAAAAGTATTTGACATACTATCAACTAAATTATTTTGCTAAACTCAATCGCTATGATGATAGATTGAAAATAGTGGGCGTTCCGCATCAGAATATCATAAGACACAAATATTTCCATGCTTCTTTAGTATCAAATCAGTAATACTCAGTGCTTAAAACTACTATCTGGGGTATTTAAGGTCAAATAATTGCGATCCCCTCCACTGAAAATTTCACTGCGTTATTGTGCAAGATCTTGATGTATCCCTTTCTTCCCATAGATAATATTCCCAAAGACCCACATTTTGAAAGTATAGCTGTTGACAGTTGAAAGTTGACGGTTGACAGTCCTTGAGTCGAAGAATACTGTTCAGAATAAGGTGTATTACGTAGAATCCGATGATACGCAATCACAAGAATAGAATGGGCAACAGCAACAGCAGCCCTTTTATATGAAATCCGGATGATTAGTTACCGCAAAAACCTCACCCCCTTCCCCTCTAGTTAGTAACCAGAGGGGTGTCCACCACCGACGGGGTGAGGTGACGACAATATGGTAAGTCCCACAAGCGGATTTGATATTAATTGTTCTTGCTGTGAGCGCAACTGAAACAGGTGTAGTCCCGCTTAGACTACACCTTTTTGAAATAAGACCTGAATTCATTGCACTTCACATTACTGGACGGAGTTTTCCCCGAATATCTCCATAAAAAGTTTGAGCTTTAGTGTGTAAATTGAAGTAAAGTTCACCTTTTTGAGCAATGT
>JASJCX010000040.1 GCA_030065255.1 Calothrix sp. MO_167.B42 | reverse complement strand
TGCTTAGATGTGAAAGCGGGACGAGTTGTAAAAGGAGTTAACTTTGTCGATATTAAAGATGCCGGCGATCCGGTGGAAATGGCAAAGGTTTACAACGATGCTGGGGCCGATGAGTTAGCATTTCTAGATATTACAGCTACTCATGAACAGCGAGACACAATTATTGACGTAGTGTACCGAACCGCCGAGCAGGTCTTCATTCCCCTGACTGTTGGTGGTGGTATCCAAACCTTAGAAAATGTTAAAGCTTTGTTACGAGCCGGGGCAGATAAGGTTAGTATTAATTCTGCGGCGGTACGTAAACCAGATTTTATTAATCGAGCAAGCGATCGCTTTGGCAACCAATGCATAGTCATTGCCATTGATGCCAGACGCAGAAACGATCCCAACAATCCCGGTTGGGATGTATATGTGCGTGGTGGCAGGGAAAATACTGGTATAGATGCCCTCCAGTGGGCACAGGAAGCAGAAAAACGAGGTGCAGGAGAATTGCTGGTGACAAGTATGGATGCTGATGGCACTCAAGCTGGTTACGACCTGGAACTAACTAGGGCGATCGTAGATTCAGTAGAAATTCCTGTTATTGCTTCCGGTGGTGCTGGCAATTGCCAACATATCTATGAAGTACTGACCACAGGTAAGGCCCAAACGGCTTTGCTCGCCTCCCTGTTACATTATGGGCAGTTGAGTGTGGCACAAATCAAAAACTATTTAAGCGATCGGCAATTGCCAATCAGACCTATTTCTTAAGCCGATGTTAAGTTCCTAACCACACCCTATGTGGTTCAGGACAACTATAAAAAACAATGTTAATATTAGTAAAGAAACATTAAGTTATATTAATTATTATGTTAGTACCCCTTTTATTTATAGATGTGGCACTGGTGGCCTGGTCGCTACACTTAATGGAGAAGGCTTACGAACATAAAGAATTTTCCCTTATGTTAGCAGGCTTACTAGTGGCCGTAGCTGCTGCTGCAATGATGGTTGTGTACTTCTTAATGGGTCATTGCATGAATTATTTATTGCAAGTTTCTTAATAAAAAATTAAGGTTTCTAGCATGGGAATTGTGTGCGTTGACAAGAAGGGTATATTTGAGTTACACTTGGAGATGGACTTTTCGGGGTTATAGCTCAGTTGGTAGAGCGCTGCAATGGCATTGCAGAGGTCAGCGGTTCGAACCCGCTTAGCTCCATTTTTCTATATTTTCAGAAGATAATTGAGATAATGCTTGAACTAAGATTCGCATTATAGATTCAATATCTTCAGGAACACGATAACTTTCCAAACCTTGCTCAATTTGTTTTTGAAAGCGATTTAGTTGAGCAAATTCCCAAATTTTTCCTGTTGTTACAGCACCAATTAGATAAGTTTGTTGCTGATTTTCTTGCCATTGTTCTAAAGCAATTAATTCAGCAATCAGTTGAGTCATGCCATAATCTAAATCTTCTTTTTTAGCCTCAATAACCAGTAAATCATTGACATTCTCTAAAAAATAATCTAAATATCCTTGTAATTGCTCACTAACTTTAATAGAATACTCAATAAAAATTTCAGATTTAGTATAATGAACCAAGTCTATAATTAAAGGTGAAATTAAAATTTCTCTCCTAGCAGCTTCACTAGATAAAGAAGCATAAGGTAAAATTTCTTCAATACGTTCTTTTAATTGATTTATCCTGTCTAAATCTCCCTGGTATTGAGATAAATTCAGTTTTTTCCTCACAAAGGAATAACCAAAATACTTAGCTAAATCTTTCGGTTCAATTTTGAGTTCAAAGATTTTACTGAAAGTATAAGATTGTTCAGGGTTAATAATTTTCACTATCGTTTAACTCTTAATTATTCACAGCCAACAGCTGGCGTAGGTTGGGTGGAACGAAGAGTAACCCAACAAAGGATTGATAATTTTGGGTTTCGTCCCTCAATTTAACCTACCATTGTTCTTAAAACTGTGGTCAGATCCCCGACTTCTTGAAGAAGTCGGGGATCTAAATTTCCACTCCTGGTGCAAAATGAACGCGGGTAGGGTGTGTTAAAACTGATAACTTGCAGCAATCTGGTTTAGCCCACATTCCCACCTGGAAATAAATTTCAAAGACACTGGTGTTGGTTGTTCGTCATAATGGAAAGTATTATTTAAAACTTCCCTCCCAATGGACGAACAACGCCAGCAAGCCTATGTAAAATTGATTCGCAACCTCCTTAGTTGCCCTGATGGCGAAGAACCAGAGATTTTGGCAGCACATCAAGAATTGCTGGATGCTGGCTTGTTGGAGATGGTAGAAGCAGCAGCGCAGATGTTTTCCCAGGAAGGGGATGAGGATAGGGCAAATCGGTTGCGAAATCTGGCAAGGCAACTAGGGAAAGCGTTAAACCTCAATCCTCAACCAGAAAAGAGGGGGGAGGAGGGGTATTTCCAATTCTTGGTGGAGGTACTAGAAGCAACCGCAGAAAGTGAAGGTGATGCACAGGTAATTTACCCCTTACTAAAGGAGAATACAGACAAACTCGATGGGGTGTTTGCAGAAATATTACAACGTAGGGGGATAGAAACACTGGGGGAAGCGGAAGCAAAAACAGCAGAATACTTAGCATCAGTTATTGTTGATTTTGGTAGTCTGATTGGACAATTTCCCTTGGGTAACAAAGCCAGCAATATGGAAATTGCTATTGCATCTTGTACTGCTGCTTTAACTGTCTACACCACAGAAACTTCTCCTATTAATTGGGCTGCAACGCAAAATAATCTGGGAAATGCCTATTGGGATAGAATCCGGGGAGAGAAGGTAGAAAATATAGAACAGGCGATTGCATCTTATTCTGCTGCTTTAACTGTCTACACCAAAGAAGCTTTTCCTGTTGATTGGGCAATGACGCAAAATAATCTGGGAAATGCCTATTGGGGTAGAATCCGGGGAGAGAAGGCAGAAAATATGGAAAATGCCATTGCATCTTATACTGCTGCTTTAACTGTCTACGCCAAAGAAGCTTTTCCTGTTGATTGGGCTGGAACGCAAAATAATCTCGGTCTTGCCTACGGTGATAGAATCCGGGGAGATAAGGCAGAAAATATGGAAAATGCCATCGCATCTTATACTGCTGCTTTAACTGTCTACACCACAGCAGCTTTTCCTGTTGATTGGGCAATGACGCAAAATAATCTCGGTATTGCCTATTGCGGTAGAATCCGGGGAGATAAGGCAGAAAATATGGAAAATGCCATCGCATCTTATACTGCTGCTTTAACTGTTAGAACCCCCGAAGCTTTTCCTGTTAATTGGGCAACCACGCAAAATAATCTCGGTATTGCCTACAGTGATAGAATCCGGGGAGATAAGACGAAGAATATTGAACAAGCAATCGCATCTTATACTGCTGCTTTAACTGTCATCACCCACGAAGCTTTTCCTGTTAATTGGGCAATGACGCAAAATAATCTCGGTACTGCCTACACAAATAGAATCCGGGGAGAGAAGGCAGAAAATATAGAAAATGCGATCGCATATTATACTGCTGCTTTAACTGTCTACACCCCCGAAACTTTTCCCCAAGAACATACTGAGACTTTATTTAATCTGGGGATACTTTACCAAGAAACTAATAATTTTCCCTTAGCTTACAATAGCTTTGAATCTGCCATTGCCACCGTGGAATTATTGCGGGAAGAAATCATTTCTGGGGAGGAAAGCAAGCATAAGCAAAGGGAAGAATGGAACCAACTTTATCGCCACATGGTAGAAGTTTGCCTGGAATTAGGTAACATAACAGCAGCACTTGAATATGTCGAACGTAGCAAAACCCGCACTTTAGTTGAACTAATCCTGGAACGGGATTACCAAACCATTTTTCCTCCAGAAGTTGCAACTCAATTAGCACAATTAAGGGATGAAATAACCACAGGACAATATCAAATCCAAAATGGTAAAGCTGAAAATTACCAAGAGTTAGCACAACATCTGCGACAGTTACGCGAGCAGCAAAATAAACTGCAAGATGAACACTTACCCGTTGGTTCTGGTTTCAATTTTGATTCATTCCAGGCAACTTTAGATGGGCATACAGCCATTATCGAGTGGTATATAACCAGCCAGAAAATTCTCGCTTTTATTGTCAAACCCAACGGGCAAAAATTAACAGTCTGGCAATCCCAACCGGAAGACAGAGAAGCTTTGTATGATTGGGTAACTGAATATCTGCAAGGCTACTACGATGAAGGGAAAAAAGAGCAATGGCAAAATCAGTTAGAGCCAGCACTCAAAAAATTAGCTTCCATTTTGCACATTGATGAAATATTAGCCCAGATACCAAACCACTGCAATCAACTTATCTTAATTCCTCATTTATTCTTGCATTTACTTCCCCTACATGCACTCCCAGTAGGAAATCAAAAGTCAAAAGTCAAAAGTCAAAAGTATCAAGATTCCCCTTGTGTTCTGGATTTATTTGCTGGTGGTGTGAGATATGCACCTAGTTCTCAAATACTGCAACAACTGCAAAAGCGCGAACGTCCTAATTTTCAATGCCTGTTTGCAATTCAAACACCTACACCAGATTTATACGAAACAGATTTAGGAGCAGTTTCAGCTATTAAACAACAATTTGCTGAGAGCTATATTTTAAAACAATCTAATGCCAAAAAAGCCGAAATTCTCCAGCATGATGAAAACACAAAACTGTTTCAATTAAATCAAAACCTAGCTCAAGCCCATAATATATTTTTCTTCTGTCACGGTTCTTTTAATCTTGATTCTTCTTTAGATTCTGGTTTACAGTTAGCCGATGCAAAGATTACTTTGGCAGATATTATTAACCATTTCAAATTAGAAAACTGTCGCTTAGTTACCCTTGCCGCTTGCGAAACAGGTGTAATTAATTTCAAGAGTAAAAGTGATGAGTATATTGGTTTGCCCTATGGTTTCCTGTTAGCTGGTAGCACCAATGTAGTTAGTAGTCTCTGGACTGTAAGTTCTGCTGCAACTGCTTTATTGATGGTTAAATTTTATGAAGAATTACAGCAACAAAGTAATATGACAATGGCTTTAAACACAGCCCAAATGTGGTTAAGGGATACCACAGCAGAAGAATTCCAAAAATGGCTCAATAACTCATCCCTAAATTCAGTGTGGAAAATACAACTGGAGCGAGATTTTGCTGAATACAGTCCAACGACAAAACCTTTTGCATCACCTTTTTATTGGTCAGGGTTTTTTATTACAGGTAAGGATTGAAGATAAAATATAATACAAAACCTCACCCTGTCCTATCGGACATCCCTCTCCTTATTAAGGCTCACGTGTACACACAAGTAACAAAATGTAGCCAAGCCCCACGAAACGCCCCCTAACCCCCAAAATTGGGGGAACAAGAATTTTCAAAGTCCCCCAGAATTGCGGGATTTAGGGGGCTGAATAGACTCAAACGAAGACAGACAGGACTTGTGTGTACACCGTAGCCTTATTAAGGAGAGGGAAAGATTTTTTCTCCAGAGTGACACAAAAGGGTTAACCAACTTTGGGGGTTAAATTCCCCTGCTTCTACAAGCAGCGCGTTTTGCGTTGGGGTAAAATCCCCGTTGCAAAACGCAATTCGCTCATTATAAATTCTAAATTCTAAATTCTTTTAATCTGCTTCCCTAAAGGAGTATAATTCATGTCAATTTACCCATATAGTATCCAAGCTTTGATTCAAGTGATTGAATCACAATCGAATTTGATTTCCCATCAAGATTGGGGGGAATTGCATCAACTAGTTATTAGTCTCCCAGAAGATGAACCAGAAGATGTGGAGGAAATCTCAGACAGGATTGAAAATTGGTTAAAAACAGATTCCCGCAATCAAATTTATCAAGCTTACAATCAGCAACTGCAACAAGTAATGGGTTCTTTACCCCCTACTGACTGGAATACATATGCAGGAATAGGTAAAAGCAAATCTCAAACCAAACCTAATCAACCCAGCCCACCTTACAAAGAACTGTTGGATAATAGCATTAAAAAGAACTCCCCTTTGTTTAATCCCCCACCACCCAAACAGCAACCGTCAGAAACCCCACGCCTTTAGGCGTGGGCTTGAAAAAGCTCTAATCTGACCAGACTAAGTTCTTAACTGAACTACGTTAGAGGCAAGAGTTAAAGACCTACCAAGGAATGCGTAGCTAGTTCCCTGCTCTAGAACCGAACAGTTAAACATCTGTACAAGGGTTAAGGAAGTGCTGTTTGGATAGTTACCGACCTCTAACATTGTCAAAGCTAACTTTACCCGTAAGGAGGGACTTTATGTCCAAAGTTTTATTAATTGATTCAAAAAAACGACCATTGAATCCAATTCACCCAGCACAAGGGAGGCAATTATTACGGAATAAAAAAGCAGCAGTATTCAGACGTTTTCCGTTTACAATCATTCTCTTTGAATCAAGACCAGAATCCCCAGTATCATCTTTAAGGTTAAAAATAGATCCTGGCGCAAAACATACAGGAATTGCACTAGTCAAGGATTCTACTGGTGAGGTTGTATTTGCTGCACAATTAAAGCATAGAGGTTTTGCAATTCGAGATGCTTTGACTTCCAGAAGGCAGCTAAGACGTAGCAGGAGAAATCGCAAAACCAGATATCGTAAGCCTCGTTTTCTTAATAGAACACGTCCAGAAGGATGGTTAGCTCCAAGCTTACAAAGTCGTGTTGAAAATATCAAAACTTGGGTAGAAAGATTGCGTAAAGTTGCACCAATTGAAACGATTAGTCAAGAGCTAGTGCGTTTTGATATGCAACTAATGCGTAATCCAGATATTCAAGGCAAAGAATACCAACAAGGAACACTTGCAGGCTATGAAACCAGAGAATATTTACTCGAAAAGTGGGGTAGAGAATGTGCTTACTGTGGAGTCAAAAATGTTCCACTCCAGATAGAACACATCCACCCAAGAGCAAAAGGAGGCTCAAATTCAATTACAAATCTGACCTTGAGTTGTGAAAAATGTAACGTTAAGAAAGGGACTAAAGATATTAAAGACTTTCTCAAAAAAGACCGCTCTAAGTTAGAAAAAATACTGAAGCAAGCAAAAAGACCTCTGGCAGATACTGCCGCAGTCAACACAACTAGATTCGCATTATTGAAGGTTTTAAAAGCAACTGGATTACCTGTAGAAACAGGTTCAGGTGGACTAACAAAGTTTAACCGCAGCCAACAAAATCTAGAAAAGCAACATTGGATTGATGCTGCTTGTGTTGGTAAGTCAACTCCAATTCTAAATACTAGAGGAATCAAACCGTTGTTAATTACAGCAAATGGTCATGGCACACGTAAAATGTGCGGGACAGATAAGTTTGGGTTTCCAAAGCGTCACCGTACAAATAAACTGATTCATTATGGCTTTAGTACTGGGGATATTGTCAAAGCAGTTGTTACTAAAGGTAAAAAAGTTGGCGAATATGTAGGACGTGTTTTGTGTCGCGCAACAGGCAGCTTTGATATTGCTACGGTGGGAGGAAGAATCCCAGGCATTAGCCACAAATATTGCACACCTATTCACAAAAAGGATGGTTATTCATATGGATTTTAAGACGGCGAATAAAGTCGCCCGCGCCTTACCCCCATGTCTAAAGCCAGGGGCTTCCTCGGCGCGGAGGTTCTGGTGAAGAACTTCACCATCAGCCTTTATGCTTTCCATCTACGTCACACCTTCACTGATGCTGCCGATGAAGTTGACCCAGATGCTAATCTTTTATGGGAAAATCTAGCAAAACTGGGTGAAAGTTCCCTGCCATTTCCTGATTTAAAAGACTTACGTGCAAAATTGATTTGTTATCAAAATGGCACTTACTACCCCCAAGGGGAACAAGGTAGACAAACTGACTGGTTAACACATTCTGCTGATGCTGTAGATTTAGGGAATATTTCCACCACCGCAGGCTTTCAAATCAACGCCAGTCTTCAGCCTTTTCTACTAAATGACACCTACGCAGTGGATTTTACCCTTGCCCCAGAACCAGACACCATACCCATTGCCATACCCCAACTGCAATATTTCCAACCAGCTTCCCTACTACCATCGAAAATTCAAGCATCCCTAGGACAAACTTTATGGGTTTATGGGAAAGTCGATGGAAATCAAAACTATAAGGAACTTGCTAAACAATGTGCAGTGGCATTAGTTGCAGGAACAAGTTTCAATCCAACATTGATTAGGGAGGGAGAACTCTTTGGTAGTCTTTTATTTGAATACCAAGCACGAGATGCCAATGAATCAAATAATCCTGCGAAACACTGTCATATTTTAATAGTTATCAATCATAACCAGTCACCAACTATAACAAGCGCAGAAAAAGCCTATGACTGGTTATTAAGATTACTTTGCAGTTATCACAAAATACTTTATATTTATCAACTAGCTCGTCAACGCTACCGAGAAGCTAGGGAAATTTACAGCGATTTAGAAAAGAAAATCCAACAATTTGATGAGTTGATATCTGTAGATAAAACACAATTATCTGAGTTAAAAAGCTTAATGGCAAAAATCCCCCAAAAAAGCCTGAATTACGCCAGATGCTTGCAAGATTTACAAACTCACCAAGCGGCAATTATAACTAATATTACTAATTACAAAACTTGTTTAGATAACATGAAAAAGATTGGTGGAAGCAGTCCCCAAGTTTGGCAAGATTTTGTGAACAAAGACTGTCAAAAATGGCAAGAACAAATCCAAACCGATATTAGTTATCTTGCCCCTGGTCAAGAATTATTTGGGCAATTTGTTGGTACTATTAGAGGTATAATAGAAACACAACAGGCTCAGAGCGATCGCTCCTTAGAACGCACCTTTCAAGTATTAGGTACAGCTTTTGGTGGTGGTGCAATAGTTTCCGGTGTCGTCAGCCAACATATCGATAAGCCCTTTGCACCTGTTAACCCCAATTACCCAATTCATCCCCTGGTATTATCTTTGCTGTGGAGTATTTTGGCTAGCTTTATTTTGGGTTGGATAGCTTGGTTGATTACTAAACCCAAATCCAAGGGAAATCAACACAAATAGTTATAATAACATTCTCCTTTTCCCAGAATGCGCCACCGTACCTGGGCATACATCCTTGATGTGATGGGAATAGGAGGATGATACTTGCCTTGGTAATTCTACTCGAAAAATAGAACCTTCCCCAAGCTGACTATTTACAGTAATTTTACCACACATAATTTGTATCAGGGAATGGGCGATCGCTAAACCCAAACCCGTACCACCATATTTGCGACTAGTGGTTTGATCGACTTGCCAGAAGGGTTCAAAAATACTATTAATATCTTTAGTTGCAATGCCAATACCAGTATCTTGCACGGAAATAGCAACTCTATTTTCAGACAATTCCTCGACTTCTACGCAAATATAACCAGATTCAGTAAATTTAATCGCATTTGATAACAGATTTGTTAATACCTGCTTCATTTTTTTTGTATCGTTAAATATTACATGATTCTGTAATTGATTGCGAACAATAATCGGTAAATGCTTTTCATCTGCCAGGGAACGGACTTCTGCGACTGTAGTCTCAATACACTGGGATAAATCAAATACTTCTGGCTTGGGGGTAATATCACCACTCTCCAAACCAGAAAACTCAAGTAGTTCATTTAACAACATCAACAAATGTTTACCATTATTGAGGATGCGTTCCACTATATCTGTTTGTTGAAGAGTTAATGCATGAAAATTAGGACGTAATAACACTTGAGCAAAGCCAATCACCGCATTCATCGGTGTTCGCAATTCATGGGATATGGTAGTTAAAAACTGCGATTTTAGCTGGGAGGCTTCTAGTAACTTTAAATGTTGCAAGCGAAGTAACTGTTTCTGTGCTACCAATTCCCGCTTTTGACGCTTGAGGGATTCATTACTTGCTTGTAGCTTTTGCATCATTTGCGCTACTCTTTTTTCCGCATCTCCCAAGCGAATACATAGGCGTAAAATCCTTGCCAATGTTGTAGAAGATAGATCGGATTTACTGATATATTCCACCCCACTACTAGCAATTATTTGTGTAGCATCTTGCCCATTATCTTCATTAATAATAACTATGATAGGAATTTTAATTCCTAAAGACTGTAATTGTTCAACAGTGGCGAGGGCATTATCTTGTGGTAAATGATGATTGAGAAAAATACAATCATAGAGTGCAACCTGGGAAAACGCGCCCAGGGAATTCCCTTTTTTTTCCCCATCCACCAGAGATACTTCCACGGGTATACTTGTTTGATTGAGTATCCTACATAATGCACCATAGTCTTGTTTATCACTGCCAACCACTAATACTTTGCGTGTTTCTTCCATTAGCTTTTGTGGCCATTACACACGGGTTTATTCTTATGTATAGGATTTCCTTTTTACTCATAATCTCACAAGAGTAAAATTGACTAAAGAAACTACAAAACAATTTTGTCTAGGCATATTTTTCGGTATAATCACTGACTCAAAAATGCAGTGTTTGCAATCACATATATCTTATGGTAGACATCAATTTTTCCTATGATTTAAATCACTGTGCTATTTTACATTTATCTTATTTTGTTTTGAAGATCAAGCTGTACATTGTTACTAAATTAATCGGCAACTGGGAAAATTTATGGAGATTTATAAAAAAAATATTACAGTTATAAGAATTATTCTAAATTATTGATATATTTACAATTCATTGCTAGCTACTTTTACCAATAACCGATAGTCCCTCAACGATGAGAGATGGCGTATAACAAGAGCCATTCCAATCAGCATCACCACCCAACTTGACCAGCTGCTGGAGGGCGCTATAAATATTACCAGTTACCATGGTATCCTTGACACGGCCAACTACCTGACCCTTTTTGACACGGTAACCCAAATCAACATTGATAGAAAAATCACCGGAAATACCACCACTATCACCCAGCATTTGATCCACAATTAAGCCATCATCCATATATGTAATTAATTCTGGTAAGGTTGCCCAACCAGGCTGGACGAGAAAATTAAACAAGCCAGAGGTGGGATAACTACCTAAATCCGGACGGAAACCATTTCCTGTAGAACTAGTACCCATTTTTCTGCTAGTGATGCGATCGCAGTAAAAATGCTGTAAAATTCCATTCTCCACAAATATCACAGGCTTACTGGGAGTGCCTTCATCATCAAAGGGACAGCTATAGGGCCCTGCCTGGGGATCTTGGTAGAGAGTCAGGGCAGATGAAGTTACTTGTTTGCCCATTTTTTCTACCCACGGAGAAGCCTTTTCCACTATGCGCTTACCATTTAAAGCCCCTTGTATAGTTTCCCACAGCATATCAGAGGCCTTGGAAGTAAACAATATCGGTACGCGACCATTGGGAGGTGCTGTCTTATCCTCTGCCCAGGCTAGGCGTTGCAAAATTTGCGCCGCCACCTTTTCTGGTTGTAGGGAACCCCGTTTTGTTTCACCATCGGACACACTGAGAAAATCCTCACCTCGTACCCACTCAGCAGAAATATAGGAGCTCAAAGTCGTATCAGTATAATAACAATCTAAGCCCTTGGTATTGACCAGTCTGGTGGTTTCAATATCACATTCCCAATCACCATTACAAATCGCCTCTGGATAGACTTCGCGGATGGTATCAATGGTTTGTTTACCCCATTCCACCAATTTCTCTACGGGTACATTTTCTCCTAAATTGGGGTAATAGGGCTGGAAACTGCTACCAACCTCCATTAATTCTGGGGAATTAAGTTGACTTAAAGCTAAAGCACGCTCCACCATAAATTCTGGTTGTACCATACCATAAGCAACTGCAATTCCCGGACATCCATTACGCCATAATCTTAAAGCCGTACCTTCCGCTTGATTAGTTTCTATTTGTTTCAAGCGATTACCTTCAAAAAACACAGGTCGAGAAAGCGATTGCGACTGATAAACCTCAGCTGCTTCTGCCCCAAATTTAATGGCTAATTCCAGCAGTTGTTCCGCTAGTATATCCTGTGGTAACTTTTTAGATGCCATGGGTTTGAATTGACTTGTGTCAATCAATTTTGGATTTTAGATTTTAGATTTTAGATTTTAGATATAAGATTGTCCCCATGCCTAAAGTCAGGGGCTTGTCAAGTAGTTTTAGATTTATTTCACGTAGCTTGCTTCCCTGTAAAAGGTATAAATTCGGGGTCTATCCTTCACCGAACGCTACGCGAACAGACCTTTTTCAATTTTGAATCTTCAATCCAAAATTGAAAATTGAAAATCTAAAATTCGGTGAGACACCTACAAATGGAAGTTATCCCCATCTAGCTTGCTGCTGATGGTGGACTATTTGGGAGAGTGGAGAGTATCCACCATGGAGGAATAAGTGATTAGTCATTAAATTTAAGCTATTTCTCTCCACACTGCTTGAGTCAACAATTTTTAACAGTTACTCAGTTACCGCTTTGCAGTATTTGGGTTCAAGTCCCTAAACATATGCACTGATAACTGTTTACTGTTTACTGTTCACTGATTTAAGGTAGACTGACCTCACATAACAGCCAAAATCCTGCAAATGATTTTGCTTGGGCATCTGATTGCACAGCAATAAAATGCACGCCATTTGCTTTGTGCTTGGCTGATTCAAAATCCTTAGCAGCTGCTAAGACTTGGGGATTTTTGAGATTCGCTAAAATCCAGCTTTCACTAGCACCAGTTTCTAAAACTAATCTCCCACCTCTACTATTGTCAAATCTTAACCATGCTAACTCTAAACCGGACATCCAAGCTGCTAGAGGTAATGCCCTAGGAGAAAAAATTAACACCCCAGGAATTGGAGTTTCCTCACCAACCCCTACCATGTCTAAGGGAAAGCCTTCACCAAAATCAATATCCCATTCAGGCATGTCCCCAAAATCAGCTGCTGACAAACTAGCAAATTGCCATTTTTGCCCTTCCAAGGCATCGGGTAATTTTTGCGGAAGGGGTGCTTGTAAATTGACTGAAGGATTACTTCCTCCTTTATATCCAGGTTCTTGGGGATAAACCTGTTCCATCCGTTCTTGCAACCACTGATTCAGTAGCAAGGTGCGCCGACTAGCCTGTACGGGAATACCAATGTCTTGACAAGCTTTGGTAATCATATTACTCATTTGACGGCGAAAAAAGCGAATTCTGATGGGTGCTTCTCCGGTTTGAGCGATTGCTTCTTGGATAGCAGTTTTTAACCAACCTGAGTTTACGGTTGTACTGGGACAATATTGAGCGTAGCGAAATAATTCATCCGTATTCATGCCAACCTGCGTAGGAGTTTCGCAAATCAATACTTCCCATACTTTTTTTTGTTTGTCGTCCACTATGGGACGGGAGTAGAAATCAAGTTCCCAAATACTGCCCATGTTATGCCGTTAAGTTTTGGCTACTTTTTGATATTTTTATCATACGGGGCTATGGGCAGAGGCGGAATAGGGAAGAGGCAGGGGGGCAGGGGGCAGGGGGAGTGGGGGAAGTAATGAGTAATGAGTAATGAGTAATACTGTCAACTCTTAACTCTTGACTCCTAACCGTCAACCGTCAACCGTCAACTATCAACTGTCAACCATCAACCGTCAACCGTCAACTTTATTTTTTCACCAAAACATATGTTGATTGTGCGTAGGTAGGTAGTTGGCGAATATACCGGCGGAAATCCGTTTGACTCTGAAAAATACCTGCCAAGAAGTCCAGTTGATACAAATTTGGCAAAAACGCACCACCAGTATCAGCGATGACACCTAATCTGAGTTGCTTCTTCCCACCCCTGGTGTACTCCATCACAACTACTTTTCCTAAGCCAACGTTCAAAACATCCCCGGCAAAAGTTACCCCTGGTTTAATGGAAATTTTGGCATCAATGCTATGTCCATAACCTTTAATTGATTCCACCTGTTTAAAATACCAATAACGTTTTTGCGATCTGGCGGCTAATCCCCGGACATAGGGCATACCATTATTTTTATCCACATTAAAAAATGCCTGGGTTTTATCTGGAAAATTAATCAGGATAGTTCCTTGCATTAATGCTTCTTCAAAACCTTGGCGAGTTAAATATACAAGGGTATTTACTTTACCAAATTCTTTTCCCCCTGGTTCATAAATCCCAGATAAAACATCCTGTTTAGTATATTTCGTATAAAATTTATCGTTAGATTCACTATCTTTTAAACTATATACTGGAATATTAAAAGTTGAGGTTTTAGTACGAGAGCCGGGATGGGTGAAAACGGCATATTTGGTAATACGTAAATTCTTTTGTCTGGTACGCTTAGGATTATGGGCAGTCCATTTAATCACGCGAAAATGCTGATTAATAAAATTCGGATCTTGTAAACGAGTAACTCGTTTATTGGCAATATCTTCTTCGAGGACTGCAATCATAAAATCCAGTGTTTTCAAGGTATCTTCAACTGTGACACCTTTAGTTGCTAAAATCCCTGGACGCATGACATCTGGATCTGCTTGGCTATGATTGCGGAAGTATTCCCTAGTATTGTTGAGAACTATTAATAGGTCTGACTGATTAAAGTTGACCTTACTTTTAGGTAGTTTTCCTGTCTGAAAAACCTTACTACCATGGATATTAAACTTATATCTAAGTAATTCATCTATAACTGGGTAAGATTTTGGAGCTGTGGCAAAATCTTTAGTGGGAGTCAAATTTCGGGGCTGACTTTTATTCTGGAAAGAACTCAGATAATTTGTATTGTTAGTTACCAATTGATGGGATGGCTGTAAATTTGCTGACTGAGTTTTTAAAATATTTTGTTTATAAATAGGGTTTTCTATCAGACTAATACTTTTGGTTTTATTGTATAGATAGATGCTAGCTGTACTCATACATAACAAGGTTGCGAAACCTGCTGTCAGACGAAACTTTTGATTGAAAAGCATACCCATAATTGAGAAAATTAAATTCTATTGATAAATGATAATCAAATCTGCCCAGAATCTAAATAAATTACCTAAAATTTACACAATATCTGATATGGAAAATTTACCTCCGAATCAATATGATGTATTAGAGTGAGTGAATGTTGCATAAATCGATGCATTTTTTTGAATTTTCCCGGAAAATACCCAAAATCTTAACTAATAAATCAACGGACTATTTCCAACAGACAAAAAGCTGAGATGATAAATATTTTTAACATCGAGGGTAGTGGAGATATAAAGTAACATGGCAGACATAAGTGGTACTTGGTTAGGAACATACTGGCAACAAGGAATACCTACTCGCTTTGAAGCTACCTTGATTCAAAGTGGTAATGCTTTAACTGGCTCAATTCTTGATGATAGTTATTTGGGGGAGGCTCGACTTACTGGCGAAGTCATTGGACGTAATGTTAGCTTCCTCAAACGCTATTTTACTACTTCGCCGGATTCTGTGAAATATATCGGCACAATATCAGCCGATGAAGATTATATCCAAGGACATTGGACTATAGATATGTTTAATTCTGGTCCTTGGGAAGCTAGACGTAAGGGAGAGAATCTCTGTATGAGTTTACAAACTGCTCAAGAAAAGCTGATTTCTTTGACAAGTAAAAAATGAGGACTCTGGCGAAAAATCCTATCTTCCTCAGGAAGACTAAGATAACGGAACATCATATGGGGCGAAAAACAACTGGGAAGAAAAAAAGCCTAGTTTCCCTCAGGAAGCTAGACTAACACAATAAACAATCCAACTAATGAAAAAACACTTATAAGAACTATTAAACACTAAAGTCAACCATTAGTTAACAAAAACACCAATTATTTTGGTATTTTGTTCTCAGTTCCTTGAGGGTTATGATTCTTTTATTCAAAGGTTTTTGCCAATATCAGACTAAAAATAAATATTGTGACATCATCTAATTAGGGCTTGCTGAAAAAGTCTTTTGGTGGGGGTAAGGAACAGGAAACAGGGAACAGTTTTAATCCCATTTTTTCCAATTTCCTGGAGTCCAAACAATTGGAGACTTAACTCAACTGTATTATCCTATAAGGTCGGAAACCTCCGCAACTCAGTGGCTTCCCAACCTACAACAGTTTTAGTTTTCACCGCTTAACTAAACAGTATTGCAGCAGACCCTATCTATGAATCTTTTTCTACATTGGGAAAATATTGTATTTCACCAACTTGAGAAAAACAACCTTTAAATAAAATTTGCCAGCCCTATGTTAATTAATTTTATTGACCACGGACATACTTTGAATCTGCCATTTTTCGTTTTGTTTGATTAAGTCATACCTAACCCGCAATGTATCATTGTATGACCTTTGTCGATTTATTTGACCGCCCTCGTAAACAGTTGCGACTTCATTCACAGAAGCTTCTACCGCTAACTGATTGCGATCGTTTGTATTTGTATCAATTTTTACATCTGTAATCTGATGCTCGTACAGACGATAGCGATTGCTCCTTTTGTCTTGTTGGGCAACTGCTTGCCATTGAGACAAGACTGAACCAACTAAAACGTTTTCCAAACTACCAACATCATGATTAGGCCCCAGTGCTAAAGATTTGGTCGATAACCAAGTCTGAATCACTTCCCTAGCAGTGGTTTGTGTTAATTCACCTCCAGGTAATTGGGGTGGACTACCTGGTTGAGGAATCTCGATGGGTGGTCGATTAATTTCCACAGCCACCTGTTTACCTTGTAATGATGGTATGGGGCTAAACAGATTTTTCAACCACCCAAACAATAACCACACCAGCAGTAGACCAGCCATGGAGGTCAAAATAGCCAACCCCAGACGCGCTCTAGCATTTCGGGGATGGCGACTAGTAACTCTTCTGCGTCTGCGAGTTCCGCGATGGCGCGAGCCTACTTGATGATCTGTATGTTCTACTGCACTGGGTTTACGTTTTCTTGGCTGTTGAGTATGGGGAGATGAACTATGGAAATATTGGGGTGACTCTAATTCCCTGTCTCGATTGGAGGAAAATGAACTTTCATTGACTTGGTTAGATGATAAGTGTGGTGATGATATTTGGGTGTTTGCTGTCGGTGCTATGGGTTGCTGTTGCCCCCGACTATTACTAGATGTGGTGGGTGGCTGTAAATTTTGGCTATCTTTTTGGGAAGAATTAGAAGTCTTTTTCTGTGTAGATTTAAAGGAACCATTACCCCCTGTTGGTACATCTTCGGCAGGTAATGACTCTAAATAAGCTTGCACTTGCTCGTTAGCAAAGTATTCTTTTAAAGAAGCTGGTTGATCTACCAAATCTCGAAAATGGGGAAAGACTTCGGTTGCTAACCACTGTTCTGTGTATAAGCAAAGCCCTGGTAATAAATCGGGAGAATCTTGGGACTTTTCTCGAATGAATACCAATGCTTCATACTCTTGGCTTAGTTCTAGTACCCGACTGGCTTCTTCGGTTTGTCCTAACAACAAACAACATAAAGATTGTTCTAAGTGAATATCCTGACGTTTACCCAAACCCATCAACATTTGCTTTGCCTGTCTTACTAAAGCCGGTTGACGCTGGGTAAATCCCCGTGCTATCAGGGAATAGATTGTTAAATATGTTGCAACGGCAGAAGGTCGTTTGCTTTCTGCTTCAAACAGTTTATGCTGTTCTGCCACCGTTAGGGAGTTACGCAATTGCTGGATAAATCGGAGAAAATCGTCTATATTCAGACCGGAGCGGTCATTCCCCGTACCCTCAATTCCCCCACGTTCTGATAAAATTGTTTGTAACAATTGCAACCCTTGGCGACGTTCGGAATTCTTTTCCAGTGGTAGCTGCAACAATTCCAAAATTCTATATGGTCGCAATCTATACAAGTCAGACTGGATTTCGGCTTGCATATTGGGAAATAACTTTTCCTTAATCAATAGTTCTTCCCCGGTTTCCAAAGAAATGCCAGCATTCTCGTAGTTACCTTGTTGCCATTGTTCCCGTCCCAATTCCAAGCAAGCCAAAGCTACAGTTAAAACAATATCAGGAAATTCTGACGGTAAATCCCATGGTTCCCTAACTGCGGATGTACTTTTGTTGTTAGTGAGGTAGGGATGACCCATTTTGAGTACTAATTCATATTCTCCCAGTTCTTGTAAAATCAGCAAAGCGCCAACTAGTTGTTCTGAGTCAATCTCTACACCTAGTTTCTGGGCATCCAGATTATTTTCCTCAAACTGACGGCTCTCTACTGCGACTGAGGTGGGTTTGACGCTATCATTTGGGTCATAGGTATGAGCCAGGTAAAGCTGCTCGTAAGCTTTACGCTCTTTTGGATCTGACAAAATCATATAGGCTTTTTCTATCAGAGATTTGCGCGATCCAATGGCTGCTTGGGAATATTCCCGTCGCGGGAGTTGCACCATGCGATCGTTGTAAGCTTGCCGCAACTGTTCATCACTTGCCGCCAATGGTAGTCCTAAAATTCTGTAATAGTCTAGCGGTATCTGCACAGTTACTTCCCCTGCAGCGCGATCGATAAAATTTACTTATGGCGTTCCAGGTCTGTTAAACCGTGCCATCATCCGAATTGGTGAATTTAACGGTTCAGCTTGTTTGTTAACCAATCTGCCTAATTTATTTTCAAGATTAAATGGTCGTTTTTATATAGTACAAAATTTAGGTCGTTATTATTGCTAGCTATAAATTGGCTCCACTTAAATTTTCCTGTTGGAAATTGATAGTTCCCTCACCAAGTTACAAGACTTCATGGAACTGGGTAATACTTAGTATGGCCATGAACCATGAGTCCTGGTGGGCAGCAAGAAGTTAATTTCTGCTTTGAGTTTCCACAGGGGTTTTACCTGGCATATGGCAAGATAAACACCTTGACATTCTCACTTGACTCAAGCCGCGGTAATTCCCAAATATTGCTATTTGGGTTCCTGTTTTATAGCAACTGCCTCTACCTCCCGAAGGGTTTTTTGGTCTTACGCTTGCTCCACAGGCGTTTGACTTGTAGCCTGCCGCAGGCTTTGCGGTACTAACCAATACAATTTCCATCGCCTCTTTTGGGAAGCGAACTGGATTATACCATGATTAAAAAGCAATTACAATGATTTGGTGAAGATGTACGGGATTTTACGGGGACTGGCTAAATTGTTAAGGAATATGCAGAAACAATTGATTGAGGGTTGTTAGTTTAGGACTGGAACTAGTGGTCTATCGCATTAATTTTGATAAGTTGTGGGAATTTAGCTCCCCTCGCGGTGTTTAGAGTGTTTAGATCCCCGACTTCTTAAAGAAGTCGGGGATCTGTTGCCCCACATAATTAACGTGGTGGAGTACTAGGGATGTTTTTCTACTATTTGTTTGAGGGGGGGATGTTCCTTGGAAATATCACAGCTTGCATATTTTCTACAATCGGTAAATCCAAAATGGTATGAACTCAATGGGAGCATCCAGAGACCACAAACACAGTTATAATTGGCTGTACCAAGATCCAAGAGGCCAAAAGCTTTAAGAATCGCCAATACTAGACCCCACCCCACAAGGGTAATTCATTTGATCTCCAATAGTACTTCTGAGTTTTATAGCAGGAATATAAGAAAAATAATGGTTCAAGAACGTACACTCCCCAAATTTAATACTGCTAACGCACAAATCACCAAATCCGAAGCACTAGAGTTGTATAAGGATATGGTGCTAGGACGTACATTTGAAGACAAGTGTGCTGAGATGTATTATCGAGGCAAAATGTTTGGTTTTGTCCACTTATACAATGGACAAGAAGCGGTTTCCAGTGGTGTTGTTCGGGGAGCAATGCGGCCAGGAGAAGATTTTGTCTGTAGTACCTACCGGGATCATGTCCATGCTCTGAGTGCAGGGGTGCCAGCCAAGGAAGTAATGTCAGAGTTATTTGGTAAGGCCACAGGTTGCAGTAAAGGGCGTGGCGGTTCCATGCATATGTTTTCTGCGGAACATCGTCTATTGGGTGGTTATGCTTTTGTCGCTGAGGGCATTCCCGTTGCCGCAGGAGCTGCTTTTCAATCCAAATATCGCCGGGAAGTATTGGGAGATGAAACAGCAGATCAAGTTACAGCAGCCTTTTTTGGTGATGGAGCTTGTAACAATGGTCAATTCTTTGAAACATTAAACATGGCTGCTTTGTGGAAGTTGCCAATTATTTTTGTGGTCGAAAACAATAAATGGGCCATTGGCATGTCTCACGAACGAGCAACTTCCGACCCAGAAATTTACAAGAAGGCCAGCGTGTTTAACATGGTGGGTGTGGAAGTAGATGGTATGGATATTATGGCAGTCCGTGCCGTTGCCCAAGAAGCGGTAGCCCGTGCCCGCGCTGGGGAAGGTCCCACTTTAATTGAAGCATTAACCTACCGTTTCCGGGGACACTCCTTGGCAGATCCTGATGAATTGCGTAGTAAAGCCGAAAAGGAAGAATGGTTATCCCGGGATCCCATTAAAAAGTTTGCTAGTTATGTGACTGAAAAAAATCTCATTACCCAAGAAGAATTAAAGACTATTGATAAACAAATCCAAGAGTTAATTAACGAAGCGGTGAAATTTGCCGAAAGCAGTCCTGAGCCAGATCCACGAGAATTGTATCGCTTTGTATTTGCCGAAGACGAATAAGTATTATTAATACAGTTTGACAAGGGACAAAGGAAAGAAAGGCTTTGAGGCAGGGGGCAGGGGGAGTGAGGGGAGTGTGGGAGGTTTCACTACCAACTATCAACTGTCAACTGTCAACCGTCAACTATCAACTCCTTTCCTATGAACAAACTGAATTTACAAACACAACAGTCCCAGCTAGAAGTATTACCAGCAAGAGGTGGCATTATAACTAGCTGGCAAGTCCAAGGACAAGAAATCTTCTACCTAGACAAAGAACGTTTGGCTAACCCCGAATTGAGTATTAGGGGTGGTATACCAATTTTGTTTCCCATTTGTGGCGACTTACCCGATAATACCTACACCCATAATGGACAGCAATATACCCTCAAACAACATGGCTTTGCCCGTAACTTACCTTGGGAAGTAATACAACAAGAAGCCAGCCCACAACAAGCCTGGGCAATGTTGCGTCTGGAAAGTAATGAACAAACAAAGGCTGTGTATCCCTTTGAATTTCAATTACAATTTACCTATCAAATTCAAGGTAATACCCTAGAAATTCGCCAGGAATACGCCAATCTTTCCTCTACACCCATGCCATTTTCTGCGGGCTTTCATCCTTACTTCCATGCCCCAGATAAAAGCCAGTTGGAGTTTGCCATTCCCTCAAATCAATATCAAGAAAAAGGAAGCAAAGAAATTGTCTCCTTCGGTGGCAATTTTGATTTTCAGCGTGAAGAAATTGACTTCGCCTTTGGTAACCTCAACGGTAATTCCAGTTGTGTAACCGATAAGGGTCGTAAATTACAACTGGTAATGGAATGGGATGATATATTTTCCACCTTCGTCTTTTGGACCCTCAAAGGCAAAGACTTCTATTGCGCGGAACCGTGGACCGCACCACGCAATGCCCTCAACACAGGAGAGCATCTCACCATACTTGCTCCCGGAGCTACTCAAACAGCAACCATACGCCTGATAACAAAATTCCTCTAAACCTCTTTACAAAACTCCGCCCTTTGGTGCTATAATGCGAAAGTTGTCAAAACCAGAAGGGTCGCTAACTCAACGGTAGAGTACTCGGCTTTTAACCGATTAGTTCTGGGTTCGAATCCCAGGCGACCCATATTT
>JASJCX010000039.1 GCA_030065255.1 Calothrix sp. MO_167.B42 | reverse complement strand
AGAGAGAATTGGTATTGCCAATCAAACTACCATGCTCAAGAGTGAAACTGAACAAATTGGTAAGTTATTTGAGCGTACCATGATGCACAAATATGGTCCGGCTAATTTAAATGACCATTTTCAAAGCTTCAATACTATTTGTGATGCTACCCAAGAACGACAAGATGCCATGTTTGAATTGGTGGATCAACAATTAGATTTAATGTTAGTAATTGGTGGTTTTAATTCTTCTAATACTTCCCATTTACAAGAGATTGGGGAAGAATATAAAATACCTTCTTATCACATTGATTGCGTGGATAGAATAAAATCAGCAACTCACATTGAACATCGGCAATTAGATGGTAGCTTAACTATTACAGAAAACTGGCTCCCAGATCATCAGGTGACTGTGGGAGTTACGTCTGGTGCTTCCACTCCTGATATAGTAGTGGAAGATATTATTGAGCGATTGTTTGCATTTAAAGCGACAACAGCAGCAGTTTAATAATTGCTGATTTTTGCGTTGGTTAGATCCCCGACTTCTCTAAGGAAGTCGGGGATCTAGTGATCGCTCATTGTACGCAGAATATTTTTAACCCCACATTCCGCAGGTTCATATACATGCTTTCAAAGCTTCAATATCGGCACCCACGATTTTCTCTAAATTCCTGGTAATCTTTTCAATATTCCAGTTCCACCAGGCAAGTTCTAGCAAAGTCTGAACTACTTCATCCCGAAAGCGTTGTCGTATGAAGCTGGCTGGATTACCTCCTACAATTGTGTAGGGTTGGATATTTTTAGTAACTACAGATTTGGCAGCAATAACGGCTCCATCACCGATTTTGACTCCCGGCATGATAACTGCTGCATATCCAATCCAAACATCATTACCAATTACAGTATCTCCCTTGAAAGGATACTCCTCAGGTTGAGGAGCCACCCTTTCCCAACCCTCGCCAAAAATTTCAAAAGGATAGCTAGAAAACCCAGACATCTTGTGATTTGCGCCATTCATGATAAACTTGACACCTCTTGATAAGGCACAGAACTTACCAATAATTAGCTTGTCGCCAACAAACGGAAAGTGATAAAGTACATTTCGCTCAAAGTTTTCCGAGTCTTCTGGGTCATCATAATAGGTGTAATCTCCAATGATAATATTTGGATTGGAAACGGTATTTTTAATGAAACAAACTTGGGGAAATCCTTCCATTGGATGAGGATTATTGGGGTCGGGATATTGCATACAAGGTAAAAATAACTGTACTGCATTTAGACAATATTGTTGATTTTATTTGCTGGTTAGATTAATTTATGGATTGACGTATCACAACATCTCCATCAGCCCTAAATGGACCATGAACTTCTCTTGGAGGGCGACTTGTATAATATCCTGTTTTCTTAAATGATAAGTATTTATACTCATAAAAACATCATACAAGGCATACTACAAACCGAAGTGCGGAATGTGGGTTAACATCAAATATCACATCAAATAAATAATGAAAATCAGAGACGGCACAATTAAGTTAAATCAATTTTTAAAGTTGATGGGTATAGTCCCGACGGGGGGACAAGCCAAGTTAATGATTCAAGGTGGTGAGGTGCAAGTTAATGGGATGCTGGAAACCCGGCGAGGACGGCGATTGCTACCAGGGGATAAAGTCACAGTAGAAGGGAAAACCTTTGAAGTCGATTTAGATTAAGGATTGAAGATATAGCAATGGACATATTGGTTAGGACATTACTGTTCGACTCAAAGACTGTCAACTGTCAACTGTCAACTGTCAACCGTCAACATCTCTATCTGGTTGTCAGATATTAGGTGTTATGGCGACGTAAGGCTTTTTCCTGTTTGAGAGTTAATATAGCCGTCATGATTGCCACTGCTGCACCCACATAAAACACAGCAATTCCCCCGTATTTCCATACAACTCCGAGGAAAACAGGTGAGAGAAATTGCCCCAAATAACTAACACCATTACCAATTGCCAACATGCTAGAACGTATTTCTGGTTGATTTAACTGAGCCAGAGCATTATAAAGATTCGGCATGACAATGCCAAAGCCCATACCAAACACTACAGCAGTTGTGAAAATTAAATAAATTGCTTCTAGATGGGGAATAGTAATTAATGTCATTGCCATTAAAACAAATCCGAGGGAAATTGCTTGAGCCACTCCCAAGTTTTTGGCTAAACGACTAGCACCTAGGGCAGAGATGATTGCTGCTCCTATTGCCCGGGAGGCTAAAATCATGCCGTTGAGAGCTGTATCGGCTCCAATGGCAGCTTTGAAATGGGATGGAGCATAAATAATTACGATGTAAAAAATGGCAGATGTTAAACTTAGGGCTAAAAGTACGGTGAGATTACTGGGTGTTTGTATTGTTTGCAGTAGCTTTTCTCTCTGTTTAGGTAGCACCTGAGAGGATTTCTGACGACGGGGTTCTTCATGTAAAAATAACATGGCAAAGAATGCTACTGGTAAAGCCGCAGCGTATAAACAGAATGCATATTGCCAATGGACAGAACCAACCCAGCCACCTAAAAGGGGGAAGAAAATACCCACAATGGCAAATATACTCGAAGCATATCCTAGTATGCGCCCCCGCTCATCCCCCTCATACATGTTCCCGATGATGCCAATACTGGCAGCCGCAATGCCACCACTAGCTGCTCCCAATAATGCTCGGGTGAGCAGTAAGGGTAGAAAACTGGGCATGAATGCACCGGCAACACCAAACAGAGCATAAAATATGAGAGATGGGATGAGTATCTTTAATTTGCCAATTCGGTCAGCTAATATGCCCAAAATAGGAGCAAACATGGCGATTGTTAAGCAATGCATACTCACCAACATCCCAGCCCATCGAGGATCTATATGCAGTTGTTCCACGACTTCGGGAAATACGGGAGAAACTATACTTCCCGTAATGGAAGTCAAACATCCCCCTGCTATTAATACCAATAATTTGGGCATCTGCTTGCGAGATGCAGTACTTACATGAAACATAGATAAATATCAAAAATTGATAAGGATAGTTAATTTTTCTTAATGTTTGCCAGATTATAGTCACAATACCAGTACTAATGGCTTTTGTACAAAGAATATAAGGCTTACATACATTGGGGATAGTCCGGCAATTAGCTAGGAATTGGCAATCTGTAGAGACGAACCTAAACCAAGGTACGGGTAAAAATACTATCGGTATGTCTCTACAGTTAATCATTTTTTACTTGACAGACTAATAACTGGAAATAGTTCCAATTTCTTAGTTTTTATTGAATCAGACGAACTAATACCGTTTCACTTTAAAATTCTTGCATCTCTAGTTTTTGATGATAATAAAGAATCTGAAACTGTAACCTGTAACCTGTAACCTGTACCCTACCCTGCTGTTGCTAAGGAAGGTAAAAAATTGACAATTCCGGGGAAGGTAATAATTAACATCAGCACCAGTAACTGTAAAAGAATAAACGGAATGACACCGCGATAGATATCACCAGTAGTCACTTCTGGAGGTGCCACACCACGGAGGTAAAATAGGGCAAAACCAAAGGGTGGTGTGAGGAAGGATGTTTGCAAATTTGCCCCTAATATGACTCCATACCAAATCATGTCAATTCCGAGTTGTTTGGCCACTGGAGCAAACAGGGGTATAACTATGAAGGCAATTTCAAAAAAATCAATAAAGAATCCCAGAACCAGTACCACTGCCATACTGACAGCTAAAAAGCCGATTTGGCCTCCAGGAAGATTAGAAAGAAAATCGGACATAAATTGATCGCCATTCAGTCCCCGAAAAACTAAACTAAAGGCGGTGGAACCCAAGAGGATGAAAATTACCATGGTGGTGATTCGCAATGTCGCATCACACACCTGGTGTAGGGTTTGTTTGCGGAGTTCCCCATTAGCTGCTGCAAGGGCGATAGCTCCTACGCAACCCACTGCTCCGGCTTCTGTTGGGGTGGCAATGCCAAAAAATATACTGCCTAAAACTAGTAAAATTAGCAGTAAAGGCGGTAACATCACCACCGATACCCGCTTCCACAAGGCTTTACCACTAATATTTCGCACCTCCCCGGGTAAAGCTGGGGCGATATCTGGCTTTAAATAAGAGACAATTAATACATGGATGGCAAATACACTGGCCATCATTAACCCAGGAAGTAAGGAACCAATAAATAGATCCCCCACTGAAATTCCCAATTGATCTGCTAGCACTACCAGTACTACACTGGGGGGAATAATTTGCCCTAGGGTGCCCGAAGCTGCAATTACGCCAGTGGCTAGTTGTTTGTTATAGCCATAGCGCAACATAATGGGTAGGGAAATTAAACCCATGGCAACTACCGTTGCAGCTACTACCCCGGTGGTTGCGGCCAATAGGGCACCGACTATGACTACTGCCAGAGCCAGTCCGCCCCGCAAACGCCCAAGCAAAATTCCCATGGTTTCTAACAGTCTCTCTGCTATCCCTGTCTTTTCCAGCATGGCTCCCATGAAGATAAAGTAGGGAATAGCTAATAGAGTTATGTTTTTCATAATACCAAAAATTCTTTCTGGCATTAAGCTGGCTAAACCAACATCAAATATTGCTTGATCTGGATTTAATTCTTGGAGGAATATGCCAATTAATCCAAAGAGAATGGATACACCACCAAGGGAAAAGGCTACTGAGTAACCAAAAGATAACAGTATTAAGGCTCCCAGAAACATGGCTGGACCGAGCCAATCATAACTCAGTATCATGTTGTGCCTCCTGGGGTACTGTTGTGTCGGTGAGAATGGCTAAATTTTTAATTATCTCCGAAATTCCTTGGAAAATCAGGAGAAGAAAGGCGATGGGAATTAGGGTTTTGATGGGGTAACGGGGTAAACCTCCAGGATCGGGAGATACTTCTTGATCTATCCAAGAGTAAATGACGGTATCCCAAGAAAAAATAATTACTAGTATGCAAAACGGAATTAAAAATAATGCAGTTCCTAAAAGGTTAATTAATGCCTTTTTTTTAGGGGAATATTGGTTATAAAAAATATCGACGCGCACATGTTCGTCGTGTTGGAGGACATAAGCCGCCCCTAGGAAAAAAACTAAATCGAACATATACCATTGGGCTTCTAGGTAGGCGTTCGAGCTGAGTTCCCTACCTGTAATCCGCCCCAGATATCGACCGATAACGTTCCATACGCCAACAATTATCATTACTAGTACTAGCCAACTGGCAAGTTTGCCTATGCGTTCATTGCAGGCATCAATCAATCTAGATATTGCTAAAAGTTTCTCCAATGCCTTGATTACCTTACGAGCATTCGTAAGTGTAGTTTACAGCCCAAGGGGGTCGTTCAATTTTGAATTTTGTATACTGATTTTTATTTCGCGCATTAGACGCGAAGCGGCTTTCCGAAGGATAGACGCAAAGGCGCAAAGGTGTGAAGAATAAATATTACAGCTTGGCTCAAAATTTTTGGGTTTAATTCAATTATCCAAGTTTGTATTCATGCCAATCGGCTACGGGTAAATAGCCAATTTGATGGTAAATTTTGTTAGAAGTGGGATTGGCTAAGTTGGTGAACAAACAACAAAATTGACTGCCGTCCGTAAGTAATCTTTGGGTTAGTTCTGCAACGGAGGTGGTGGCATAACCCCGTTGACGATACTCTGGTGGGGTATATACAGGACCAATGCGCTTGCTGTTTGGTGTTGAACCCGCACAGAATACCATACTAACTGGTACTTCATCTTCCCAAATGTAAGCTGCGTTTTGCTGGAGATGATAATCGACTATTTTTTCGATGTTTTCTGGTGTACCACCCATATTAGTCATAGCTTCAGTATCAAATGCTTTGTACCATTTGATTAACAAGTCGCGATCGCTATTTCTCCCTACTGCCCTACGTAAATACCCTTTGCTTCTAGGTACATTTTGTACGGTGTGCAGCTGATGAATCCGCATCTGCATCACCAATTGAGAGGCTTGGTCAGTCAATTTGTGCCAAATTTGAGCAAATGTAGAGGCTTCTTGTGCCAAACTGGAAAATCCTGGTAATTCTACCTGGTGTGAGTATAAATCTTCAGCTATCAATTCCAATGCATCAATGTCTGCTATTTTAGATAACACTAATTTATAGGGTGGTGTTCGCATTGCTATGGCTACCACCTTGCCTGCGGATTCTACTACAGTTAAATAAGGTTGGCAATTATACCTTTGGGGGTGTTGAACCAAAGTTTGTGCGATCGCTAATGGCAGGCAATTGTGAGGTTCATTAATCAGCAAATAATCTTTTGCGAAGTCGTAAAATTGATTGGGTTGTGCAAATTTTAGAAGTTTCATTTTTTCGAGCTAGTGCTTCATCGCATTAATTATGTGGGGCAACAGATCCCCGACTTCTTTGAGAAGTCGGGGATCTAAACACCGCGAGGGGATTGGTTAGACCCACAACTCTTCAAAACTAATGAAAATGACCACTAGAGTAGTAATCACATTTATCTACAAATGACTGACTCTAATTTCCACTAAACTCCCGCAATATCTTGATGGGTTCTCACCAATCGATAGATGAGAAATGCCAAATACACTCCCATATAAGATGTCAGCGCACCCCACAGCAAATACTCACTTTGCCCAATCATGACTAACAATATCATCGGTAAAAACCCGACAACGAACCCTATCACAGCTCCATTCCTGACTGTTGTTCCATCCTTAATGCCAATGAAGTAGCTCTCCATCATAAACACTGCGGCTGTTAAGCTGAGTAATGGTACCAACCAAACTGTGTACTGCTCCATTGCTTGGGATACCTCTGGGTGGTTGGTCAACAATTTAAATATGGTATCTGGGAATAGTACTGCTCCTAGGGCTAATGTGAGGGCGATGGGTACAGCAGTTACCAGTGCAACTCGTAACACGGGCAAAATCTGATTGGTGCGCCCCTGGCCTTTAAAATTGCCAATTAGGGTTTGGGATGTCATGCCTACTCCCTGGACTGTAAACTGGCTGAGTAGGGCAATTTGTAACAGTAATCCATTTTCTGCCAATAATTCTGCTCCAAAGGATGCGCTCAAGTTGGAAAAAATGGCATAAGCTGAAATTAACGTCAAAAACCGGATTAAAATATTGCTCTTGAGCACTACTGCTGACATCAAACCCTGACGATTGATTGCTTGTTTCCAGGCTATTCCTAAGGATTGCCATTGTATGCTCAGTGCCATAGCGACTAGTCCCACTAGTAATGCCAAGTATTGACTCAATGCCGTCGCCAACCCTGCTCCCATGCTCTCCCATCCCCATTTTAAAATCATCAGATAATCGAGCAACACATTGGTACCATTGCCAATCAATGACATCAGCAGCACAATCCCGTTCATTTCACGACCGAGGAACCAACCTACCAGGACGAAATTGAGCAATACTGCGGGTGCCCCCCAAATTCGACCATGGAAATATTCTAGTCCTGATGTTTCCACTTCTAGGGGTCCTGAGAGGATTGTAAACCCGAGTTGATGGATGGGATATTGAAATAATAAAATCACCCCAGCTATGATCAGGGCAATTAGGCCGCAACGTAATATTGCCACCAATACACCTACAGGATCATCTTTCCCCATGGCATGGGCTGTGAGTGTATTTGTACTATTTCGTAAAAATTTTAAAGTTCGATAGAGATAATCAAATAAAAGGCCCCCTAAAATTACTCCAGCTAGGTGATTGATATTGTCTAAATGACCTAGGAAGGCTGCATCAAATAAACCTGCTAAGGGTACCATCATGTTAGCCAATATTGCCACTGAGGCTAACCGATAAAAGCGGGCTAAAAAACCACGGTATTTAGTTTGCAAGAAAAGCGACATAACAAATTTGTGTGGATAATCTTTCCCCATAACCCATGTAAGCCCTGAAAGATGGGGAGTTAAGGGAACTCCAGGAAATAAATTATCCCACAAGAACGGTTGACAGTTGACAGTTGACAGTTAGGAGTTAAGAGTTAAGAGTTAAGAGTTAAGAGTTAAGAGTTATAGAGTTAAGAGTTAGGAGTTTTAATTGCTTTACTCCTCACCTCCTCATCTCCCACACTCCCCCTGCTTTCCTGCTTTCTTCAACCTCCACCAATACCCAAACTTCCAGCTAAGGAGGGAGTCAGGGGTAACAAAGTGGCAATCATCAAGAATAAAGCTAACAGCCCCAAAGCAGCTCGTGCATCATCAGGTTCGTTAATTTCGTTTAAGCTTGGGCGTTCTGCACCACGTTGTAAAAACACAATCACGATCGCCCAATACATTGCCAAGGGATTTCCCAAGCTAACTAGTACCAGTAATAGGATTGTAGCAAAGGTTGTTCTCCCAGCGATTTTCCGCCCGTAAATAGATTGGACAATGCGACCACCATCCAGTTGTCCTGCTGGCATTAAATTAATCGCAGACAGCACTAAACCTAACCAACCAATTACTACTAGGGGATGTACATCTACCAAGGATGATTGTAAAGCGGAACCGAGAACTACCCTTGCCAAGCTGCCGACTAAAATGGAACCTTGGAAAAATTGATTTGGTAATTGGAATAAACTACCAGGATGGGACAATAGTAAACCTATCACCAGCATGGCTAAGGATAAAATCCCTCCAGCTGCTGGACCAGCTAGGGCAATATCGAATAATACTTTCCGGTTCGGTAATAAGGATTCAAACCGCGTAATAGCCCCAAAGGAACCAATTTGTACAGCGGGTAAAAAATAAGGGAAACTGAGGCGAACTTGGTGACGACGGGCAAGTAACCAATGACCAGCTTCATGGGTGAGTAAAATTAGTAACACACCAGTGGCAATGGGTAGAGTCTCCATGAATCGCCCTGGGTTGGCAAACAAATCAAAATTCAACAAAATCCCCGACGTTTCCATACAGGTGGCGATGGTTGCGAGAAATAAGATGGCTGCAAATACTTTTTGACCAACAGTCATCACGGGTGGATCGTTTTTACTCGGAAGAACAATCGCCACAGGTTTTCCCTGTGGATTCTCGACTAAAAACAGGCGATATTTTTCACCTAAACGTTCTTTTAAACTTGCACTCAGGCGATTATGTGTTGTTTCTGGTTCTCCTCGCAAGTTACCGTTAAATATTGCCCCTTCCTGGTAAGCGATAGTTTCTGTGACAAAAAATGTATCAATGCCAAAAATACCTTTGATACTAGTTAAATCTTCACTAGGAATTGCAATAGATTTTGTTTGCAGCTGTGCAGATGGTTCTGATGATTGGACTTTCTCATCCGGTTTCTCTTCTGGGGGAGATTCCGCAGCCAACTTTTGGGCTGCCCGTTGTCGGAGAATAGTGTCTTGCCCAACTGCCCTTAATTGCTTACCTAAATAGATATAAATACCGGCAGAAATCACCAATAAAAATAAGACACCCGCTATATTAATATAAATTCCGGCGGCGAATAAGCCAAAAAACAGTAGCCAGGGAGTCATCAGCACTACTGATTGTAACCAGGCTAAAATTCCTAATTTTCCATAGGGTTTGGCTCGATAGAAGCCCCAACCCAAAATTCCCACAGCGACTAGTAAGATAGTCGCAACCAAAGGAGTTTCTGACGCAGTAAACATTTCCCAACCCTTCGCTTTGAAACACCAAGTCTAAATTTGCCGGGTGTTAAGGACTATTTATAATTTATAACGATGTTTGTAACCATAGGGTGGGCATTACCGATCTTGCGAGAATCTCCAGTTATTGCTGGTTTTCAACTATTCCAGCTGATTCTCTGGTGAATACGGGTAAAGCCCTCATGATTATGTTAAAGCTTTTGTGGTTAGTTTGTTATTTGATTGAATATTAATGTCAATAAAATGCCGGATTTTTTCCCATTACCTTAATTGCGATCGCAATAATTTTGAAGGAGTCAGGAGGAGGGAATTTTGCTTTAGTTAAGTTACGGGGGGATTATGCTGTACCTGGCTTCAATGATAAACTTGAGGCATAGTAGCTAGCTTCAAACATGAGGTGAGAATGAGCACTGAGTTTACCCAGGTATTCGAGTTAGCCCTCTCAGAAAAATTACAACTTCTTGAGGATTTGTGGGATAGTATTGCCTCTACTCCCGAACAGATTCCCGTACTTGACTGGCAAAAGGAAGAACTTGCTCGCCGAAAAATAGCTTATTTAAAAAATCCTAGTTCTGGTAGTTCATGGGAAGCCTCTAAACAACGTATTCGCACTCAGGGTCATGATATTTAGAGATTTGATCATCTTACCAGAAGCCGAGCAGGATGCAGCAGAGGCTTACGCTTGGTACGAGCAACAAGAATCTGGGTTGGGTGAAGAGTTTCTGCGTTGTGTCGATGCTTGTATCCAATCTATTAGGCGAAATCCGCAAATATACAGGATTATTCATGAAAGTTACCGAAGAGCTGTATTGCGACGTTTCCCTTACGTAATTTTTTATGAGTTTGTAGATGAAACTATCATTATTTACTCAGTTTTTCACTGTTCTCAAGATCCAAATAAATGGCGGAGTAGATTGTCATGAGAATAGGTCGCTAGGAAGAAGCATTTGAGGGAAATTTACTTGGACACCCAACTTCTCTGGGGCTGGAACTAGGGATAATATTACCATCATCGCCTCCGATGGTAACTTGAGTAATTCCCAAACCTTTAACATTAACATCACCGACAGCAACGGCGGCAGTACCGTATAAATACTGGCAATTCCTATTAATAATGTAGCCCCACTAGAAAATTATCTCGCAGCTATATTATTGAGTATTGATTGGGAAAAATAATACTCAGATATTGAGGTTTTTGCTGTTGTCGGGATTTTACTAAAACCATTGACACAAAGTGGCTCAATGGAAGCCACTTTTTATTTGTGAGTCAGTTACATATAAAAAAGTACTCATTTTATTTAAGTAATTTTACGTACTTACTACCTTATGGAATTAAAAAAACGCTGGTTATTCAGCGATCGCAGTTTTGTTCAACAAATATTGCAATGGATCAATCTCCGAGAGGAGGAGAGTAAAAGAACTCTTTTGTTGTTTATGGCTTATACTGCCATCTGCGTAGGATTACGGTGGGCGGAGCGAAGCACGGAGGCACAACTTGTTTATCAATCTGGTGTTGATTACTTGCCTCGATTTTACATTGCCAGTGCGATAATTGGTTCTGGATTAGTTTTTTTTTACTCTTGGCTGCAAAGGATTTTCCCATTGCGATCATTAATTGTGGCTTTGGTACCGATGATGGTGGTGCCATTGTTCATATTACCAGGAATAATGCAAGTACCTGATCATCAGGAGATTGCTTTATTCATGCTGCGGCTGTGGCTAGATGCTATTTATGTTGTTAATGAACTCAATACTTCCATAGCAGCTAACCAGTTATTTGATATTAGGCAAATTAAACGCACTTATCCTTTAGTTAGTAGCGGTTTTCTGATTGCTCAAGTTTTTAGTGGTTTTAGTTTATACTGGCTACTTGATATTCTCAGTTTAAATCATATAATTTTTGTGACTGGTTTGCTGATTGTATTTGGAGGAGGTATTTTACTGTATTTAAGTAATATCTATCCCCAGGCTTTTCCCAATGCACGTCAGCAAAAGCTTAAGGTTAACGGGAAGCAATTTTCTCGCCAACGTCATATTTCCCAACCTATTAAACGGTATGTATGGTTGCTAATCGGTTTGATTGCTTTATTACAAGTAATTGGAATGTTAATTGAGTTCCAATACTTTGGCCAAGTTGAATCGAAATTTCAGGGGAATGGAGGGGCACAAATTGCTAAGTTTTTAGGAGTATTAGATGGCATTGTTGGTCTATTTGCCTTGGTAACCCAGTGGTTTCTTTCCAGCCGGGCAGTGGAGTATTTGGGAGCATTTTTCACTATTAGTATTTTACCCGCAGGAATGGTTCTTCTGCCGGGATTAATTTTTGTTTTAGGCTTGTTATTTGGTGTACAAAATTTATTTTTTGGGTTAGTTTTTTTTCAGTTTTTTGATGACTTATTTCGCTACACTTTTATTGCTAATAATAATACTTTATTGTTCCATCCTCTCCCAGATAAAGTTCGTAGTTATCTACAAACTTTGTCGGAAGGTGTGGCTGGTGGGTTAGGGGCTTTTGTCGCTAGTACAATTATTTTAACTAGTCCTTGGTTGGTAAATAATATATTCCCTGATATATCAAAAAATTGGATATTGGTGATTGAAACTGCTGGGATTGGCAGCATCTGTTTTATATTAGTCTGGTTTGTGCGATCGCGGTATGTAGAATTGCTGGTGTTAAGTGCGGGTAAGGGACATCTGAGTACTACTGATGTAGATATCAAGGCGTTGAAACAGGCTGTAATTAAGAGTTTATTAGAAAAAGGTAATGATGCAGATAAGCATTCTTGTATTGAACTTTTATCTCAAATCGATGTCCAAGAAGCAAAAGAGGTTTTAGCACCACTATTAATTAATTTACCTCCAGCTTTACAGCAACAAAGCTTAGAAGTAATGTTAACTGGAGGTGTAGATCCTATATATTTATCATCAGTCCGTGGTTTGTTAGAACAACCCCAAGGATATGTGGTTCCCGAAGTTTTTGCTTTAGCCTTACGTTATGTATGGTTAGCTGAAGAAAATTCTAATTTGTCACAATTAACAGAGTATTTACACCAGGAACAACACTCCCTAATTCGGGGAACGGCTGCCACATTATTGTTACGTCAAGGTAATGCCAAGCAAAGGGTGGCTGCAACTAAAACTTTAGGACAATTACTCACCCATGAACAAGAAAAAGTCAGAGTGAACGCAGTCAAAATTCTCAACGAAACGGCATACTTACAAACATTGCGGATTCACATTCCCAATTTGCTACAAGATGAATCCTTAAGGGTGCGTTGTGCTGTATTAGAAATGATTGCCAAAACTCGTTTAGAGGAGTACTATCACGCATTAATATCTGGACTATGTTATAAATCAACCCGCACTCAAGCAATGAAATCCATAGTGACTCTGGAAAATGAAACCTTACCCATGCTTTTGGAGCTAGGGACTAATATTTATCAGCCAGAAATTGCGCGGATGTATGCTTGGCGAACCATTGGTCAAATTTCCACCCCAGAGGTAATTAATAGTTTATGGTTACATTTAGAACAATCCTGTGGTAAAAGTAGAAACTATATTTTACGTGCTTTGCTCAAACGATATCAGCAAGAAGGAACCCTTGGTTTAGCTAATCGATGGCATCAAAGTCGGGTGGAGCAGTTAATTGAGGAGGAATTGCACTTTCTAGGAGAAATTTATGCTGCTTACACGGATTTGAAATACCAAGAAATATGGGAGACAAATACATCGGAGATGTTTGCTGTTTGTCAGTTATTATTGAAGGCATTACTGGAATTAGAAATAGATGTTAAAGAACGATTATTACTGTTACTGAAGTTAATATATACTCAAGAAAAAATTCAAGCTGCAACTTTCCATTTGCGCTCCGAGTCTAAAGCTGAGATTGCCCAGGGGTTAGAAATATTAGAACATACTGTGCATAATTTAAAATATAAGCCGTTATTATTAAGTATTTTCGATCGCTTACCCCTAGAGGAAAAACTAAAACATATAAATCAGGAAAATATCGTAGAATATGAGCAAATGGTGGTTAGCGATCGCATTCGTAGTCTGTCAACCCATAGTCGTTGCCTTTCTGACTGGTGTTTAGCCTGCTGTTTTCACTTGTCTAAGGTGGCTAAAATCAAATTGAGTGTTCCAATTATTTTGGAGAGTTTACGCCATCCCACAGGCTTTGTAAGAGAAGCCGCCCTTGCTTACGTCGCCATAGCTAGTCAAAATGTCCTTAACAAAATTCTGCCACAAATGAAAAAAGACCGCGATCCATTAGTTGCTGCAATGGTTCAGCAGTTAATGGATTCATCTCAAAGTAATTGTGAGAAAGTTCATAATTTATAATTCATCATGCTCACTAGCGTAGATCGTTTATTACTGGTTCGTAGGGTGCCAATTTTCCAAGAATTGCGAGATGATTTCTTGGTACGATTAGCTGCTGTGATGGATGAACAGTTCTTTCCCGCCAACCGCACAATTTTTAAACAAGGACAGGAGGGGCGATCTTTATTTATTGTGGTTTCTGGTACAGTTAAGGTTCACATTGGGAATAAACAATTGGCTGTGTTTCCAGCGGGGGAGTCCTTTGGAGAAATGGCTGTTTTTGATGCCCAACCCCGCTCGGCATCTGCCACTACTATAGAGGCTTGTGATTGTTTAGAATTGACCCAGGAACAACTTTATGATGCCATTGAGGAAAATCCGGAAATTGCAGTGAATATTATCCGTGTTCTTTCTCGCAGGATTCGTGAGCTGAATGATAAGTTAAATGCCATGTCTACACGTAATTGAGTTAAGAGTTAAGAGTTAAGAGTTAAGAGTTAAGAGTTAAGAGTTAAGAGTTAAGAGTTAAGAGTTAAGAGTTAGGAGTTGACAGTTGACAGTTGACAGTTGACAGATAGGGGTTAAGAGTTAAGTTATCAACTATCCGTGTCATCAGTGTCATCCATTTAATCAGTGATCAGTAATTGTTGGGTTATTAAGTTTATTACTTTGAACATATTTAATAGTTTTTGTAACTGATTCCACCTCAACTTCCGCACCTTTCCTAATCACAAATTCACTTGCTCCCACTTCTGTATCCAGACTTCCCCAATCATAGGTGTAGCCTAACCGTGTCCAAGGATAACCATTCTCACCATAGGAAGTAAATATTTTCTTAAATATCCAGTAACGATGGGTTAGCTGAACCTGTTGTGGAAAGCTCAATTCACACCTAGTATCATTAATTTCTGGATCGGGACAGGGGCGAAATAAATCTACAGGATTAACCCACATCTGGGCAAATTTAGTTTTGCCATTATGGGCGGGTAAGCCTAGGTATTGTTCTAATCTCAAGGTCAAACTTTTCCGGCTGAGATTAAGTTTAGCTGCAAATTTTTGCAATTCGGGAACAGTAGTCACCCACACTTCCTGTGTTAGGGGCATTTTTTCACCTACTTTATCATCATAACCATCCCAGGAAGTCCAAGTTACTACTAATATCTGGGGTTTCCCTTCTACTGTTCGCCACCTGAGATTAGGGTTATCTAAAGTAATTGGTAAAAGTGTATTGCTAATTTCATCTTCTTGTGCATTACTGGCATCCTTGACTGCTAGTTTATAAGCACGGGACAGTTGTATTTCAAATAGTTTGCGCCAGTCTGAATTGCGAGAAGCTAATAACTGTTTTGTTGGTAAATTTAAGGCTAAAGTTATGCCTATCCCTAATAAAGTGATAAATTTTCGTTTCATGGTTTTGCGGAGTAGAAGGTTTTCTTTTGGGTAGGTTTTTAATAATTTGTTTGGGGTTGCTGAATTGAACTATGAATTTATTATTGCTATCTAACAAAAGCCCCCTAAATCCCCATCTATAAAAAAGCAAAGCATCTGCTTATTCCCCCAGTATTGGGGGTTGGGGGGGCTATTCATATTTTTAATCAGCAACGCCATTTGTTTGGAGTTATATAAAATACTTAAATGTTTGCAACAAATAAAGCATTGTACCTTTGTTTCAGTACAATTAACTATAAACCGTAACAGTCATGCACATTAGCATTGCAGACGACCTCAAAAGACGGTTCCATGCTGCTTGCGCGTAAAAATATGGGTTTATCTCGTCAACAGCGTAAAAAATTACAAGATGCTTTACTTGATGCTTTTCCTGAGAAAGTTTCACTGGAGCAAATGTTAGTGTTTGGGTTAGATAAAAATCTAGATGAAATCGCTGGAGGGAGCAACCTACAGGAAATTGTATTTAATTTAATCAAAAAAGCAGAAGCTGAGAACTGGATTCAAGACTTAGTTCGCGCTGCACGGAAGTCAAATCCAGGTAATGAAAATTTAAGGAATATTGCTGAAGAATTATTGAGTGGTTCTGGGGGAATACCTTTTACACAACAGCAGAAGAACCGCAGGGATTTATTAGAGGAAGTTGATTTTGAGGTGACATCACGGCTAGAAAGTTCTCTACATAATGCTGTGTGGATTAATTTGAGAAAGGAATCCCAACCTCAACAAGTAAAACGACCTTGGGATGCAGAAATAAAAATTGGTTCAAAGCCTGCTGAATCTCTCCCCAATAGTACTACAGCCTTGGAAGTTTTCGACAGGCAAGATATAGCTGGTAGGTTGTTAATTTTGGGTAATCCGGGAGCGGGTAAGACAACCACTATGCTGGATTTAGCACAATCTTTGGTCACACGAGCTAAAGAACAGGTAGATTACCCCATCCCAGTATTGTTAAATCTTTCTTCCTGGAAAGATGAAAACCAGAAATTTCTTGAGTGGTTGTTAATTGAACTCAAATCAAAATATGGCGTTCCGAAACAAGTTGGAGAAAATTGGTTACAAAATCGACAACTTTTACCTTTACTAGATGGCTTAGATGAGGTCAAACTAATACTCCAAGAATCCTGTATTAATTCTATTAACGAATTCTTGCAAGAATCTAGACCTCACCATGTAGTTGTTTGTAGTCGGATTGAAGAGTATAGTAATCTTGATACTCAACTTGCTCTCAATGGAGCAATTTATTTACAACCTTTAATTAATAACCAAATTGATGATTATCTAAATGAACTTAATTGTACAGGATTAAAGCAAGCCATCAATAATGATTCAAACTTACTAGAGTTAGTTAGAACACCTTTATTACTTAGCATTAGTATTTTAGCTTTTCAAAAAATATCTATTGAGAGTTGGCAGCAGTTATCATCTACTACAGACCGAATTAAGCATTTACTGGATGCCTATGTAATACGAATGCTGAATCGGGATATTAACAGTAAGGCATACGGTAATAAAAAATTACCTAATAATAAACAAACACGGTTATGGCTTGTTTGGTTAGCCAAACAGTTGCAAAGAGAATCGAAAACTGAATTTTTGCTTGAAGAAATGCAGCCATATTGGTTAGTTAAAAAATCGGAAATACAAAGTTATAAACATAAAGCTGGTCTGATTTTTTTGCTGATTCTTTTGCTGATTTCTTTGCTGGTAGGTGGGCTAATGGAACTGACTTTGAGGATGATTGGGCTGATTGGGCTGACTTCAGGGCTGATTTCAGGGCTGGTTTTGGGGCTGGCTGGGCTGACTTCAGGGCTGGGAATTGGGCTGATTTTTGGGATATTTTTTGGGTTGGGAACTGGGCTGAATTCTGGGATGTTTTTTGAATTGGTAAGTGGGCTGGTTTGGGAGCAAAAATCTGTGCTGTATATAGAACTAAACGAAAAAATTGTTTTCTTAAAATTAAATAATAAAAAAATATTTAGTTTCCTAAAAAAAGGGCTGATTTTTGGGCTGTTAAATGGGCTGCTTTTGAGTTCGAGTTTTGGGTCGATTTCTTGGCTGGGAATTGGGCTGGGAATTGGGCTGATTTGGGGACTGATTTTTGGGCTGATCAGTGTACAACCTGAACTAGATATAAAAACTAAAAAAATACCTAATCAAGGTATTTGGAAAACTGCGAATTCAGGGCTGAATTTTGGGCTGATTTTTGGGCTGTTTGTTGGGCTGACTGGGCTGACTTCAGGGCTGATTTGGGGGCTGAATTTTGGGCTGATTGTTGGGCTGAATCTTGGGCTGTTTGTTGGGCTGACTGGGCTGACTTCAGGGCTGATTTGGGGGCTGATTAGTGTTGCGGGAAAGACCAGCATTAAACACTTCTGTCTACGTCTCACCCTTTACCAAAACAGCTACATACCTTGGAATTATGCCCGATTTCTCAACTATTGCACTGAACGCTTATTCCTACAACGTGTGGGTGGACGCTACCGTTTCATTCACAAAATGGTGCAAGAACACTTCGCCAACATGGAGTTGAATACAGATTAAAAATATAGTTCCTACTACCAAAATTAACCCCACTCTAATTATATAAATAAAAATATGAATTTATCCGGTCAACAACGCAAACAATTAACACAAGCTTTACTCGATGCTTTTCCTGACAAGTCATCACTAGAACAAATGTTATTGTTTGAATTAGATAAAAGCCTAGACACAATTGCAGGGGGTAGTAATTTACAAAATATTGTATTTAATTTAATCAAAACATCAAAATCTGAGAATTGGATTGAAGACTTAATTAACGCTGCACGTAACTCAAACCCTGGAAATTCTAAGTTAAAAACTATCGCTGAAGAATTATTAACAAATAATCCAAAAGAACCATTATCTGCTCCTTCCCCTAACAATCCCACGGAACAAAGTACTCAACCACAAAAAATCCTCATTTTGACTGCAATCCCCCACGGTTTGCGCTTGGATAAGGAAATACAAGAAATTGAAGATGCTATCCGCAGAGCAACCAGACGGGATTTATTTGATATTAGAACAAGAACTGCTGTCCGTCCTCAAGATATTCGCAGAGCCATCCAGGAAGAAAAACCCCAAATTGTCCATTTCTGCGGACATGGCTTGGAAGATGGTAGTTTACTATTGGAAGATGATGGGAGAAACAATAAACCAGTCACACCCCAGGGGTTAGCAATACTGTTTAAACAGCACAGTAATTATGTCAAATGTGTGTTATTTAATGCTTGTCATTCAGTGAAAACCGCAGAGGCTATCAGTCAGCATATTAGTTATGTAATTGGCATGAATCGGGAAATTGGGGATCAAGCTGCGATCGCATTTGCTCAGGGGTTTTATGATGGTTTGGGGTATGAATCAGCAGATAATCAAGATGTGTTTGCAAAAGCTTTTGATGAAGGTTTAGTTGCAATTGCAATGGAAGATTTTTCCCAAGAGTCTATACCTGTTTTAAAAACAATCACAAAATAGCGAGGCCTAGATCCCCGACTTTTTGAAAAAGTCGGGGATCTAACGAGGCACTTTATGCTCAAATCGATGAACAGTAAACTTATTACTTATTACTTATTAGTTATTATTTATTACTAATGACTGCACAATTACCAATCGCAACAGAAGTTACCCCCATAGTGTTAAAATTTCATCCCGTTATTACCATGACGGATGAGCAATTATTTGACTTTTGTCAGCTGAATAAGGATTTCCGCATCGAACGCAAAGCCAATGGAGAAATTGTGATTATGTCCCCCACGGGTTCGGAAACTGAAGAACGCAATTTTGATTTAATCGGACAATTATGGTTTTGGACTAAGCAAGATGGTACTGGTGTAGGGTTTGGATCTAGTGGTGGTTTCACATTACCTAACGGTGCTGTACGTTCCCCGGATGCTGCTTGGATAAAAAAGACAGCTTGGGAAGCAATACCGGCGGAGTTACGTAAAAAATTCGCTCCTATTTGTCCGGAATTTGTGGTGGAATTGCGTTCGGAAAGTGACAGTTTGCAGGATTTGCAAGATAAGATGCTCGAATATATTAATAATGGTGTTTTATTGGGATGGTTAATTGATAGAAAAGAACGTAAAATTTATATTTATCGTCCTAATACTGAGGTTGAGGAATTAGATAATCCATCAACATTAACTGGAGAAGATATTTTATCTGGTTTTGTATTGGATTTAAGTAGTATTTGGTAACAAAAATACTTCTATTCTTTAACAGATGATTCCACAGCAATAATTGAGAAATCTTTGGGGTATTTCTGGATTGGCTCCCCAGTGCAAATGAATATAAGAAGCGTGTAGGCGCAAATTATTAGTCCATCCTTCGTATCCTGTGGTTTCTTCGGAATCGTAACAATAAGTTTGCAACAATGGTTTATCCGTAGGGTAAACTAAACTGGAACGATGGAATTCATGGCCATAAATTGTAGTACCTGCGGATACTAAAGGACTATCTTCTAGGGCAATTGCCCGCCGGTATCCTAAGGTCAGATTTTTCTCCATTTTAGATGTGCTGGGTAATACTCCCACCATTGACCAGGATTTACCCTCAAAATCCACAATATCCCGGCACAGATACATCAATCCTCCACATTCAGCAATTGTGGGCATGCCCGCCAAAATCTGAGTTTTTACCGCTGCACGAACACTGGTATTTGCTGCTAACTCTGGAGCAAAAACCTCTGGAAAGCCGCCCCCAAAGTACATTCCCTGGATATTTACTGGTAATTCAACATCTTGTAGGGGACTCCAATAAACTAGTTCTGCACCCAAATTTTGCAGCAAGTCCAGATTATCTTCATAGTAAAAATTAAAAGCGCAATCCCAAGCAATGGCAATCCTTATGGATGACAGTTGACGGTTGACGGTTGACAGTTGATAGTTGATGGTTAAACCTAAACCTCCCACACTCCCCCTGCCCCCTGCTCCCTGCCCCTTTTCCTCTTCAGGGGTGATTTCAGGTTTTAACAGTGGTAACAATTTTTCCCAGTGGAAGCAGGAATCCCCTAAATGGGCAAGTTGTTCGATGATGGTATTGAGTTGGGGAAGTTCGGCGGTGGGGATTAATCCTAAATGGCGATCGGGAATTTGGATGTGATGCTGTCGCCTTAATACACCCAGGATAGGTAAATTCATGGGTTCTAGGGCATTTTCCAGTAAAAATAAATGGCGATCGCTCCCTACCCGATTCAGCACTACCCCTGCAATATTAATTCTGGGATCTAAGGTACAATAACCGTGGGCGATCGCGGCTACGGAACCAGATAAACGACTACAATCGATTACCAATAGTATAGGTAAATTCAACAGTCTGGCAATATGTGCTGTACTAGCAAAATGATTGGGGAATTGTGTTTCTTCACCATTGCTGTTAACCCCATCAAATAAGCCCATCACCCCTTCGATTAAGGCATAATCCATTCCTTGCAGATGGTTATAAAAGCACTGTTGGACATAATTTTCTGAAGTTAATACAGGGTCTAAATTACGACAAGGATGACCCGTAACATACTGATGAAACATGGGATCGATGTAGTCAGGACCAACTTTGAAAGATTGTACCTGTACATCCCCACGACATAAGGATGCCAACAAAGTTAGGGTGACGGTTGTCTTACCAACACCGCTACTAGTGCCAGCTACAATCAAACTCATCACTAGGAATAAAAAGGGTTATTAACCCCATCATCTCATCATCCCATTACCTGTTTCAAGTCAGGAAGAGGCAGGGGGAGTGAGGGAGTGATATCATGTCCGGGAGCATACCCATAGTATGTCATTGCGAGTGGAACGAAGTGAAACGACGCATAAGCCCTAACGGGCACGCTCCGCGAACACAAGGTCTTTGGGATTGCTTCCCTACTCTGCGAGAACGCTTTCAGCGAACGGTCGCAA
>JASJCX010000038.1 GCA_030065255.1 Calothrix sp. MO_167.B42 | reverse complement strand
TGCCAATCCCGGAAATAAGATGCGCGACGGGATTGTACATGGCTGGCTTTTTGCTGCAATTGCACAGTGCCATCTAGTAAAACTTCTCCCATTTCCTGTATGGAACTACACAAAGGTAACCAAGCATCCTTACCTCTTTTAGTTGCATAGTCCCGCAGTAATTCTAGATTAATTTCGGGAATAAAAGCATTGGGACCAGGTAAATCTAAACCTAAAATTGATAATCCCTTTTCTAAAGCTGCTTTCAACCCAGCAAAAGATAAATCATTAGTGCTGACATAGCAATCAGCCTTACCGCGAAATAATCTGACTCCCGCTCCCGTGGAAAGGCGGGGTGTAATACTAGTAATAGTGTCTTCTTCGGCCAAACAACTAATATAGTTGATGCGCTCCAAGAAAAATTCAATAAAATCTGCACCAGCAGCACGTCCTAATCCCAGCAGGGTAGCCAGAGGCGCTTCCCAAGTGTCATCGAATCGTTCTGGGGTGGAGGAGTATTGTAAACTGGGAATCTGTTGAGAAAGAAGGAGAGTACTTGTAAGCATAAATTGCCTCTTCTACGGACGCGATTGGAAATTTGACTAAAAATATCCTGGTGTGATTAGTCTAACAAATCTGCGAAAACCGTAGTTGAACAAAAGGTAGTAAGAGACGATGGCTCCCTTAAGTTTTAGTTTATGATTACCAGGTAGATTAAGATTGCGATCGCTTCCCATACTTTAAAGTAATCTAGTAGCGCTTTTCATTAATTGTGACAGGCTGCTGTAGTGCGGGTATCTTGTCTGCTTCCTTACAGTAGGGAGCGAGACGCTCCCACTACAATTGTTTACTTATCACCAACTAATGCAATTAACTACTAGAGCCAGTATTTTTTAAAATTCGTCGGGATTAAGACCCAATTCTCGCAATTTAGCTGCTAAACGCTTTACTTTATCTTCTGCATTTTCTGCCCTTTGACGTTCCTGTATGACTCGTTGTGCTTCCGTTTCTTCTGGGGTTAGCATCCAATTCCCATCGCCATCATACCACCGTAACCATAACCGCTCAATGCCTTGGTAACTACCTTGCCAGAGTCCCAAACCCAATTCTAAAGTGGGCATCCAAATGCGGGGTGATTCCAGATTAAGTTCAGTATAGCGGTCTGCTTGCAGAATAAATGGTTTGAGTGTATCTGTGTAGCGGTCAAATACGATGTAATAAGGAACACGTAGTATCTGTTCGTAAATCTGCCATTTTGTTGGCGGTTGTTCTGCGTCCCGTAAAGTTTGTCCTAAGTCTTCCTTTTCTGTACCAGGGGAAAGTAACTCTACTACCACAAAGGGGTTAACTCCCTCTTGCCAAATCACATAACTCAGACGTAAATCTTTTCCTTCATAAAGCCTGGAATTACCAACCACTGCAAACCAATCAGGTCTTTTATACCACAGAGTATGGTGGGAATCGTAGTAGAGATTTAAGTCACTGGCGACAAAAACCCGTTCTTGCGGATAGGTGGGTGGACGAAAGGTTTCTCGCAAGAGTTGAGGTTGATAGATATGAAATTCGTCAGGCAAACCAGGCTCCTGTGGATCTTCACTCTTGAGATCGTACATCGTAGGGAGGGTTTCTTTGGGGGAAAGAGGAGGATCTGTTTGGTACATAAGCGGATGCGGATGCGGATTCCAGGCCGACTAAATTTAGGTTAGCTAATGCCAGGAATTTTTGCTAGTTTGCACCATATATATATAGCAATGGACATATTGATTAGGACAATATCGCTCTACTCAAAAACTGTCAACTATCAACTGTCAACTGTCAACTGTTTTTCTTTCTTTCACAGGTTGAGCTGGATTACCTGTATAAATTGTCATTGCTTCTAAAGAACGTCCAGTAACTCCACCTATAGTTAAGACTGCACCTTTGCCAACAGTAACTCCTGGACCAATAACAGCCTTGGCCGCAATCCAACTACTTTCGTGAATGTGAATAGGTGCAGTCCTTAATTTAAAATTGGGATGACTCCAATCATGATTTCCCGTACAGATATAAACCCCTTGAGACAAGCAAACATGACTTTCAATGGTGACATAGGCGAGGTTATCAATCCAAGTATCTTCTCCAATCCAGACACAATCACCTACACTTAGTCGCCAAGGAAATTTTATCCTGACACCCGTCTTAATGCGTACACCTTGACCGATTTTTGCTCCAAAAGCCCTTAGTAATTGAGCTTTGAAACCTGACATGGGTAGCCAATAACTCGCAACCACAGGTGAGCCGACAAAGTACCACAACAATTGCCGCCAAAATGGAGCGCCAGGGGTGTAACTGTCAAGAGTATAGTTATCTAAACGCATAGGATGAAGGTATAAATTATGCTTAAAACTAGCTCCAGTACAAACGTGAATTGTTCCCATAATGAACTGTCACGGATAGCACCAAAGGTAAGGATAGCTTGGGGACTGGGTTAGGGCGTAGGATGGGTAACCTTGTTTACATTTCTTCTGGATCAATGCCCATAGCCCGAAGTCTTTGGGCTAATATAACAGCTTTTTGTTGTGCTTGTTCAGCCCGTTGACGTTCTTGTTCAGCCCGTTGACGTTCTTGTTCAGCTCGTTGACGTTCTTGCTCAACCAACTCTGTTCCCCAAGGTAATAAATTCCCAGATTTATCCCACCACCGTAACCAATGACCTTCAAATTCTGCTTTTTTCCCCTTCCATATCCCCAAAAATAAGTCCAAACTTTCTAGCCAAAACCGTTGATTTTCATCTGGTGATTGTTGCTCGTATTTACCATTTACCAAGCTGTAGACTGCTAAAATCGGAGCTTGGGGATGGAAAATTACGTAAGTGGGAATTTGTAAAATTTGTTCGTAAAAATACCACTTACCATAGGGATAATGGGGATTGATGGAATATTCAGTTCCTTCTGTGGCGGAGATAAATTCCATGACAATGGTGGGTTTTTCCCCTTCAGCGTGAGGAGTGTAGCTCCGGCGAATTTCCCCTGGGGGTAAAGGCTTAACTGAGGGGACATAAACCCAATCAGGAGCTTTGACAACGGTTTTGTCCCCTACTGTGGCACAAATGCCAAAATTGGTGGCAATAATCATTGAATCTAGAATTAGGTCAGCTAATTCTAGAGATTCTCTTAGAGCAGCAGCTAATAGGGGTTGTAGGTTACTTTCCACAGGCTCATCTGGTAGGGGAAAATCTGCTGGTAGTTTCTCCCAGGTGATTGGGGGTGGGGTATTACGCGGCTGGGCTTGCAAGGGTGGCATGGTGAAAAGCGATCGCTAAATGTATCCATTTCTTCTATATTCACTATATTCAATAGTAAAACTATAGTTTTAGTTTTTCTGGTTCACTTACTTCAAAAGTGCTGTATTTTGGCAAAGGTTTTTTGTCGATAATGGCTCTATAAACTTGTATCAACTTTTCAGCAGCGTGTTCCCAAGTATAGTTTTGACAAATAAAATCACGGGCGCGATCACCCATTGCTTTTGCTGATTGAGGATTGCTCAAGCACTGAATTAAGGCATTAGCAATGGCATCAGCATCAATATCAACCATGTGAGCAGCTTGAGCCGCCGCTGCTTCTGGAAAATTACAACCTGTGGTAATCACGCAGGTCAGTCCTGATGCCATACCTTCTAATACAGACATACTGAAGCCTTCGGAGTAAGAAGGAGCAACGTATAAACTAGCAGCAGTAAGGGCAGCAAATTTTAATTCTCCTGTAAGCATACCCGTAAATGTGACTGCGTCTAAACAAGATGCTTGGGTAAAGTAGTTCTTTACAGTGGGCAAAAATCCGATACTATCTGGTCCTGCTATCACTAAATGGGTTTCAGGAAACTTCTCATGGACTTTGGCAAAAGCAGGAGCAAGTAAGTCAAGACCTTTTTTAGGGTCGATACGACCGAGAAACAGAATTAGAGTTTTATTTCGTGTTGCAGGAAAGTTTTGGTAGAAAATTTCTGGTTCTGGTAAGTTTTCAAACTCATGACAGTGAATGCCGTTGGGAATAAATACTATAGGAGTATTTAAACCAAGAGATTTAATATTGTCAACTTCAGAAGAAGCCGTAGCCTGGATAGTACTAGATTGTTTAAGTGTTCGATTCTCGAACAAAGCATAGTACATTTGTTTTTTCCATGCTTTATATGATAATGCCCAAGACTCTAGCATTCCATGAGGAGTTACGATATATGGAATATGGTGAAATTTGCATATCCACTGGGAAAATAAAATCAGTGGAGCAAAAATTGTATGGGTATGGACTAATTCATAATCAATTACATGATTAGCTAACCAACTAACTAGAGAAGGGCTAAATATAAAATCATTCCAATGCCAGCAATTAAAATACTGAATTCGATAACATTTTTCAGGAATCCAGACATTTAGTGGCACGTCTAAATTTTCAGATCCATTGGCATCTGTTGTTACTAGATCAACAGTAACACCAGGACGACCAATTCCTTGAATTAGCTCAGTTACAATTTTGGATGTTCCACCATAAGTAGCGCCAATATAAGGGGCAATAAATAGGATTCTCATACTAGAATAAATACTAAATATTAGACTCTATACAAATCTATTAGCTCTAAGTAATTTTGTCATTTTACATTGGTTTGATTGCCGTATTGATAGCTTTTAAAAGACCATCGGCAAATTTTTGAGGTCTATAATCATCTACAATTTTTTGGCTAAATATTCCCATTTCTATCCTTGAATTGGAATCCATCTGATGAATAGTTAACAAGGCATTAGTAATATCTTGTGTACTTTCTGGATCGAACAGCATTCCATTTTTACCATCTTGGACAAGTTCATAACGAGCTCCCACCGTCCGGCTACATAGGATTGGTAGTCCAGCAGCACAAGCTTCGTTCACTACCAACCCCCATTGTTCTTGCAAAGCGGGATGTACAAAAGCGTTAGCTAATCCGTACCAGTATCCTATATCTTGATAAGGGATAAAACCAGGCAAATGAACACAATCGTGCAATTGTTTTTCAAGTATCAGATTACGAATAGCAAGTTCCTCTTTTCCACTACCACAAATTACCAAATCCCAGGCTGTTTCAGCTCCAATTATTTGACGATAAATGGCAAAAGCTTCTACAAAGCGAAAGACATTTTTACGCTTGATTAATCGGGTGACAATTATAAAATAAGGTTTAGCAGGAATTTTTGGCTGCCGTTGTCTTGTACCAACAGGATCTAACCTTGCTCCTTCTGCTTGCTGTATGAAATAATCATTATCAACCGCATCGTAACCAATAAAAATCCTTTCGGGAGGAAAGCCTAACTTGATCAGGTAGTCACGGTGTAGTTTACCACCCACAAGTGCAGCATCATATTTCCTAACGTAGAGCCAGGATTTCAGTTTCTCTTTCCACCACTGCCGCTTTTCGTCATCCCACTTGCTCTCACTCATCAAAATTGCCGAAATCTTGTGGCGTTGACACCAAGAAAGTGCGGTACGAGATACAGGAAAGCCCCATCCTGGTATAACAATCATATCTGGTTGTAATACCTCCAGACAACCAGGAAGGAGAGAGGCCGAGACAGAAGATGAAGCACTGCAATCAATTGAAGCAGAGGTAGTAGCCACCGACACCAGAGTTTTTAACGGGAATGTAACTTCTCGCTCAATATCACCCCAAGGATGTTCATTAGTCTTATCCGTCACTTGAACTGCTGTAAGATTCCAGCCTTTATCTTGACAAGCTGTATGAGCAGCACGTAGCCTAGCAGCATGATAGCCCCCAATATTGTAGAAAATTACAACTATATGCATAAATTGAGCTAAAAATTAATTTGAATTGGGATATTTTGTATCAATTATTTCATTGGATTGATGAAAGTGAATTGATGGGGGTAACTTCAACCTGAAATATTTCCGCTTGAGCCACAACAATAAGAAACATGGCCAGAAAGCCATGCCAAACCAAGCATAAATACCAGGTAAGTCTCCCCCTCGTAGCAGTGGAATCATAGAGGCACCAAGGATAGCACGGACAAGGATACTGGCAAAAGGCTGTAAATTGGTACTATACCTGACTATGGCAGCCAATATAGCTCCATAAAGCAGTGAGAAAAAGAAAATGCTGATAATTCCGCCTTCAGCGTAAAATGAACCAAAAAGGGTTGGTGAAATTCCTAATGTGCCCCCACTGTTGCTCTTATACAAACCAAGCTTATTGACATATCCTCCCACAGGTTTTTCGGGCCATAAAGCTCTAGGGATAGGGCGCAGCAGAATCTCTAGATGCTCCATACCAAAAGCAAAATCTAAACGTTTGGGGTAAATCTCCTGGATAAATACAAAGCCATCGAGCATATTAGCGTCTTCGGCACTGAAGGTGCGTTCCAAAGCTGCTTGATTCAAAGAATTTTCTGTTAATTGGGTGTTACGCATGGCACCTGCCACGGAAAAAATACCCAGACCGATGATGGCAAGACAGGCGAAAATAATTAAGCGAGTTTTTGGTACATAGGAAGAGGATAAAATGATGCCACTAGCGATTATCCATCCTAAAAATTGGAAGCGGCTATGAGGAGTAAATGTAAAAAAAGATACGCCTATCATAATTAAAATGGCAGCAATTTTAGTTTGCAGTGTCGGCAAACCACCAAACTTCCATAGACAAAGGATTAAGATAGCAATTCCCACTAACACCATGGGAAACAAGTAGAGGTAGCCACTAACCTCAAATGCCAAGGAACGTCCTGCGTTTATTTGGGCAATTACACTAGAGCGGGTAACCACCACTAGTGGCAGGCAAAACAAACCGAAGAAAATGACCTTAGGGTGTAGCCATGAAAAGAGGAAGCGATCCCCTGCTGGAATTAAAACTGGCAAAACTCTCCTCTGTCGCAACATATAAGCTGTCAGTAGGCAGATTTCACCAAAGACAATGTAACTTAAGGCAATGAGAGCAGCGTCATCTGTGATAGCAGTAATACCAACAAAGCTACCTGAATTAACCCAGCGTCCTATGCCGCTAGTAACTACCCAGTATCGGTAGGAGGCGACGTAAAACAGGAAAGTACTGCTCAGTAGGGGTATTTCATCATTTCGTCGTAAGAGCCAAATCCCGCTTACAACAATCAGTATAATTTGGGTGATGAGTAATTCTGGGTATTCCAATAACGGCATAAGTTCAGAAGGCAGAAGTACGAAGGCACAAGGAACCCACGTTTTTATACGTGGGATTGAAACAAAGACCCTTTGTATCTTGCGCTATGTGTCTGGATACAATTGTTCTTTTTAAACTGGGCTTTATATCCCAATACAGTTCAGTTAAGCCTAAAAATAAACAATAGTGTAGGTTCGGAAGCCTCTCCGTTGCGCGGGTTCCCCACGTTACAGTCAGTAGCATTTGAGGGACGAAGCCCAACCTACAATTCTCCTTAACTAAAGTATATTGCTTTATACCCGCAACGGGCATTTTTTATTCATATATATGACCTTCTGCCTTCTGCCCTCTGCCCTCTGCCTTTATTGGTAAAGTTTGGAGATGATGCTGTAATTGCAACAGGCTAAAATTTTGAGTGTTAGTGGATTGTTGGGAAAAAATTTCTAGTTGCCGAGGATTGTTAAAGCATAACAGTAGGGCATCTGCGATTGCTTCCCCAGTTACTTCGTGTAATATCAATCCGTTCACTTTATCTTGTACTACTTGACCACAAAATCTGGAAGCAAGAATGGGCAGTTTCCACGCCTGTGCTTCGAGTTGGGTGAGTCCAAAACCATCAGAAAGGGTAGGAAACAGAAATACATCTGCCAGCTGATAGTACTTAGCGGTTACACTCCGAGGTACGCCACCAATCCACCGGACTTTTTCGTGAGACTGCTGGGGTTTAGCAATGCCTTGAGAGCCAACTATCCAGAATTCTATAGGTTGGTTACGTAGGATTTCAACAGCTTCTAGCAGTGCAGCAATGCCCTTTCGCAAAATTACTTGTCCCAGAAATAAAACCCGCAGGGGGCGTTCCGTAGAGAAAGTTGAGGGGTAGATTCGCACAAAATCACATGATTGTTTTGGAGGTTGATAGGCAAGGGGAATAATGTCTATTTTATTGGTAGGGATACCAACTTGCTGTAAAGCTTTGCTTGACCAAAGGGAGTTAACTATAATCCGGTCAGCTAAACAGCATTCTTCCTGCCAGTTAGTCCAGTATTGAGATGGTGCTGCTTGCCAATTAGATTCATAGCTAGGATGTTTGGCGTGTTCCTCTAAAACCAATTTTTCCTCAACTATTCCTGGATCGATTTGCCCCAGGATCGTTCGCCAGCCTCTTTTTTTGGCGTAGCGCAACAGTTTTAAGGCGGCGTAACTATAAGCAAATAAGGTTGGGGGAGAATTGAGTTGAGGGGCGATAGCATCTAGCGATCGCAGTGCTTGTTGTTGAAACCAGGAATTACGAGCAATAGTGCGATCCCATCCTGATTTTTTTTGCAGGCGTTGGGCTAGTTCAAAAGCAATTAAAGAACCGGTAAAGGCGCAAACAGATGCTTGGGTTAAACCTGGATGAAACCGCTCACGTAAATTAGCTAGTACAGCTTTAGGCAATAGATTCATGGCGGATTGGGGCAATACCCAGGCATCTGTTATCAGGTGAGCCAGTTGTCTGTGTTGGTGTAATGCTCGTGGGATTGCATAGTGTTCGCGGGCACCAATCTGACAACATAACCACAATGGAGATGTTTCAGGCATAAAAAGCTTTGCTTAATCTGGTCTTGTAGTCACCCAAGAAGTCTTGATGGTGCGTGATTCTGACCCTAGTAACCAGTGAGGTTTGGGTGGATGGACATCTACGGATCTTTTAGCTTTTGCGAAGAAATCCAGCACAGGCTCTAGTAGATGGTCGCCATGCACTTCGACAACCCAATGATGTGGTTTTTTGAGCAAGGAAGTCGCTCCTTGAAGTACCTCTATTTCAGCACCTTCTACATCAATTTTAATTAAGGCGCGATCGTTTGCACCAGGAATTTGATATTCATGATTAATTGCATCTCAATGTTGTCATTACTCCTGGGTTGACCTCAGAGCCTACTAAACATTTATGCAAGTGGAACTTTACTTGTTCTTGAGGATACTTCTCCAGGGTAGACTGCAAATCTTCAAAATGATTGGATAATGGTTCAAATGCAATAATTTGAGCTGATTTGTTCAGACGGTGAAATGCCGCAGCACAGCCAAAGGTGAAATAACCATCATTAGCTCCCACATCTAAAACTATGTTGACATAAGCAAGCACTTGCCCCAGCCAACTGTTGAGTTCATGCTCATAAAGTCCAAAGATTTTACGTAGTGAGCAACGGGGATTAAGTTTGATCGTAGCTCCACGAAAGGGTCCACTCAGAATAGGAAGTGGTAAAGCATGGTCAGGTAATACGTTTTTCAGAAGAGAAACTGCCATTTTACAAATATATGAATTAACAACAAGAAAAAATTCAAAAATTTTGGTGAACAAGAACTTTAAAAGGTGCTAAACAAGTATGTTATTATCTACATCCAATCACCAATAAATGCGCAGCAGAAATAATTTGACCTATTTTGCGATCGCTATCACCACCTGTAGAAATTAGTCGCAATTCCTGCCAATACTGACGCAGAGTCGGCAGACTTTGATAAATCGAATAAGAATAAGCTAGTCCATCACCTTCACTAATTGTGTAACCTTTACCCTTGGTTTTGAACCAATCTGCTATTCGCCAAAGTCCTAGGGAAAATATGACGAATTTCAGCAAGCGTAGTGGAACTGCTCCTTGTCCCATAAAGTTACAATCAGAAATACAAATCATTTTAGAAGCAACCCGAGACATTTCTCGAATTACCTTTTCTGGTTCTCTCACATGATGAAGGACAGCAAACTCGCAAACCAAGTCAAAGCTACCATCGTCAAAAGGAAGTTGATAAGCATCCCCATCCAGTAAGTCATTCGGCGATAGTCCTTTATAATGCGCCTGTTCTCGAAGTGCTGCAACTGGCTCAATTCCTTTGATGATCAAATCAGGAAAACGATTTTTTAACCACAGCATTGTGCGCCCCGTACCTGCCCCGACATCGAGAATACTATGGATTTGATGGAATTCTATGTAGGCTGCCAATAAATGAAGAGCTAGGATGTGTTCCTGCTCTTTACAGATATGCATATCATCGTATAATTCTGCTGTCTGAGCATAGTACTGACGCTGAATTTCAACCTCTTTATTAGTCATGTTTGTGGTTTTGTGTTGGGCTTACGTAAAAGAAGTTCCAGGAACTGATGAAATAACACCGATATAGGAATCACCACCGCCAATACCAAAAAGAATAAAAGCATAAACATAGCAAAATTATTGAGTTGTAAAGATGCTAATGCCGAACGAATATAGGGGATAAAAATTTGGTGCAAAAGATACAATGGATAACTTATTTTTCCTAAATAAATAATGGGAAATAACCAATTTTTGTAGCTAATTGTTTTTTCTTGAGTGACTAGACTCCATAGCATAAATCCAATCCAGCAGCCCAACATAGGTTCAAAAACTAATTTAAATTGAGAGCCAATCGAGGCTCCAAAACCGGGAGGGCTGGGAAATATCTGTCATAATGTTAAAAATTAAGATATGGCTAAGTAGAAAGGCACAAAAAACCAAAGTATGTAACGAAAAGTAAATTTGCCCAAAAACCTCTTCCCTTCTGCCTTCTGCCCTCTGCCTTATGATAGCGACAATTTTTTATGCCCACCTACTTAACAAAGTTGCTAAGGTATTAGCCCGTGCTTGCCAAGTTTGCTGTTGGGCAAATTGTAATTGCTGTAAGCTTTTTTGGTATAATTCAGGAGTATTTATGGTACTTAACTTTTGTCGAATCAAGGCGATCGCTTGCTCAGTGGAATCAAAAATTTCTATCCAATCTGGATAAAGGCGACATTCTGGAATATCTGTACTGATTACCGGACGACCACTGGCAATACCATCCATTACTTTGGTTGGGCAGGATGCTTGGTTAAAAGGATGGGTAACATCATAGGGAATCCAGTTGATGGCAAATGACCAATAATACTTAGTAACTTGCTCCTGGGATACTTTGCCAATGTGCCGGACATTAGGTAATGATAAAGCTGCTTGGCGGTTTACTTTCCATGATGGGTTGCTGACTTCTCCAGCATAGTCATCTAACCCACCAACAAATACAAAAGTGACCTCTGGACAACCTTGAGCGATTTGTAATACAAGCTTCCAATCTACCCGCTCAATCAGATTGCCAACATAGCCAACTGTCATTGGTTCAGCTAGCTTTTCTGGTTCAGGGTTCAAAAAATTCTGAACAACACCCAAGGGAAAATGATGAATTTTATCAGCTTGATGGGGATATCTTTGTCCCAGTGTTTCTACCTGAGATTGAGCAATACAAAGGGTAATGGCTGCCCTGTTCACCAACTCTGCTTCCTGCGCCATAATTTTCTCTTTACGAGCAGGTTGATAATGTATGTATTCATCCAGATTGTAATAAATTAACCGTTCTGCTGGCAGATTTCGCACCCAAGGTGCGGAAAAAGGGTAAGGTACAATTATCCAAGGGGATGCCCCAGAGGATTTTTGCAAACTCTCAAACCAGTTTTGGACTTGCCACTGTAAGTAGGGACGAAAAACAACCTCCAAATTGCCAACATAACCGGGAGGAAGCGATCGCATTGTTCTTTGCAAGTTACCATGGGAATATGTGCTTGAACTCGACCAGGTTGGACGCAGACGAAAATAATTTTTCCAATCGTAGAAACGGGTGGCGTGAGTTGGATGGTTCTGTGCCAATGCTTCTGCTAAGGCATAAACCCAAGGTGTGTTGGCAACTAGAAATAGAAAACTCTGTCGATCCATATTCCTTAAATTATTAAAAGCCGCGAAAATCACGTAGCCAATAACCAAGCCGGGGCGAGCGCCCTACTAGTTCTCGAATAGTTGAACGGATCGGGGTTGGCAAAAGCTGAAATTTACGGGTAGGAGGTTTATATGCTAGGGGCTGTTGACCACTTTGACTTCTTTGAATTGGGGGAAATACTGAGATTCTCTCTATAAGAATTTGGTATCCTTTCCACATCACTGCTGCATTAAAATGGGTTCGTGCATGACTGATGGCAGCAGTCTCAAAATCCTGGTAATTATTGCAAATTTCTAAGACTTTCTCAGCTAAAACTCTTGTATTACCCAAAGGTGCTAGTAATCCGGTTTTTGCAGTTGTCAATATTTCCTTTGTACCTGTATCAATATCCCATGCCACAGGAACACATCCCATGCTCATCGCTTCTATAGTTGCCATGCCAAAAGGCTCAACGTGACTTAGCATTAATAAAACTTTCGCCGATGCAGCAGTAGAAAATATAAAATCACGTTGAACCCTACCATAAACTTGAATTTTGTCAAGGTTAGGTAAACGGTCTATTTTATTTTTGAAAGAGGGTGCAATACTACCAAACCAATGTAGTTTTCCTGTAAATCCCAATTTTACTAGCTGTTTCCACAGGGTTAATGTATTTAATGCTCCTTTAATGGGTTTATCGCCCCCTAAAAAAATCAGTTCGTCTTGTCGTATTTGATTGATTTGAGCAGATAATTCCGGGAAAACACAACCATTTAAAATAACAGAGACTTTGTCAGGTTTTTTTAGACAATGCTTAAACTGACGAGCTACCGTTTCCGAAATAACAGCGATCGCTTCCAAATTTTCTTCTTCTCTTACTGCCGTCTGCCAGTACCGAGGCGCAGTATCATGAACAACGTAAACACACTTTAAGCTAGATGGTAGGTAAGGAATAACCGCATCTGCTTGTTCGCAACCATTGATAAGTAAAACATCCTGGGGATTTTTTTCTAACCAATTGATTAAGGCTTGCGGCGTTTCCTGAGCCAACCCATTCAAATTTAAAGACGATACTTGAAAATCATGATTTGTTCCGATCCAACCTGTAGGTGAAAGTACCATCAGTAGGGTTGTTTCATGTCCAGCTCCAGCAGCTTGCTGACAGCAAGATAAAGCGACAGAAGCTACTCCACCTCCTCGATCATCAGGAATTAGCCAACATAGTTTCATGCGGGTATAGCAATCCAGTTTTCACATAATGTTTATTTTATGGCAAGTCAACAAGTTTACTTACGTAATAAAGTTAGATTGTTTGGGTGAGCTAATAACTCTAATTCCATACTCTTATAAGCATCATAGACTGCCTTACGTGTACCTGCGAAGCAGATTTGATCTGTGTCATGCATTGCTAATACCGCACCCTTTGTAGTGACTCTTGACCATGCTTCGATATCAAATGCTGTATTCACGTAATCGTGTAAAGCATCTATAAAAATCAAACTAACAGAACCATAATTCCAATTTTTAATTGCTTCTCCCGAAGTTTTTCGCTCATGAACTACATTACTCAGTCCACTAATATTGTTACTAAAAAACTCATAATCTTTATCGCTTCCACCATAACCGATAAACGGATCAACAGCTATAATTTTTCGAGAGGTCGCACTTGCTAGACATTTTGTGGTAGCACCTCGATAACACCCAACCTCTACAATTACCGTATCATTTAGATGCTCTGTTATTGAAAGGGCATATAATAGGTTTTGCATTTGCAGGGGTGTAACAGCGGTATTAGACCAATCTACATGAGGAACATGGGGAAGATTAGGAATAATTTTCTCTGATAAGGCATAATTTTTAAAATTCCATTTAGCTTCCTGCTCAATTAATCTGGCTCTGGCATTAAAAGCTAATCTGATAGGATGCAACTTGGAATATCGTTTAATACTAAAGGGATCGGTTGTCATTTCTATTTTTTGTCCAAAATTTATTTTGAGATTACTTACGCTTTAGTTGGAATTTAGTAAAACAAAACAGTGAAGTCCATGCTTTATGGGCAGATTTCATATCAAATCCGTCAAAATAGCGATCGCGTATTTTCTCTCCACTGATTGAACCATTAGCTACTTTTTCTAAAGCAGTGATGATTCCCTGACTCAGTTCCAATGAATTGTCAGCAGCAACTAACAAACCAATATCTGGAAAACCCTCATATAAGTCGGGAATTCCTCCCACGGGAGCAGCTACACAAAAACGACCAGCTTGCATGATTTCCAGAAGTGTAAAGCACGGTCCCCCTTCAAATCGAGAGGGATAGACAAAGAAATGGCAATTAGCCATAATTGTCGGTAAATCCTTGCGGTGGTCATAGGCACCGTGAAGGATGATATGCTTGCTAATACCTAGGCTAAGAGCTAGTTGTTCTAATTTTGCTTTGTCTGCTCCCCTACCGTAAAGATGTAATTCTACCTCGGACCATTCTTGAATTACTGTTGCTAGGGCTTGTAACAATGTATCCAAGTTCTTCTGTTTGATATCCAGACGACCAATAAAACCTATTTTCCAAGGTGGTGCTGGAGGAAGGGGTATGGCTTCAGGGAAGAAAAGTCGATTGTGGTAGGGAATTATATGTACCTTTCCTGTATATCCATATACTTTCTTAAACTGATGAGCTGTACATTTGGAAACTGAAACTACAGCATCTGTTTCAGCTACTGCTTGACAAAATTTCTCTTCGTAAGGAGAAACTGGCGGCAAAAATTCCGGCGCAAACATCCAACTAGCAGCAATTTTGGCTTGACGATTATGGACTAGCCGTACCATCCTCAAGTAAAGTTCTGGCATGGGCTGACGCACACAGAAAACCCAATCTCCTGGTTGTAGTTGGGAAGCTAAACAGGACATCATGAAATGCTGTCTGACTTTCCAGCGATCGCCGGGTAATCGGCGTTGACGGTAAACTTTTATTCCTTTGTCTACTAATTCATCGACTAATGGACATGGCTCTAATTCAGCTACTGTAACCTGAAAGGGTATCCCTTCGTGGTGTAAGTGTAGTGCTAGAGCATGTAGATATGTTTCTATCCCGCCTGCCTGATATAGGACATCGGAGTAAAGAAAAATCATTTTAAGACCATGTTTAATTAAGGGCGTTGCATAAGTGCGGGATGAATTGGTGTTTTGAACAATTGAAAAATCTTTAGAAATTTGGTGAAATCATTCCATGATTCAGCAATTCCAAAAAATTAAGCGAATCAAGCTAATACTTTTCATCGGAATATAGACATTGCTGTGCGATAAACATTGAGGATATATCGAGAAAAATCACCACCCAACAGGCAATAAAAAGCTTGTATAATTTTTACCTTTGCAGTAAAAGTTATCTCTTTTCTTATGGTCTTTGCATCATCTAAAGCAAGAAAAACTTGCTCTCTTGTACCAAATTTCATTGCTTGGTAACCTAATCCGAGGTAAAAATTAGCAATATTTCTTCTTACAGTAAAATCTTTTATGTCTTTTCCTCCAATGACTTTTTGAATTGATTGTAATGTTTGAAATCCACCACTGATACCTTTTTCATGTTTATATAAATCTTGAATTCTCCCTTGTGAATGTATTCGCATCGAATACAATATAGCATCGACATATATGCACAAGGGATGGGTGTTGGCAAATCTAAAATTGAATTCGACATCCTGCCATCTAATTAATTCAGGGTTCCACGGTCCAACCTTTATAATTGCATTACGCCTGTATAAACCACTCCATACATTTCCAGGAATTGACATCAATTCATCTTTAATCCTGAAAATACTTTCTTTACTTTTATCAATAAGTGTTTGAGTATGATAGGTCTGATAAAATTCTTTAATGAAGTATTCTTCAAATTCATTATGGTTAGACCAGACATAATCAGACTCAGAATAATTTATAAGTACTTCAGCATGGATTTCTAATTTTTGTGGATGCAAGATATCATCAGAATCAAGGAATTGTATAAATTCTCCATGAGACTTAGATAAACCTTTGTTTCTAGCGATAGGGGAGCCCTGATTATTTTGGTAAATGTAGTAGATTTTAAAATCTTCTTCTGTATTTTCTTTAATCCATTCAGATACGATGGAAACAGTATCGTCAGTGGAACCATCATCCACTACGATAACTTCTATAGGACGATAAGATTGTTGCTTTACTGAAGCGAGTGATTCTAAAATAAAATTAGCTCTATTAAAAGTAGGAACAATTACTGAAACTAAACTGGTTTGAAAGCTACTGCTCATCCAATTTATTTGAGGAGCAGATAAAATATTTTTTTCGTCAACAGGGTCTATTAATTTCATAATTTATTTTATGTAAACGAAATTCAAAGTTATACTTGAATTGACTGGTAAATATTTGCTAACCTTTCACCCTGTTTTCGAGCGTTATACTCTTGTTCAAGATATTTACGACCAGTCTCAAGCATTCTGTGCCATTGATCGGGATGATTAATCAGCCACTTAAAGTGATTAAGTAATCCATCAACATCCCTTTCTACTGCTAACAAACTTCGCACACTGTTCTTAGTTACTTCTGGGATATCACAGTGCTTCGTACTTACAACTGGCATTCCCGTAGCAATCATTTCAATAATTGTGACAGGTGCCCCACCTTCTGTATCGCCATCATTTGCTGTGACACTAGGCGAAATAAATACATGATGCTTGTAAGCCTCTTTTAATAAGATACTATGGGGCTGATAACCTAACATACGAACCTTTGGCTGAAGGTTGTATTTTTCAATAACTGTCAAAATCTTCTGTTTTTCTTTCAAACTGTGATGATTGGAACTGGCATCGCCAATAATAGTTATTTCTAACGGGACTTCCTTTTGCAATCGTCCTAAAGCTTCTAAGGCATAAGGAATGCCCTTTTTTTCACGAAACGAGGCAGCGAGAAGTACACGCAAAGGTGCAGAAGGGTTCCATGATCGAGGCTTAAATGGAATCTCTCCGACAGCAATACCTAGATGGTGAACTTGAATTTTATTTTGTGGACACCCCAACTCAGCAATGCACTGAGCCATATGCGAGCCTTCACAAAGAATACAATCTATGTGCTTAAACAAGCTTCGATAACGCCGAAGCCACTGTGGATATCGCTTAGGTATAAAGTTAACATCGTAACCATAGAATGTAGCAATATGCCTTAAATTTGCTTGTTTTGCAGCCCTAATATTAAACCAAGCAGCATTGCCAAAGTGGGAGTGCAAGATATCTGCTTTCTGTTTTTGAGCTATTTCAACTAGGAATTGCGAAAAAGGAAATTGGGATAAATGTTGCCAGCCTCTTAGTTTCCCGAATTTCTTATCTAGACTATCTAACCAAGGCATTACTTCTGATAAACAATGAATATTAGGTAACCCAAATTGCTCCAAATTAGTTGTGGTTTTGCAGACAACATGATTTTCAATTTGGTCTGGTAAGTAGTGAATCTGGTTATAAATCCAGTTTTCTGTCAAAGGGAGCCAGTTTTGATGACTGTGAAGTATAGTTAGATGTTTCTCATATAGTAGCCGATCTATCATCTCTTGACTCCTACTGTAGCCAGTAATCCCTGCATCTGTTCTCGATTGAGCAACCAACTAGCCAACAAGTAAGTAATGAATCCTGTAGGCACTAGTATGCCTAATATCCAAGCATTGGCTAGACTTTTTGGCAAAATAAATATCTTTAAGCTCATCAGCACACTAAGCATCAATAAACTTGCAAGAAATGGTCGCCAAAGCACTGCTATCAAGTCACGTACCCGTAAATCTATCAGGCGAAAAGGAATGGCAAAGCTTGGATAAGTCAGAGTAGCACTTGCTGTAGCATATGCCGTAGCAACCCCAACTATTCCCCATTGCAAACCAAGCATAATCGCAATCGTAGCTAGAATTCCTGCACAAATTCCCCAGCGAAGCATCCAATCTGTACGACCTTTTGAAGTATAGATTGTACCTACTGTTGTCCCTATAGATTGAACCATTCCTAGAGGGGCTAAAATCATCAATAATATAATGACAGGTTGCCATTGGGAACCAAAAAATGTGAGTATAAACGGTTCAGAAACTGCCCAAAGACCAATCATCATTGGAAATGTAACTAGGGCAATTGTGGCAACAACTTTAAGATAAGCGCGACTAAATCTGTCATTGTCGTTTTGTACCTGAGAAAAGACCGGAAACATTACCCGGCTAAGTACCGCAGAAATATTCTGCAAGGGGTAAAGCATGAGGCGATACGCCAAAGTGTAGTATCCTAATGACTCAGTTCCTAAAAATTTTCCGATTAAAAGATAGTCTGCATTTCTAGCAAAATAGTTAAATATATTAAATCCAGTTAAATGCAAGCTATAACTGCTAACTTGTTTCACCTCATTCCAAGAAAAAAGTAACTTTGGTTTCCAATGAGTTGTTATCCAAAGCAAAATAGTTGTTACTGTCGTTACTGCTAATGATTGATAAACTAAGCTCCATACTCCAAAGCCTAGCAATGCTGAAACAATACCAGTAGCAGAACCACTAAAAACAGCAGCAATTTCTATCTTGGCTAATTTATTGAAAGCTAAATCTTTTTCAAGAAGAGCTTTTTGTAAGATGCTGATACCGGAAATAAAAAATGAGAGTGAAAGAAGCATCAACACTGGAGCAATTTTTGGTTCCTCGTAAAAATTAGCTACTAAAGGGGAAGTTATGAAAAGAATAATTGTTCCTAGGATACCAAAGGCTACATTAATCCAAAAAATACTATGAACAAGAGAGTCCGAAAGATTTTTTATCTGGATTACTGCTGCTGATGTGCCTAAATCCTTAAAAAGGCCTACAAATCCAATAACAATGGTTGCCATACCCAGCAAGCCAAAATCAGCAGGGGAGAGTAAGCGAGCAAGAATAGCCGTAGTAACAAATTGCATTACTTGCCTTCCCACTTGCGAAATTGAAGACCATTTGATACCAGATGTTGCCTGCTTTTTTAAAGACATTTACTTTTTCTTTACAACAACCATATACATCCATGTCCATTTTTCAGTTTTGTCAATCTTATTTAGACAGTACGAAAAAGCCTGAATAAATAATCCAATAGCATCAATTAACCGAAACCAACGCAAAAAACTACGATTTAATCGGTATAAGTTATAAACCAATAACTGACCAAAAGTTACCCAAAATCCTGAAAGTGCTTTGAGTTCTAAAATTTCAAATCCAGTTTTTTCAAATAAATATTTTAATCCATATTTTGAATATCTATAAAAATCTCTAGGCTCTTCATGTAAATGCCATATAAATGGAACAGAATAAATGGCTATACCATTTGATTTAAGAACTCGATTACATTCTCTTAATGCCAATTCTGGCTCTTCTAAATGTTCTAAAACAGCCGTACAAATAGCAGAATCGAATGAATAATCTTCAACTGGTATTTGATATGCCGTGCCGATTAAATCAATATTTGATTTATCGTGGGATGTACTTTCATGGTCAATCCCAATGTGTTCTTTTATGTAATTAGAAAGTAAATTCTTGTAAGGTTTAGTCCCACAACCGATATCAAGTAACTTGCCTTCAAGATATCTGGAAGCACATGATTTCAACTCCTGATCATGAATCAAGTTAATTAGAAGATTTTTTAATTCTTTTCCCATTGTCCAAATCCAATTGTTTGCCAAGATTATCCAGTTTCTTAATATTCTTAGCTGGTAATCCGGCATATACTGTGAATGATTTCAAATCTTCTTTTACAAGGGAATTGGCTGCTACTACAGAATTTTCACCTACTGTAACCCCTGGGAGAATAGTAGCCCTGACACAAATCCACGCACCATTATTAACAGAAATCAACTGACATTTTCGTGGAAATTTTTGTGTCAGAAATTTAGAACGGTTACAGTCAGCATGAGTTATGAATGATACTTGACCGGAGATTACAACATTATTTTCTAATGTAATTTTGTTGGCAAGATCAAAGTAGACAGAGTCACCGATGTAGCAGTTTTCACCAATTTCTAGATATCTGAAATTTCCTGCTGAATGCTCGTCTTCATAGGCATTATCTATTAGCAAACTTCTTTTTATTGTGGTTTTTTCGCCAATAGTGGCACCAAATTTCCGCAGAAGTTTAACTGTTATTTGAGGATTTGGATTTCTCAAATATCTAACAATTAGAGAAATCCCAAATACTTTACCTAAACTATAAACAATCCAGAACTCTACAAAAGCCAGCAGGCGATTCAGAAATCTCTTAATTCTTTGCATTAGCCATGTTTAATTATTTTCTTCACTGCCAAAATCACATCCTCAACATCCTCATCTGTCAACTTCGCCGACAATGGTAAACTCACCGTCTGTCTTCCAATACGCATTGCATTGGGATAATCTTCTGGTTTCCAGTCAAAGGTCTGCTGATAGTAAGGATGCTCAGGAATACCCAAATAATGTACTCCCACCCCAATATTTTCAGCAGTCATTGCATTTAGAAATCCATCACGGCTAATTCCAGCTTTCTCTTCATCCACCATAACTGTGTACAAATGATATGCATGACGGGTTTCCGCTTCCACCTCTGGTGGTAATTCTATAGGTAAATCTGCAAAAGCCTCATTATATGTCTGCCAAATCTCCTGACGACGCTGCCAATAAGGTTCAACTCGTTGTAACTGATGAATTCCAATAGCCGCCTGCAAATCCATCATGTTGTATTTGAAGCCACATTCCACTACTTTGTAGTGCTTATAACCTTCATCACCAAAACGCTTCCAAGCATCTTTACTCATTCCATGTAGTGCTAGTATTTTGATGCGGGCTGCGTCTTCTTCAGAGCGACTCATTACCATGCCTCCCTCACCCGTAACAATGTTCTTGGTGACATAAAAGCTAAAACAACCAAAGTCACCAAATGTTCCCGCTTTTTGCCCTTTATACTCTGTTTCAATAGCGTGAGCGCAGTCCTCAATCAGTTTTAGATCATGCTGCTGAACTATATCACATAGAGCATCCATATTACAGGGGCGACCTGCAAAGTGAACTGGAAGAATAGCACGAGTCTTGTGATTAATTTTTGCTTGTATTTGAACAGGATCAATATTCATCGTGTCCGGTTCAACATCAACCAGTACGGGCTTTGCACCTGTGTGAATAATAGCGTTGATAGTGGCACAGAAAGTAATAGGGGTGGTAATAACTTCATCACCTGGCTTTAATCCAGCTGCCAGCATACTTAGGTGTAGTGAAGCTGTACAGGAGTTAACTGCAACAGCGTGTTTAGCTTGCCTATAGGTTTTGAAGTCATTTTCAAACTGAGCTACTTTAGGACCAGTTTGAAAATGACTTCAAAACCTATAGGCAAGCTAAACACGCTGTTGCAGTTAACTCCTGTACAGCTTCACTACACCTAAGTATGCTGGCAGCTGGATTAAAG
>JASJCX010000369.1 GCA_030065255.1 Calothrix sp. MO_167.B42 | reverse complement strand
CATCCTGATGACAGGGAGAATGTATTTAGAACATGGTATGAATCAGCACAACAACAGGTACCATTTCGATTAGAGTATCGATTTCAACGTCCCGATGGCAAAATAACTTGGGTGTTTGGCCAAGCTGTGGCAGAAAAAATCAATAGCCAAGGAATTGGCAGCTATATAAGTACAATTACAGATATAAGCGAGCAAAAAAAAGCAGAATCAGACCTGAGACAACAAAACCAGCGATCGCAATTATTAGCGGAAATTGCCCAAAAGATTCGTCAATCTTTACACACAGAAGAGATTCTCCGCACGGCGGTTGCGGAAGTCAAGGAACTATTGCAAGTTGATCGGGTAATTATATTTAAGTTATTGCCTGATGGTTCTGGGAAAATCGTCAAAGAAGCTGTGGTAGCCAATTGTATGCCAATTTTAGGTAGGCACATGATTGACCACTGCTTTCACCAAGATTACCAAGAAGCCTATCGTTTGGGAAGGATTAGCACCATTGACGATTTAGCAACCGCAAACATCCAAATTTGTCATCGACAATTCCTGGAAAAAATGGATGTGCGGGCACATATAGTGGTACCTATTCTTTGTTTAGACAAGCTTTGGGGGTTAATGGTTGCCCATCAGTGTATTAGTCCCCGCAAATGGGATAACGTGGAAATAGGTCTATTACAACAACTAGCCAACCAAATTGGTATAGCTTTATCCCAAGCAGAATTATTAGAGCAGGAAACCAAACAAAGGGAAGAATTAGCCCGCTCTAATGCTGATTTGGAACGATTTGCCTATGTTGCTTCCCATGACTTACAAGAACCATTACGGATGGTTACTAGTTATTTACAACTATTAGAAAGAAAATACAAAGGTCAACTAGATCACAAAGCCGACCAATTTATTGGTTACGCTGTAGATGGTGCCAGGCGGATGCAAACTTTAATTAATGACTTATTGAGTTATTCTCGTGTCAGTACCCGCGCTCAAACCTTTGAAAAAGTTGACTGCGAGCATATTTTATCATTAGCGATCGCTAACCTCAAAATCGCCGTAGAAGAAAGTGGGGCAATTATTACCCATGATGCACCCCTCCCGCAAGTCATGGGTGATAAAACCTTACTATCACAGTTGTTGCAAAATCTCATTGGTAATGCCATCAAATTTCGGGGAGAGGAGAGTCCGAAAATACATATTGGCTTGATGAAGTTAGGAGAGGAGGAGGGAAGGAGTGATGGAGGTTTAAATATGACTTCCTTACCCCAGACAACCTACGAATTATTCAGCAATGAACCAGAATGGCTATTTTGGGTTAAGGATAATGGCATTGGTATAGAACCACAATACCGCGATCGCATTTTTGTTATTTTTCAACGTCTGCATACCAGAGATAAATATTCTGGAACTGGCATTGGTTTGGCAATTTGTAAGAAAATTGTCGAACGTCATGGTGGACGTATTTGGGTAGAATCAGAATTGGGACAAGGTACCACTTTCTTTTTTACCATTCCCGATCACACTGAAACACAATCTTGAATCAATGAACAGTGAACAATGAACAGTGAACAGTAAGGAAGGTAGATTAAATAACATGCTCTCTCTATAATTTAACCTCACCCCTGCTTTTTGCACTGCAAAAATCTTTCCCTCTCCTTAATAACCAGAGGGATGACTGTGAGGACAAGGTGAGGTTTTGTATTTAAACCCAGATAATACAGGCTAGTCCCCTATGAGAAAATCTCACAACCAAGCATGAAAATAATTCCCTCACTCCCTCACTCCCTCACTCCCTCACTGCAAGGTAAGCTATACCGTAGACTTTATTAATGTAATTATTATTCTCATTAAATCCTTATGTCTCTTGAGGTTTTGTTGATAGAAGATAATCCTGGTGATGTAGAATTAACTCAAATAGCCCTAGATGATAGTAAAATTTCAGTTAACCTAAGTGTTGTTGAGGATGGCGTAGAAGCAATGGCATTCTTGTATAAAGAGGCAAAATATGCTAAAATGCCAACCCCAGATATAATACTACTCGATTTAAACTTGCCCAAAAAAGATGGGCGTGAAGTGCTGGCAGAAATAAAAGCTGATAATCTACTTAGAAGAATTCCAGTGGTGGTATTAACAACTTCTCAAGCAGAGGGGGATGTTCTTAAAGCATATAACCTGTCAGCTAATTGTTATATTACTAAACCTGTTGACTTCGATCAGTTCGTTAAAATTGTCCAATCAATAGAAAATTTCTGGTTCACCATTGTCAAACTGCCACCGGAGTAAATCGCATGGCAGAAACGCCTATTCGGGTTCTATTGGTTGAAGATAACCCTGGTGATGTCCTGTTATTACAGGAGCTATTAGGGGAAGTTCCTTCCGTACAGTGTCAGCTAACCTCCGTGGAGCGACTGGACGAAGCACTACAACGTTTAGAACAAGAAAGTTTTGATGTTATTTTAGTAGACTTAACTCTACCAGATAGTCATGGTTTAGAGACTTTTGTCACCTTACACAATCGAGTACCAGCAATCCCCATAATTGTCCAAACAGGTTTAAATGATGAAACTTTAGCCATGGGAGCCATGCAACAGGGAGCCCAAGATTATTTGCTCAAAGGGCAGATAAGTGGGGACTTGCTAGTGCGTTGCATGCGTTATGCCATGGAAAGGCAAAGGGCAGAGGAAGCCCTGAGGCAAAGTGAAGAAAGATTCCGTTCCCTGAGTGCTTTTGCTCCCATTGGCATTTACCAAACCGATGCCCATGGCTTGTACGTATACACCAACGATTTGTGGCAGGATATTTCCGGGTTAAACTTGGAAGAAAGTCTTGGTAGTGCTTGGGTAAAAGGCATTCATCCTGATGACAAGGAAATGGTTATAGCTGCGTGGGATAAATTTATTCATGGTGATGGTGAATTTTCCCTAGAGTTTCGATTTTTAACCCCCCAAGGAAATGTACGTTGGGTATTTGGGCGAGCAACAGCCATGAAATCCCAGGGAGGCAAAATTATTGGCTATGTGGGAGTGAATGAAGATATTACCCAACGTAAGCAAGCAGAAGAGAAAATCCGCGAACAAGCAGCATTATTAAACGTCACCACAGACGCAATTGTTGTCAGCGACTTAGAAAATCGCATCTTATTTTGGAATAAAGGGGCAGAAAATATCTACGGTTGGCAAGAATCACAAGTATACGGCAAACATACCAGTGAATTGTTTTACCAAGAAACGCCTCCAGAAGTAGAAGCAGCACTACTAGCCACAATGAGTAGGGGGAAATGGCAAGGGGAGTTAAGTAAATTGACTCAAAGTGGGAATGAAATTTTAGTAGAAAGCCGTTGGACTTTAGTTTACGACGACAAAGGCAAACCTAAATCTATTCTCACCGTTGACACTGATATTACTGAAAAAAAGCAATTAGAATCTCAATTTTTCCGTACCCAGCGCCTGGAAAGCATCGGTACCTTAGCCAGTGGCATTGCCCACGATTTGAACAATATTCTCACACCGATTTTGGCAGCATCACAACTGTTACCCATGAAGTTTCCCGATACTGACGAACAAAGTCAGCATTTATTTGAAATCCTCGAAGATAGTACCAAACGGGCAGCAGATTTAGTCAAACAAGTGCTGTCATTTGCCAGGGGAGTGCAAGGTAAACGCATTCACTTGCAAATGAGGCACTTAGTTAAAGAACTGACAAAAATTCTCAAAGAAACATTCCCCAAATCCATCGAAGTTGCCTTAGATATTCCCAACAACCTGTGGATGGTTTCTGGAGATAGCACCCAACTACATCAGGTATTAATGAATCTCTGTGTTAATGCCAGAGATGCCATGGCAGAAGGTGGTAAATTAATCATCGCCGCAGAAAATCTATTCATCGATGAAAACTATGCCCGCATGAACCTAGAGGCGAAAATTGGGCCCTACATTGCCATCACTGTTTCCGATACTGGTGTAGGTATTCCTGCTGATGTTTTAGAGCGAATTTTTGAGCCATTTTTTACCACCAAAGAAGTAGGTCAAGGTACTGGTTTAGGACTTGCCACCGTCCTTGGTATTATTAAAAGCCATGGTGGTTTTTTAAATGTACACAGCGAAGAAGGACAAGGAACCTGTTTTAAACTTTACTTACCTGCTGTGGAAGGAGTGGAAACCCAAGAGGAAGAAGATTTACAACCTGCCATTGGCAACGGACAATTAATTCTCCTAGTGGATGATGAAAGCTCAATTACTGAGATTACCCGAGCATCCCTAGAAGCATACAATTATAAAACCATGATAGCCAGTGATGGGATCGAAGCGATCGCTCTTTTTGCCCAACACAAGCATAAAATCCACCTGGTGTTGATGGATATGATGATGCCTTATTTGGATGGGTTAACTGCGATTCGGACAATCAAAAAAATTAGTCCAGAAGTGAATATTATTGCTAGTAGTGGGTTAATGTCAAGTAGCAAACTCACCGAAGCCAAAGCTGCTGGTATCAAAGCATTTTTGTCTAAGCCCTATACTGTGAAAGAATTATTACATACTATACAAGAAGTGATTTAAGAGTTGACAGTTGACAGTTGACAGTTGACAGTTGACAGTTAAGAGTTAATTGTTGGGTTATCAACGTGTATCCGTGCCATCAGTGTCATCCATTTAATCAGTGTTCAGAGAGTTACCAAATATACGATTACTACAGTTATAAGTATGGGTCTTTAACTTACTCAAATTCATCCAAGTAGACTCAGTAATCATACCATCAACAATTAAATGAGATTGTACTTGAAATGTCCTTATCGCCTCCGCCGTCTGAATCCCAAATATGCCATCAATTACACCTGTGTAATAGCCATGGCTGCTGAGTAATCCCTGCACCGTTGCAACCAACCTATCGCTACAACCAAACCTCAGATGGGGGAGACTCCCTGCTCCATAACATAAATAAGCCCAAGTCTGTTTTCCAACAATTCCATCTATTTTTAAAAAAGCCAGACATTGGAGATACTTAACTGCGTTGTGAGTCTCTTCTCCAAAAAAGCCTGTGACGGGAATATATAAGGGAAACTTTGACATGGTATCTAATTGCCCTAATTGCTTATTCAAAGCAACTTGCATTTCTCTGACAATGGGAATTTTGGCACCAAACTGTAGTCTTGGTTGCTGGTGAGGGCATTTGATTTCAGTATTCATAACTATATACATTTCTTAATAATTGTTTATTTACATAATTAATATCAAATAAACTACCAAGGATTACGGAATTAAGAAAGTACTCAAAAGGGTAATAAAACTGCACTATATTTGCTTGCATCGGGGTATGCCAATTGTGGCATTGCTGATTACAGGTACGCTAACAGCCCCCCAGTCCCCAATTTTGGGGGAGCAAGATAATGTTAATTTTCTGGGTAAATCTTTGGTAAGGTAAGGTTATGATGTCTCAATCATATTAAGATTTATCAAAAATTATGAAGGATTAGAGACTAAAATTTTACTAAGTTTTATTTTAAAATCTCGACAAAAAAGCTACCATGTTTAAATGGGTAGCTGCTGAAATTTAATTAACATCAAGTAATTAACTATAATCGGGAATCAATTTAATCCTATCAAACTTAAAATTTCTATATTATCTCTATACGTTATTTTTTTATTATTAATAAATGTCTGAGAAAATATGAATAAATCGCTTAACAACCCGGGGGATGGTCAATTTTCCAATATCATGCCTGTGTGGAAATTCTGTACCTTATACCTTTTTACAGGCGGACTATATCAAATTCCCTGGGCACATAAGCAATGGAAAATGTTCAAAGAAAGGGAAACTTTAAATATTAGTGCTTGGTTCCGTGCTTGGTTTTTTCCATTTTATTTATATACTTTAGCACAAAAATCTTTTGCGATCGCAGAAGAGCAAGGTTATAGAGAAAAACATTCACCGTTTCAGGTGACTCTTGTTTATTGGATCTTTCTTGTATTAGAAATATTACCGGGTATTTGGGGGCTGATATCTATCTTAGCTATTCTTCCTTTAGTAACTGTTTTAAAAGCTATAAATTATTACTGGAAACAACAACAACCAGATTTACAAATTCGGGAATCTTTTACGGGTAGAGAAGTTGTCTGGATTATACTGGGAGTAATTTTATGGCTATGGATAATTATTAGCATTTTAGCTGAAGGATAGAAGTATTAATATGTTTAATTTTTGCATATTTAAAATAATTAAATAAGATTAATCTATATAAAATGCGGCGGAAATATAATAACTACTTGTGATGTCTATAGGCAGATAAATATACTATAAAATAACTGATATTAGCATGAGCTACTGTTTTAATCCCCTTTGCAGCAAACC
>JASJCX010000368.1 GCA_030065255.1 Calothrix sp. MO_167.B42 | reverse complement strand
GTTATATCAAATCCGGTTACATCGGAATGATAAAAAAACCACAGAGGCACAGAGAGCGCAGAGGAAGAGGGAGAAGAAGGAAATTTAAATAATTCCGATACAAACGGAAATGATATTAATAGTTCTGCTTTATCCAACCACAAACCTGGGAAAACTTCACTACTAATTATTCCTTTTTCATTGGCAATTAGCAGCAATTTCTGCAATCAGTTCCGGCGCACCTTCTACATAGCCATCTTCACTAATGGTTGATTGTCCCCCCATTCCTATTCTCAGTAGTGCATCGGGCTGGGGTTCATTGTCTGTATCGAGGCGCACAGTACAATTATCTCCTAATTCAATTCCTGGGGCAGAAGCTTTATAAACTCCTAGCCAAGTAATAATTGAACTATGGGGTTCTCCATGTTGTATTATTCTTACAGGCGATCCCATATAAACAATACCTTCAATTAATTCTGCCTTTTTGAGATTGGGTATGGCACTATAGGGACGTTCAAACTCAGCCAGAGTCAATCTATCGCCATTTTCCAGGGGGGAATTATTGGTTGGGATTCAATATTACTGACATCCTGAGCATGCACACTAATAGTCATGGCGAGAATGTTCCCACAAGCATTAAGCTATGGAAATTTTAGCATCGGCTATTTCACCACAGAGTTAATTTTTGTTACCAATTACCAAAAGTAGCCCGGTTTGATGGTAGTCTCCCTCGTAGAAGGGTCATATTTGAGGAGATACTCACGGGCGATCGCTTCATTATTCCTGAGATTTTGGACTTCTTTTTTACCAATTTCAGTATCCGTAGAAAGGAGAATTACTTGGTGGCTAGCGGAGGGAAAGTAGCGTTCTACCAAGTTATTGCGGTGGGATGAGTCAAGCCTACCTAGGGGTGTATCAATGGCTACTGGTAGGCGGTGTCCGGAGATTCTGGCTAGTCCCCAGAGAAAGGCTATGGCTAGTAGTTGTTTTTCCCCTGCGGATAGGCGATGTTTGGGAACTTGTTTCCCTTGTAAGTTGTAGAGGGAAAGGCTAAAGGTGTGGGTATCAATGGCGATGCGGTGAACTAAGTCGGATTTGTGGAGGAGATAGCGGAAGCATTCAGTAACTTCGATTTCTAGTTTATTGAGTTTGCGTAGGGTGAGTTTTTCTCGGAAAATTTTTAGGGTTTGTTGGACTCTGGCTGCTGAGGAGATGATATGTTCTCTATCTTTACGTTTAATATTTTCTGTGGTGTAGGCTTGTAAATCTTTTTTAATTTGTTTGATTTCGATTTCTAATTCATTAGAGCGACGTTGGGCGATTTCAATTTCTGTTTTTATTTTGATAATTTTATCCTGTGCATTTTTGAGAGCATCAGCAAGTTTTTGGTAGTCTTCTGGTGAGGCTGCTGTTTGTAATTGTCTTTCTAATGTTTCAATTTCAATTTCTTTATTTTCGAGAATTTTTATTTGTTGTTTGGCAACATTTCGAGAATTTTGTAAATAGTAGAGTAAATTCCCTAATTGACTTAATGTATCAGCATCGGCTAACAACCAAGATTCTTCAGACTGGAGAAAATTACCGCGTAATGTTTCTTCATCTTGGTCGAGAAATTGTTTGATTTTATTTTGCTGTTCTGCAATAAATCCGGCTTGGGCAATCCAATTGAGTAAGCGTTTATCTCTCTCAATTATAATATCCCTAGCTGCTTGGGCTTGTTGGATGCGAAATTCTTTTTCAGCTTGGGTTTGAGCTTGGGTAAGTAAGTTTTCAATTAAAGATAAAGGTAATACATTCCCCGCTAAGTCACACATTCCTTGGCGAGCTTGTTCTACTTCATCTAATTTTTGCTTTTTTTGAGCTGCTAATTGTTTGTATTCGGAAGCAATTTTACCCCCTTCAAATGTAAATTTTTCTAGGGCTTCTTTTTGTTTTGCTTCTGCTATATCTAACTCTTGTTGCAGATTTTCTATGAGATTTTGAGTAATATTGTATTGCGCTTGTTTATCTTGCAATTGTGTTTCGATTGCTTCTAAATTAGCTAAGTCTTTATCATCAGCTAATTCCTTACGCTTACGATTGGCTAAAATATCGATATCGACAGCTAAACGTTCTGCTAATTCCAAACCTAGAAGGGAACGGATGGCTTCAAATACAACTGCTGGTGGTGTTTCTTGTTCAGCCAGCTCTTTTACTTGTTCACCATCAAATAGAAATAGATTAGAAATTCCTAAGGGTAAAATATTTTCAATATAATCATCCCAGGTATTGACTAACTCTTCCCTTAACCAGTCTTCATTTCTCGTATTAGTTAATTCTAAAATTCCTAAATTATCTTTTCCATCTTGAGGATTTTTATCCCAAGTACGTACTATTCGGTATTGGATTGGTTTATTATTTTCTATATGTTCAAATAATAATTCAATGCGGGTTTTTTCAACTGGATTGGCGTTACTATTCACGCATTGGGTGAGAAAATCGCCATAACTTAAATTTCCCCTAGTAGAGCAATCAGCCCGATGTCCATAAAGTGCGAGGCGAATTGCATCCATTAAGGTAGTTTTTCCACCACCATTCATTCCTCCCAGGAGGATGATTGGGTGAGAATTTTTCGAGTCAATATTGGTATCGAGGTTAATGACTTGTTTCCCAGAATAGGGTCCAAAGTTTTGCAGGACAAGTTCAATAAATTTCATGTTTCAGATATATATTTATGTCTCACACTACAGGTACAGAGATTTATTTTGCTTTGCGTATTAGCTCATACTCTGGGAGAAGTTATATGATATCCTTTTAATTAGTTACTATAAAAAGTTTGCAGATTTCTTCGCGTTTTTGCGTCTAATGTGCGAACTCTTATAATAACTATTTACCCGGATTTCATATTAATAGGTGAGACTATTAGGTTTTCTGGGAAAATTTCATGGTTGCCCAATTTTTTGGTTTAATAGTAGACTCAGTGGAGATTTCTACTGTAGATATATCGTCTAGATTATCCACTGGCTCCACAGATTTATTTTCTATTACATCCACATCACCTAATGTGAGTTGTTTGACTTTTGCAACATTTCCTTGATTTACTGCTTCTTCGAGATCCCGTTTACGGCGAGCATTTTCAATTGCATCTTTTTGGGAATGGGAACTAGTTTGAAAACATTTTTCTAACGCATCATAAATTCCTACCCGGCGTGACATTTTGCGGAATTGACGTTCTGTATCTAAAAGTTTTGCCATCAATTCTAAATGCATGGCATCATCTTGACAAATTTCTTCTAAAACCGTCCATTCATCACTCCCCAAAAGACTATTACCCGCACCGGGACGGGGGTCTATAAATTTTTCGCCAGTCACTTCCTTATATATACGAGGTAAACTATCATCAAATTCGTGCTTTTGCTCTAGCCAAATACGACGAATTTCACTTAATTCTTCTGTTGTAATTAAGGTAATATCGCGCATATTTTCCGGTGCTGTATGCCGTATTTGTGTTTGTGCTGCTAATACTTTGGTTAGCCAATATTCGCGCCAATATTTAGTATAAGGGCCAGGAATTGGTTCCACAGATATTTCACCATCCTTATCACGTTCAAATAATTGCACATTACCCCAAATACGCCTAAAATCTCTTTTATCCCGGTCATCTTTTACATCTAATTCATTACGAATATCTAATAGGGGCTGCATCCATTCTTTCTCTTCATCATTTTGGATCATTGCCTCCATTGATTTATCTTGATTTACCATGGTGCAAACCCAACACCCAAAGCGAGAATCGCCACAACTGGGAGTAGTTGTATCAATCACCAGGGGGCATTCATTATCAGCAGTTGCACCCCGATATAAATTAAAAAGTTCCTTATTATTGCCTCCCCAAGGATTCTCACATTGGTTTAAAAAAATCCAAACATCGTTGTTGCTCCAATCTTCTATGGGTGTATAAATCAAAGAATTGGGCAGACTAGCATTGGGGCTGAGGTGTTCGCGTAATCTACCTGCTTGATGTTTTTTCATGGTTGTAGCTCGTTTTGAGCTTTCTGCCTTGCGAGTACCCAAGACAACAATGGTTTCACCATGGGCACGAACCATCTCACGAATGAATTGGTTGGCTGGAGTAATCTTTAAACGTTGGGTACACCAACGAAACTGATGACGGGGTGCAGGATAACCTTTACCAATGAGATTTACCCAGAATGTATCTTGAACCACTGGTTGGAGTAAATGCGGTTCTATGGGTAATTCTTCCTTCTTTGCTGCTAATTTGAGATTTTGTAACGATTTACGAACCCAAGCGGAAACAATGGGATTTTCTACTAATGTATCTGTAGTAATGACATGTATGGTTTTAGTGCGCTTTTCTGGTGGTAGTGCTGCGATCGCATTCCATACTAGTTGTAATACGGTACTAGAATCTTTACCCCAGGAAACTCCTATAATCCAAGGTATTTCATCATGGCAATATAGTTCTTGTATTTCTGTGGTAATTGCTTGAATATCCTTGACTAAATCCTCTACAGTTCTTTGTAGTGGTGTTTTTTGTTGCTTACCCTGAGCTTGATTTAGTGGCTTTTTGGTTGTGGTCATTCAATTTTAGATTTTGGATTTTGGATTTTGGATTGACCCCATGTCTAAAGCCAGGGGCTTAAGATAATGATGGAAATGTTTGTTTTTCTCCACGGATAAATCCAGGGGCTTGTATCTGTGTCATTTATCTGTATTTTTTCTAAAAAGTACCCTTTGGTTTATTGAACCTCCACCTTTGATACACATCAGGGTAGACAAGGTGAGATTTGAGATAAATACAAGGGCAAGTTCTAGTATTACATAAAATCACTGGAGCAAAGGTTTTTAAAAACTTAATAGACCCATATACTCTGCTGTATCTATTTATATTATGCTGATATTGTGATTTTTCACCAATTAAAATGACTGATATTTTTCCCGACCCTATTGCTGAGATTTATAACCAAAATACCGAACCAGAAAATCGGGATCAAAAGTTACTCGCTCTGTTGCTGCATAAATATCTGGGTACAAGGGAACAGATTCTCGTGCAAGAAACGAAAATGGGAGAGAACCATGGTTATACTGGTTCTGTCACCTTGGAATGGTTTGCGAAACGGGTAAATTTTGTCTCTGCTTTACCTCTGTTGCATCATAAGTATAACCCCAAAACTGATAATATTGAAATTGACGCTGATAGTATTGATGAAATTAAACAGCGTCCCCTGGATTGGTCCCGTCAAGCAGCTTTGGTACAGTATTTAGCGGTGCGGGAAAATCACAAGTTTCCCCCAGTATTGGTAGTTATTAACCAACCTTGGGTAGATAATCCCCAGGCTCAGGAATGGGATAAAACAGGACGAGCAAAAACATCTGCTGTAGAATTTTCCCCTGTGGATGAAGATGGTACATTTGGTTTGCTCAATATTGCTCAACAAGATGTCACTATTTATGCATTAGATGGCCAACATCGACTCATGGGAGTTAAGGGGTTGATGGAGTTACTCAAAACTGGTAGTCTCCCACGGTACAAAAAAGATAAATCCCCCTATGGAAGTTCCCTCATCATTGATAATTTAGTCGAGCAGTATGGCCTATCCCCTGCTGATTTACAAAGGTTACCCCAGGAAAAAATTGGCATTGAGTTTATTAGCGCAGTTGCGGTGGGAGAAACCAGGGAAGAAGCAAGACGTAGGGTGCGCTCGGTTTTTGTTCATGTTAACCTGATGGCTGTTCCTTTAAGTAAAGGTCAATTAGCACAGTTGAATGAGGATGATGGTTTTTCTATTGTGGCGAGGAAAATTGCTGTGACTCACCCACTTTTAGAGCAAAGGGAAGATAGAAATCATCGCGTCAATTGGAATAGTGCAACCATTGCCACTAAGTCAACAGTTTTGACGACTTTGCAAGCTTTAAAAGAAATGTCTGAGCGGTATTTAGGATATAAATATCCCCACTGGAAACCATTAGATAAGGGATTAATTCCCATACGTCCAGAGGATGAAGAATTAGAGCAAGGTATCCAATATTTTCAAGATTTATTTGATAGTTTAGCGGCTCTACCTAGTTATAAATTGTTGGAGTATGAGGAAACACCACAGCTGCGAAGATTTAATTTTGAAAAGGATGGTGGTGAAGGTAATATGCTATTCCGTCCTGTTGGCCAAGTGGCCTTAGCCCATGCATTGGGAATTTCTATGTTTCAAAAAAGTTTATCACTCAAGGGGATATTTAAGAAGCTGAATAAGTTTGATAGACAAGGTGGTTTTAGTGGGATGGAGTATCCCCAATCTCT
>JASJCX010000367.1 GCA_030065255.1 Calothrix sp. MO_167.B42 | reverse complement strand
TCAGGACTTACGCAAAAAAGGTCGAAAGTAACGGTAATTCGTTCATTAGCACGACGAGAAATCAAGGTTTCCAGATGATTCTGCGTAAGTCCTATTCTTAAATGCTCCCTTATTCAGAGTATTTTCCTGCAAAACTAATAAAAATAATCCTTCAGAGCTTTTTCAAAGCTTCATTCTAATTTGGACGTAATCACCTCCACAGGACGTAGTGTTTCCCCACCTAAACGAAATCCACGACGTACTATTTTAGTAATTGTTTTTTCTGGTACATCAGTTCTAATTTCGCGGTCAACTACGCGACACAAATTGAAATCTGGTTGTGTTTCCTCCAATTCTATGGGGGATACTTGACGCTTTTTGAGTACATTCAAAAGCTTACGATGAACTGCTCCAATGTTTCGAGGTAATCGTCGGAGCAATTCAGAACTAGGTTCGGAATTACTTTCTAAATATTCGAGTAATGTTTCCAGTGCATCTCCAACTTCTAACAGTTCTAAGAATAACTCTTCACTGGATGCTGCTGATTGGGTTTGCTGTTCTCGCAGGGATTGCTCAAGTAAAACATTTTGTTTTTGAAGAGCGGGTATTTTTTGTAACAATAACTTACGTTTTTCTTGATTGAGAATATAGTTTTTTTTTGTTTTAGACATGGGAAATTTCTTGAGATTTAGATAGTGAAATTAGAGTTTTATTTGCCCAAGTATGTACTTGGGGATGGGGATGTTGACTTAATATTTTGCACAAAGCTATTGCCCTTTGTAATTGTCCCATCACCTGATAGACTTGAATCAGCCATATCTGGGCTTGAATGTAATCTTTGCTATTGCGTTGATTGCAAGTTTGACAGTAGTCCTCTAAATATTTTACGGCTTTGGGATAATGACCTTCTTTAGCAGCTGTGATACCCTCAGTCAACAATTCTGATAAGGAGATAGGTAAGGGTTCTCGCTCTTTCAATTGTTCTTGGTTCGCTTTGATAATTGCTTCTTCTAATCCATCAAATTCTGACAAAAAGCTGAGTGTTGGTTCTGGTTCCAGTAAAGCCGATAAATCAGTCGTTTTGAATCGCTTAATAGTTGGTAATATAGGCAGTAAATAATCAGCTATAATACGTTCCTCAGCCTTCATCAAGCTTTTTTGTGCCTTGGCAATCACATCTACAGGATATTGTTTACGCTTCATTGCTATTGCCACAGCTTTGGTAATTTCTGCTTTGGAAGCTGATTGGAATACACCTAGAATTTTATAAGGATTATGTTCCATAAATACTTTTTACTAAATTATGTTTAGACTGCGATAAATTTCCTGAAATGCAGGTTCATCTGGACATATTTCGTAAGCCCATTTTCCTAATTGTTGAACCACTTCTATAGATAAACTTCTCTGCTGGATACCTTTGATTAATATATCCAGGCAAATTTCAGCAACAACATTGCGGATACGCTGATTACTGGATTGTTTTGCACATCTGACAGCATCTTCAAATTGATTATTTTTGAGTAATTTCTCAATTTCTTCCATTTCTTGATTAACTTTAATCCGCTCAATTAAATCTGCAACAATAGGATTATCAGTATCTATTTGTTTAATTTTTTCTAATTGCTCCAGAGCTTTTGTATTTGTAATTTGTTGATTAACAAGTTTTTCGCGTATTTCTTCTGCTTTGTATTCTGCTAAATAACTTCTAGCAGCTTGACTTTTGCAAATGTCATCCCAAAATTGAGCAAATTCTAAATGCTCTTTAAATTCAGATATGCCTTGACGTTGTAAACCACATAATCTATCTATTTCTTGTTGCCAATCTATAGAAACTTGAATTTGTGATTGGGCTAATTTCAGGGGAATAATTGCCTCCCGCCATTTTTGTTCCTGTAGTTGATAACAACCTTCATGGTAAGCAACAAATTTTTGAGCAAATGTTTCTACCCTAGAAACTGGTTTGGTGGAAGGTTTGAGTTTTATTCCTCGTTTAGTATCTCCCTGAACACAAGCAGCAACTGCTAACCCCCAAGGAGTGTAAAGGGAACGCAAAATATTTTGACTGGGATCTATGCTATCTTGGATGATATTCTGCCAATGAGTCAGAAAACGACTGTAACATCCTGGTGTCACAAACACACCTTTGACCTTCATACCCTCCTTGGGTGGATTACCCATCAAACTAAGGGCTACCATGTCTAAACGATAGTAATCCCGTAACTGAAAATACTCGTTAGTATTTTGCTCTTTAAAAGTATCAATTATTTCTTCTAACCGTCGTTGCAATTCTAAAGACACTGATTTGAGTTCGATAACTTGGTTTCCCAGCCAAGGTACATCTTTGACAGCCGGATCATAAGTTAAATTAGCTAAGGCTGTTGGTAAAGCAATAATTAACTCAGAAATATTACTGGTACTATTTTGGGTATTGTAGTAATTTGCTACTAACCAATTGTGTAAAGTTGTGCAATTTGGATCTAAAATCCATGCCTGTTCGACTGTATGGGTGAGAATTTCCCAGTTATCATTCTGCCAAATAGCTGCTTCTAAACGCGGCTGGATATGTTCATTTAAATTCCCTTCTACCAAGGGGTCAGCACCGAATTTTTCGATAAATTCTGCACTTGCTGTTTTCCCTTGTTCCAGATGTTCATTCTCAATGAGTTGCTGTATATTTTTAATGGCTAACAACCGTTGCCGTTGGGAAAGGGTTTTGAGAGTTTCCTTTTGAGCTGTTATTTCTGGATTGGATAAGCCTTGCCATTCCTTATATGCTGCTTGTAAATACCCTTGTTGTGCTAAAGCAAATCCGCGCAAGTAAGGGGCTGGCTGCACATCTAAGCCTTTTAAATGAGATAGTACATCTGCCCATTCTTTAGTTTTAATTGCTACTATCCCTAAACGTAATTGGCACTCTGTTGGTTCTGGTAAAAGGACTTTCGCAGATTGGTAAAAAGATGCAGCTTCCAGCAAATTGCCTGCTTTTTCTGCCTCTAGTCCGGCTCGATATTTTTCTCTACCTTTAACAGTGCGTTGTAGCTTTTCGATTAATTCAATCCCATCTGCACGGTGAAACTTACCGAGGGCAGATGACAACAAGGTGATTGCTGACCTTAATTTGCCTTCATTGGCAGCTTGTTTTGCTGTTTGTAAGGCAGAATCATAAATTTTTTCTGCTTCAACTTGGGTTTTACAAGTGGCGATCGCTTTTTTGAGAGGTTTTGTTACATAAAGCTTTTCGGCTTGATCGTAAATAGCAATAGCTTGTTGATAAAAGCGATTTTCTGCCTCATATTCAGCATTTTGGACTAATTTCTGAAACTGCTGTCGCTTCTCTAGTTCCCGTTGGCATTGCCTTGTAGCCTGGGATACTTGATTGTCCTGAAGAATTTTCGTACAACGCTGATAAAAGAAAATCCCATTGGTAATGTTTTCAGTGATCAATGGATCGCCAGTATCTTGTTTCAGAAATGCTTTGGCTTGTGCAATCAATTTGTCTGCTTGGGCAACTTGTTTGTGCCACTGCTTTAATTGCTTTTGGAATTGATCTAAAATATCACCCAAGAGTAATTTCTGACCAAATTCTTGCCAAAAACCAGATTGAGAAGACCAATTACTAATGGTACTTTCTGCCAGGATAACAGCTGACCGTAATTGTTTTTTTTGAGCCAGTTGTTGTGCTTCCCCAATGGCTTTAATTGTTTGCTCTCTTTTACTGAAAATGTCAAGGAAACTCATCCAGTATTCTCCTTGCAGTTGGGAATCTTAAACACTTCCCCCACATCTATATAGTCTTCTCGACCTTTGAGTTGGGGGTTAGCTTCTACCATTACTTGCCAAGAAGTTCCTCGACCACAAAATTTTTCTGCAATCCCACTCAGGTGTTCCCCAGCTTTCACTGTATATGTGAGAGGTTCTGGAGGCTGAGAAGAGACCTTTGGAGCAATAGAATTTAATTCTGGGTTGGGAGTAGTAATAATCACAGGGCTAGGAACGGTAACACTAGCAGTCATTACCTGTGGTTGCATAAATACAAAACTGCTTAATATTCCCAGTCCCATACCAATCAAGAGAATTAATCCAGCAGTTACCAATTGCCATCGGGAAACCTGGGATTTTGGTAGTGAAGTTTCTAGAATTGGCAATTCTTGGAGTATACTTATTAGGGATAAGTCAGTATCACAATTAGGGCAATTATTACCCTCAATTCCCGTGTATCCACAGACAGGACAATTTAGTTTATTAGTCATCGTGTCAGCCCTGTAACAATCATGTTGCTAGGCAATTGTTGATTGAGCCAGTGCTTGATATTTGGTTGCAGTTCGCGCCACAAACGTTCGGCTTCAGTACCATTACCTGCTTGCATAGCATCTATCATCCGGGATAATTTATCAGCCATGGCATTAGCTTGGGTGGGTGCAACTGCTTTTGCTTGGTGAATTGCCAACATACAAGCCTGAATCAACTGCACTTCATCTGGTAAATTGTCCAGTTCCCTTTGAACATCTTCATTTAAAGATTGCATTCTAGACATATTATTGGCGTTAATCGCCTCTTGCAATTCATTGCTTAGACGTTGCAATCGTTCCTGTTGAGCTGGGGGGATAATGAAATCGCAGATTTTGAGGACGCGATCGCATTCATTAACCAGTGATTCTGCTTCTAAACGTTCTGTAGACATGGAAGCTTGGAATTTTTGCAGGTTGCCATAGGCACGTTCCCGTAAGTCGGGACGTTCTTCCCCACTGCGGGAATCAATAATCTGGTTCGCTGACTGGACAACAGGAACCGCCAAACCTAGGGCTGCTTCCACTCCGATAGCTGTTAAATCCTGGTTATTGAGATCAGCGATCGCTTCTTCCAATTCCTGGTAGATTTTCTCGTCTGAATGTCCCCTGGAAAAGGTACAACTAACTTTAACAGCCGGATCATTTTTCAGAGTAGCAGTCATGGTCAAATCGCTATTCTTTTCATCTAGTTCTAGTAACACTTGGACTTCTGTTCCAGCAGGGTGTTTTTGTTCTAATCCCAACCACATATCCCCAATACTTTCATTTTCACCCCTGACTTCATCAGGGCTAAAAAATTGAAAATGAATTAACCGTTGTCCTTCACCTAAAATTCTAAAGGTGTGGGAAGTGGTTACTGGCAAAATATCACCGCGATTGATGACTTTATAATCCCCATCCACCAGCTTGATAAAATAATCACGGGAAACCGTTGTCACCTTATCTGTTAGTCCTGCGGCGACAATCCCTGCACCCTCCGCCACAGCTGACATGGGACGAGAATGCACTACTACTTTATCCGCACCAAAGGCTTCCCGGACTTTACGTTGTACAAAGGGAATTTGGGAAGAACCTCCTACCAATAAAACCACATCCACGGTATCAGGGGGATATTCTGAGTATTGCAACGCTTGATGACAAATTTCAATAGAACGGTCTACCAAATCTGCAATCATACCCTCAAACTGTTCGCGGGTGATTTCGACTTCAATGGGAATAGCAAGTCCCAATTCATCTATTAAAGGAGTAGCGGAATTTATCTGAGCAACATCGGTATTACTTAATTCTACCTTGGCACGTTCTACAGCCATTTTTAGGTCAGCATGGAATCGTACCCGTTGATAGTAGGGCATTTTGGCGATTAAGTCATCAATATCAGTTAATTGTTCTTGTTTGACAACTTGTTTTTTCAGAAATTCTACCAGCCGAGAGTCGATATCATCTCCACCCAGCCATAAATCACCAGCTTTACCCTGTTCAATGAATGAAGTTCCAGCGGCTGTAATTAGAGAAGCATCAAAAGTACCACCGCCAAAGTCATACACCAAAATGGTTTTAACATCATCGCTATTGGGGGAAAAGCCATAAGGAATAGCCGCCGCCGTTGGTTCCGGTAGTAATTCTAAGGGAGTTAACCCTGCTTTGAGTGCGGCTGTGCGGGTAGCGTGGCGTTGTTTATCATTAAAGTAGGCAGGTATAGTGATTACAGCTTGGTCAATTGCTTCCCCTGCTTTACCCATTTGCTGATAATAACTGCGGGTATTTTGCACCACCTTTTTGAGAATCTCCGCCGAAATATCCTCTGGCTGATATTCTTTACCCCCTAGGGCGTGTTTTCAAACTCGTTGTATCCTAATAAAAAGGTAATTTGAGCAGGGTGCATCGATGAGTCGAGGAGATTTAAGTAATGAACAATGGGAGGGGTTAAAAA
>JASJCX010000366.1 GCA_030065255.1 Calothrix sp. MO_167.B42 | reverse complement strand
TTCCCACGGGTTGCACCACCATCAATTCTGTCGCTGGGAATACCTTTACCTACATCAACATTGGTATTAACCACAGAACTTTCATTTCCCAGCGTGGCATCAGGGGTAATTGATTGCGCTCCCACACTACTCATAAACGCCAAAGTCGCCAGAGGGAAAGTGAGGTAGGAAACAGACTTGTACGAAAATAGCATAAAGAAATCCCCAATACATTGCTGAGAATGCATACTTAGATGTAATTTCAAAAAAAGTAACGTATTCTATATAACTATTTAAGTATTAAATCACTAATTCTTATCAATAACATAATTAATTGCAATTTATTTATATTTACCCCGAGTAGGGTATTTATACGGAATATTTCTGTATAATTGTTGGGTCTTGAAAAATATCCAGAGAACTTCTTGATATTTCATTGATTGAAAATAACAGATTGAAGGTAACCCAATGAATATAGGGAGTCGTTATCAGTGTGTGAGGTTGTTCTTTCTCACCGTGCTTGTAGCTGTGCTTACGTTTGGGGGCTTTGGAGGCAGCCAACTTAATGCCAGCGCACAGGCCTCTACATGTGAGTCTGGGGTAAATATTACTGGTGTTTATCAGTGTACGTCAGAATGCATCATCAAGGAGAATGGTCGTTTTAGCTATCGCCCTCCGGAAGGTGGTGAAACAGATACCGTGAGAGATTTTGCTTGGATTGGCTCTAAGGATTTGTACGTAGTTGACATTGAAGCCTCCGGTTTCCATGAGACTGAAATAGGTCCACTAGTTGACTCTAAATTGTGGACTGCCACATCAGAAGTCTCGGACGGAAAGTTTCCAGTCCTTGAGGAGTATGTTTTCAATTGCAATAATTCACCCTACTTTGTAGATGGCTTCACAAAAGTCGTCCGCAACCCCAGTCAAGAAAACTTCAAGAGCTGCATAGTCAAGTGCACGAGATAATTAGTTCTTAATTTTCAATGACCGAAAAAAAGGATACAAACCCCTGACTTCGGAAGCACACCAATTTTTCAAAAATATGCCGTAGTGGGAGCATCTTGCTCCCTATTTTCAACCAGGGAGCAAGATGCTCCAACTACAATTGTTGTACCCCGCACAATTAATGTGGCAGAGTACTACTACTTTACCAAGTTAATTTTGCTGGGTGAACCAGATTTTAGACTTCTGCTCTCTTCCTCTTCCTTTGCGCTCTTCGCGCCTTTGCGGTTTATTCTTCTACCCCGCAGAATTAATGTGGTTTAGTACTATTGCTCCACCAACTTAATTCTGCGGGGTGAACCAAATTCTAAACTTATCCTCTCTTTCTCTTTCTCTGCGCTCTCTGCGCCTCTGCGGTTTTTTCCTCTACCCCTCATAATTAGTGTGGGAAGTGTGGGGAGAAAAGAACTTTTTCTTCTCATTATTAACCTGGCATAGTTCCCTTAGCGGAGTACTAGACAAGATACCCACACTACAAATTTAAACATTTGGGATGCTCCCAACATTGCGCCTTTCCTTCTCAAAAGTAGCATTTACATAGCTTTAAGCTTCAATAAACGGTTGCTTTACTTTCACCACAACGTACTAGAATTGTTAAGATTAAAAAACTAGAATCGTATTAAAACCTAGCCTGCACCCAATAATCAAAGGATCATGCCCGCAGAAATTGCCGTTGAGAAGAAAAAATTAAAAAATCCACCCTTAGAACTACATTATTTGGGCGATCGCGTCCTCCGTCAACCAGCAAAGCGAATAGCCAAAGTAGATGATGATATTCGCAAAATAGTGCGTCAAATGCTGCAAACTATGTACAGTAATGATGGCATTGGTTTAGCTGCACCACAAGTAGGTATTCATAAGCAATTAATTGTAATTGATTGTGAGCCAGATAACCCCGCTAACCCTCCCCTAGTGCTAATCAATCCTGTCATCAAACAAGTAAGTGAAGACGTGTGTGCTGAACAGGAAGGGTGCTTGAGTATTCCGGGGGTTTACATGGATGTCACCCGTCCCCAAGTGGTAGAAGTTGCCTATAAGGATGAAAATGGCCGTCCCAGAACCTTAAAAGCTGGAGATTTATTGGGACGCTGTATCCAACACGAAATGGATCACTTGCACGGAGTTGTATTTGTAGATCGGGTCGATAATTCCTTAGCTCTAGCACAAGAATTATCAGAGCATGGCTTTTCCATGCAAGCAGTTAAACATATCGCTTAAGGAGAATATATCAATGAATCCCATGACTCCTAAAAGCGGTATATTTCTAGCTTGTTCTTGTATTACTGCGATTGCAGCTGTCGGTTCGATTTTTGAAATCACTTCCGGTCAGCCAGACCTAGGTATGCAAAATACTGCAATTATCTTAGCACTGAGTATTCCCCTGAGCGGATTATTTTTCCTTGGTGCTGTACGGGATGCTAAAGCTAATATGAAATAAGCATCAGGTACGAATAAAGGAAAAGGGAGAATGAAAATAGATATACTTTTTATTTCTCCTTTTACCTTTTACTTTTGACTGAACCGTTGTGTTTTCCTGCTCTGTAAAGTCTAGACAAGCCGGACATTACTTCCTACTTCATAAGGAGCATGGGAGCGGTTATCCCTCAGTAAGCTTACACGGCCAAGCCGTCCGCGTTTGTTAGATATTAAATTATTTACGCCTCTCTCGATCAGTGCTTGGTTTTTGCATATTAATCAAGAGATTATTCGCTAATGTCACGAATGGGCTAAAGCCCTTAAATAGTTTTCATCCCTGGCTTCAAAGACATTAAACCCTAAAAACACAAAACGTTTTTAGGGTTTAATTCCGGGGTTTTCAACTTATTTTCTTATAACAATCAGAAGTATAGCACCCTCAATTTTTTTTATAAATTGGGGGTCTTTTTTTCAGAGATTGTAATCAATTTTTTAATTAGGGTGGGGCTGAATAACTATAAAATATTGATTGATCAATGCTTTGAGGCTATTTTTTGGGGAAGGACGTGCAAGGAAATTAGAATAAATGGTTTAAAATTCTTGCATCCATCAATTTTTGATGACAAAAGAATAAAAAACAAAAAAGCTAAAACACCTCCCCTGTAACCTGTAACCTGTCCCCTACCCCTGCTAAAAGACTTTTTGTTGCAAGCCCTAATTATTACCTATTTTTTCTTGGTCAAATAGTGTGTTTTTTGCTGTATACAAACAGGTTATATCATTTCCGTTTGTATCGGAATTATTTAAATTTCCTTCTTCTCCCTCTTCCTCTGCGCTCTCTGTGCCTCTGTGGTTTTTTTATCATTCCGATGTAACCGGATTTGATATTATTACTTAATTTATAAAACAGAGTTATATTTACTTGCTGTTTAGTTTTTGATTAAAAAATGTAACAAAAACAAATCCATCTCCGAAAATGATGGTGGTGAATTTGATTGACATATTAGATAACGCAAAACGATAAATTTGCGGCTTTCAAATGAAAGCGAAATTATTATTAATAAGGAGTATCTAATATGACGGTAATTAAGTTTAAACAACTAGCTACAGCAGTTGCATTGTCTATTCCCTTCATAGTTGTGGGCGCAGAAACAACTCTAGCCAAATCTGCAAACTATGGATCTATCGCATACTCTACAAGCACGGGTGCTATGGGTTGGTCCACAAACTATGGTACACGCACAGCTGCTGAAAGACGTGCAAGAAGGGAATGCGAGCGTTATGCTGGCTCTGGAGATTGTAAACCAGTCGTTTGGGTTCGCAATGCTTGTGCTGCCCTAGCAACAGCTAATAATCGAGCTTATGGGTGGGCTTGGAATACTCGCCGGTATTTAGCAACACAAAGAGCTTTAGAAGAGTGTAGTAAAAGAGGAGGCTCCTGCAAAATTCGTCGGGTTATCTGTCCGCGCTAATTTCCCTCATAATTGAATTTGATTTGTTGACAAATTTATAATGGCATGGGAATTGTAATCGCCCGATTTTATTCATGCAACTATATCAATCAAAAATCAATTTCAGAGCGTTGGTAATATATTATTTCCATAACTCAAACATTTGTAGAGACGTAAAATTATTACGTCTCTACATTGCTAATTAAAGAATTTAATTATTCTCCAGTAATTGAGAGTCCCTCAACCCAAATTTTTGGACATACCCCACCAGGAGTTAACTCAGCTTCTTTCTCCACAAACACAATTGACTTTAATAGTTCCAGAAAATCTCCTGCAACCGTTGCTGACTCAATACTGGTTTTCACACCCTTATTGACAATCCAACCGTCAAATGGTAAAGAAAAAGAACCTTGCAAAGATTTTACCCCTGCATGGAGAGCATGCACATCATCGATAAAAATGACATTTTCCGCAGTATCTAAACTTAATTCTTTTTCTGCGGGTGCGCCAGCAAACACATGGTAAAAATTAGGGCTGACGGTAACTTTAGCACCAATATTGGCATTACCAGTGGGTTTAGCATTCATCCTTTTTGCTGTTCCCGCACTATGGAGAAAACTAGTTAAAACTCCATTTTCAATCAGGGATATTTTGCGGGTGGGAGTTCCTTCCCCATCAAAAGTTTCTGCACCTACATTTGCTGGATGTAAGGCATCGTCGCACACTGAAAGTAAACCAGAAGCAATTTCCTTACCTATATCATCAGGGGTGGAAAGACTTTGCTTATCGAGAATACTTTGAGCATTGAACAAATTAGAGAAAGCGCCCAAAAGACTTAAAAAAGCCTCGGCAGAGAAAACTACGGTATATTTCCCAGATGCAACTTTTTCGTAATTTAAGTGGCTGATGGTTTTTTCCGTTGTTTCTTGGATACAGCCATCAATATCTAAATCATTTAAACCCTTGCTAATTCTGAAAGCACCTGCACTACGGGGCTTTTTCCCCTCCTCTTCAGTTTTAGTGTACAGATAAATGGATGCCAATGAGTGGGATTCTGCCCTCATTGCTCCTTCGCTATTGAGATAAAACCTGTCAATATCCCTTTGTGACAAACCATTATAAGGTACACCTGCGATCGCTGGATGAGCAGCAATCACCTCTTTCTCTGCTGCTAACAAACTTTCTATAACTTCGGAAACAGGGACTTGGGGAGATTTTTCTTCTGGTGTGCTGTCAATAGGAACCGTAGCTTCTGGACTAAAATCAGGAACATTTTCTTTGACACCAAAAAAACTAGCTTCGTATGCGGTTTTCAAAGCTAATTCCAGTCCCGTAGCATCCACATCCGTAGTACTGGTGATACCCATCGTATTTTTTTCATTCCACACCCGCACAGTGACACCAGAAAGGTTAGAAGCTTTGACTTGTTTTGGTTCCCCTTGGTCTACCTGTACACTGGTAGCATCCGCAGCAGAACCACAAATATCGAATTTTTTAATGCCAAGTTTTGCAGCACTTTCCTTGGCTGCTGTCGCCATTTCTTTAATATTAGCCATGCTCAATTTTAGATTTTAGATTTTGGATTTTGGATTGAGGAATTGGTCAATTTTAGATTTTGATATCCGTTGCCTATTTTGATATCCGTTGCCTATTTTGGATTCAATTATTTGGACTTTTGGATTTGGAGTTTTGAATTTTGGATTGTTTTTCTTTACTACGTAGAGTTTTAATCGAAGCAACAGTCATAGCTAAAATTTCACTGGCTTCCTGCATCAAATCTTTGAGTTTTGCAAAAGATATTAAACTTGATTCAACTAACAGTTCAAGCCAATAGATTGTTTCATCAGCTTCTTCTTCGACAATACTCAGTTTAGCTATCAGATCCGCCGTAGATTTTGCTCGACATGCTGCTCGATAATTAGCACCTACAGAGGTAGCAGAACGCAGCAGTTGGTTTCCAATTACATTAGCTGTTCTATTATTTGGAAGTGCTTCAATTAGGCGAATAACCCTTAAGGCAAGTTGCTTCGTTCTACTTTTAAATTGCTCTTCATTCACAATCTAAAACCCAAAATCCAAAATCCAAAATCCAAAATTGTTCTACCTTCCGCCAACTGTAATTGAATCAACTTTAATATGGGGTTGTCCAACGGTTGTATAAATGCTGCCACTAATAGAACCACAAAAACCAGGTGCGAGGGATATATCTTGGGAACACATGGAAATTTTATTCATAATTTCCTTGGCTTCACCAATCAGAATTGCACCCTTCAATGGCTTGGTAATTTTACCATTTTCAATTAAATA
>JASJCX010000365.1 GCA_030065255.1 Calothrix sp. MO_167.B42 | reverse complement strand
TAGACGCAACAGCGGTAAGCCACTGCGGTGGACGGCTTCCCCGGCATAAAGCAACTACCGTCAAGTGGCGCAACCCGTAGGGCTTCTCGCAAAGTAGGACTTTCCTAAGGATAGACCCACAGAGCAAGAGTTATCGTACTTCAGCAATGCCAATTATTAACCCCTATTGTCAATTATAGTTAGGGCAATAGGGGCATATGCAGTCAAGCACATTTTTTTAATTTTTTGCAATGTGAACCTTGAAGTTTCACTTACTTACCACTGCTGCCGAGGATAAACAGACTCATTAGTGTACCGCTATTCCAGAGACTGTGTAGTAATATGGGAGCTAGAAGATTGCGCGATCGCGTGTAAATAAATCCCAGAACCATGCCCAAAGACATCAAAGGTAAAATTTCTGACAGGCTTAAATGGGCAACTGCAAACACCAAACTACTGACAGTAATTGCTCCCCATACTGGTAAATAGCGAGTGAGAGAAGGTAATAAAAAGCCACGGAAAAGGAACTCTTCAAACAATGGAGCAGCAATCCCCGCAGTACAGAAAAAGACAACCAGAGCTACGGAATTTTGACTATCAAGTACCAATTGCAATAGAGGATTGCTACCTCCTTGTCCCTGCCATAATTGTTGATTAACCAAGGAAACTAATACCACTATGGGTAAGGCTACACAATAGCCACCAAGTCCCCACAAAAACCATTTTTCTTTGAAGCGCAAACGGAACCATCCCGAAGTCAGGGGCAAAAAGCTTTTAATAGATAGATACAACACTGTAAGTGCCCCGGATGCTACCAGTAGATAGCTAAATAAAAGTAAGAACGCCTGGGTTTGTATATTTACCGGACGAGTAATAGGAAGTATGGTTAATAGCAAGGGCATGACAAATTGCCCAATGATAATTTGCCCTGCAAAGAAAAAGCCAAAAATAAAAACCTGTAATGTAACTTCACCATCCCAAGGAGTTAACCAAGACAAGCCCTCGTTCTTAGCCCACAAAGAATTTTTACCTTGAAAAATCCTCTGTATGAGCAACACAATTAATAAAACCACACCGATGACACCAGTAAGTAAAGGTAGAGTGGTGACAATTCCTAGTTTGAATATCGCCCCTTCAGCATTTTCTTGAGCCTGGACTAACAAGTTAGATAAATCTACTTGTCGTTGCTGTAGTCTGTATAGCTTGGTAAGACTAGTAAAGCGAAACCAACCTGTTAAATTACTTTCAATTAATTGTTGGGCATTGGGTAAAATTCTGGGGGGATCGCTGGAAATTCCAGCCAACACCAGTGCTGTTTCGGCAAAATCTGGGTTGACATCTGGGGTTTTTGTTAAATCAGTCCAAATTTGCAGGGCTACGTCTGTATTCCCTTTAGCTGATTGTATAACTCCTAAACGTAAATCCAATTGTGCAATTAACTTTTGCAGTTGGTTGCGAGATTTTTGTAACTCTTGTCTTTGGGTATTCTGCGTTCCCAGAGTATCTACAGATACTGTAGGCAGTTTTGCCAGTTGCTTTGTGATTTTTTCTAAATTATTAGTAGCTGATTTACGTACTTGCTCATATTGTTTAGCAGCAGTTTCCAAGGGTTGTTTGCCCAAAAAAGCGGTTTTTGCTGTTTCTAGATTTTCAGGAGTAGTATTTTCAGGATGCCATTCTTGGGCTTGGAGGAGAATATTAGTTTGATAAAGTTCCAAGCTACTCTGGATTTGAGGTTCCTGCCAACTATTAAATAAAGCTAGACTATAAAAACATATTGCTACCAGGGTCAGCAAAATTAACAGCAACCGCTTGATTGTCATATCAGTTATCAGTTATCAGTTATCAGTTTCCCCGGAGAAAAAACCTGTGTGCAACTTTTCTATTCTCTCCCGAAATAAACCAGTTGATCGGGTTTTTCTCCGTTATTTAAAAGCTTAAGGGATAATTGATGTGATTGTCTCCTAACCTTTCTCTTCACCTTTACCTATAACTAATATGTATGCAAAAAAATTGAAGGGAAGCCCACACCTATAATTATCGGCAGCATACAAATTTTTATGGGCGTTGCATAAATGCGGGATGATTTTGATGGTTTTGTGGGATGGGCATCTTGCCCGTCCCTTTTATTTATGAGCACCTATAATTATCCCCCAATTCTTAGGTCTAACAGATCCCCGACTTCTTAAAGAAGTCGGGGATCTGTTGCTCGTGGTGAACTAATATGATATAATTGACAGTTAACTATTTCATGAGCCTTCTGTATTCTCCGAGCCTGGAGCTATTTTTTTGATCGGGAATGCCCATTATCTCCAACTCCAAGCAGCAACAGCTAAACTAACCCAACCAGCTATTAAGGCTAACCCTCCCAAGGGTGCTACTACGCCAAAAGATGTTGTACCAGTTAAGCTTAGAGCGTATAAACTACCAGAAAAAATCATCACACCAATTACAAATAGCCAGCCACTAGCCACCAAAGTGATGGATGGCGATTCAATCAAAATCAGTAACACAGCCACAATTAACAAAGCCAGAGCATGAAACATTTGGTAGCGCACACCAGTGGCAAAAATTTCTAGCGATCGCTCGCTAACTTGGGAGCGTAAAATATGGGAACCAAAAGCCCCAATCGCTACAGACGAACCGCCTAAAATCGCTCCTAAGATCAAGAAAATCTGTGGCATTTCAGTTATCGTTGACCAACTATAGTATAGATATATCTTATCTATTACTGAAACAGCCAATTGATTGCGACAAAATTAAGTATAATTACTTATCAAAATAGTATAATACAGACCCTTCTTCACTCACTTTAAAATTCGCGTTGAATTCTTTAGCTTTGACATCTAAATATTCTCTAGCTGTGGTCGGTGGTAATTGTGACTGCATAGCAAAACCTAACAAGGAGATCCGTCCCTGGTTTTCCTCCACCATGCGGTAAAAAATTGATTGTAAGTTTTTGCTGTTTTTTTCCTCGCTTGCTTGTGCTTCTTCCTTATTTTGACGATACAATCCTAAAGCTAACCATCCTCCAATCACTAGAGTCGGCAAGCCAAAAATTAGACCTTGCTTGGCAGTAATATCGAGTATATAAAGAGCTTCTGTATTCAAAAATTCTTTGTCGTTACCATCAATACCTGGTGGAAGGGGTTTGAGCATTTTATGTTTATCCATCTCGGCGGAGACTGATAAAGTCATCAACATAAATCCGAGGGTTAATAGCCAACCCGCAGCCAACTTTCCAGCAGTTTTCATAGTTACATCTGGTGATTTGAGCTTTGTTTGCGATTCTAACCTTACTAGCTTGAAAATGGGGAGTGAGGGAGTGAAGGAGCGAGGGAGCGAAGGAGTGAGGGAATTATTTTTATGTTTAGTTGTGGGATTTTCCTCTGGGGGACTAGTTTGAAAATAGTTAAAAGCACACCCAGAAGAGAGAATCTAAAATAAGCAACGGATAACGGATAAGGGATTAATGGGACAAAGCACTAGTAGTTCTTTTCATTAATTTTGAGGGTTTGTGGCACAGCCATCCTGGCTGTGCAATGGTCAGGCAGGGATGCCTGACCCACAAGTCATTATTTTTACATATTTTATGGGACAGACTACTAGTACTCTGGCAAGGCAACTTTGATGGGTGAAGGAATTAACCGCATTAGCGAAGCCATGCCCGAAGGGCTTTAGGTGCAAAGAGCGCAAAGTTAGAGAAGGAGAGAATAAGTATAGAACTTGGTTGGCTCTGCAAAGTTAACTTGCCAGAGTACTAGTACTCCGCCAAGGGAACTATGCCAGGTTAATAATGAGAATAAAAAGTTCTTTTCTCCCCACACTCCCCACACTTCCCCATCTCCCCCTACCCAGCAAAATTGCTTTGGTGGACTACTACTAGTAGTCCTTTTCATTAATTTTGACGAGTCGCGGGCCTAACAGATCCCCGACTTCTATCCTAGAAATTAATACCCCGCGTGCGGATATTGATTGAGAAGTCGGGGATCGCTCACACCGCGAGGGGATCTAAGTTACCTTAGTTCTTCGTGGCTTCGAGTAAGCGGGAGAAGTAAAAACGGCTACGTGTCATGGAATCACGTTGTACCTTAAAACCATTCTTTTCCAACACCTTAATTACATCAGTTACCCGGTGCATATAAGCACGGGTTGTTTTACTTGGTCCGGGGAAGAAACTACCAATTTTCTTGAGAATTGTTAAAAAACAGGTTTTGGGTGCAAAACTCAGAATAATCCGGGATTGGGCCACAGAGCAAAGGTGAGAAATCATCTCATCCATTTTTTCCTGGGGATAGTGAATCAACACATCCAAACAAACAACTGTATGATAGTTGCCATCAATGGCTTCTAAATCTTGTACAGCAAAGGTGGGATTGTCATTATTATTCAATGTGTGTAAGGCTCTTGCCTTCCCTTCCTCCACCATTTTTTCAGAAATATCGCTGGCATAGACCTTGGCTCCAGCTGCTGCTAGGGGTATACTCAGACTACCCACACCACAGCCCGCATCACAAATTGATATTTCTGTCAAGTTGTCATCTGCTTTCAGCCAGTTTAATACCTTATCAACGGTTTGCTGATGACCATTGCGGATGTCTAATTGGACTTTGTTGACATCTCCATCTCCATAGATACGTTTCCAGCGATCGAAGCCGGTGGAGTTGAAATAATCTTTAACAATAATTTTGTCGTCAGCTGCGTTCATGCCCGTCTGGAGTTAAAGGTTCTTAAACCTTAAAATTATCATGTTTCCCTGTTCCCCAAGGCCATATGGCAATCAAATTTTATCTCTTGGTTGAAAGGTATTATGTTTAACACCAGAATCTCGAAAACCTAACCCCTAACCCCTTCCCTACAAAGATACTGATGGTCATTTAGGGGTGTCACCCCTGAATGACCAAAAAATAGGGGTTTGAGGAGTGCGATCCCACTCCTGTTAATAACTCAAAATCCCTATTAATTCGTTTGAGTGAGGGGTCAAACCTACCATTCACCAGCAGTATCCTACAAGGGAAGGGAAACAGAAAAATAAGGGTTTCAAAGCCTCTCTCCTAGTAGGAGAGAGATTTGCCACCAGAGGTTTTTAGTAAGCTTTTAGACTTGACAAACATCCTCTAAGAATAGAAGTCAGGGATCTGTTAGGCCCGCGACTAGTCAAAATTAGTGAATAAGGACTACTAGTTCTTGCTATTTAAAATCCGAAAATCACGAGCCTGTTTTTCCAACCTACTAGCCAAGCGATCGCAAACCTGGTTGCATAATTCAAAAATCATTTCATCCTCCACCCGGTAGTAAGCAGAAGTGCCTTTACTGCGGCGGCTGAGGATACCTGCTTGCCACATAATTTTTAAATGCTTAGAGACGTTAGCCTGAGACGTTTGTGTTGCCTCTACCAACTCTTGTACACATTTTTCTTCATCTCGTAGTAGATGCAACAGCCTTAAGCGCATGGGCTCACTCAACAGGCTAAAATATTCTGCAACTTGTTGCACCACTTCTGTTGGTAAAGGCAACGCTTGTTTCATCAGGATTAATCCGCAAGAACTGACATTTTTGATAAATGACTAGGTGTCTGTATATAGATTAATACTTAATCGGGGTTTATTCGCATCAAAGGTTGGCCATATTCTACTGCTTCGCCATTTTCGACCAAAATTTCCATCACTTGTCCAGATACTTCAGCCTCAATTTCATTCATCAGTTTCATGGCTTCGATGATACATACTGTTTGATCGCTACGGACGCGATCGCCCACTTCTACAAATGTTGCTTCCCCTGGGGCAGGAGCGCGATAAAAGGTTCCTACCATGGGGGATGGTACTTCAACTAACTTGGGATTGGTAGAGGTAGCTGATGATGGCTCCTTAGCGCCATTACTAGCCTTCTCCCCATCTAAACCATTGCTTGTATCTGAGGTAGGTGCAGAATTTCCCACAGAAGTCCCAGGTGCAACTGATGGCATACCCAAACCCACCATACTAGGTAATGGGGATGGGGATGTTGACAGCTGTGGATGACTAGAACTCACAGTTTTGCGGACTGTAATTTCAAAGTCATCATTTTTAAGGATTAATTCTGCAATATCAGTATTTGCAATAGTTACCAGTAGTTGGCGAATTTCATTAAAGTCCAATGACACTGTTTTTATGACCTCATGAAATGTATGTATTAAATAAA
>JASJCX010000364.1 GCA_030065255.1 Calothrix sp. MO_167.B42 | reverse complement strand
CTGATTACGGGTGGTGTAATTGCTTACTTGGCTAATGCCAGACCGGATTTATTACCAGGGGAACAGCAGCAATTCCGTGGTTGGTTGACACCAATTGTGAGTATTTTCCTCGTTGCTGGAGTCTTATCCTTAGGAGCATCAGCATGGCCCGATGGCTTAGAAAAGGTGGCTGGAGATTTAGGATTTCTCAATTTAGCCGAAAATGTAAGGTTAGCTGTGCCAACTCCCTTCGCTGAATATGAAATTCAGGGTTTAGGTTTGGTTGGTACAAGTATCGCCGGATTAATTGGAGCGGCATTTTGTTTTATAGTTGCATTTGGTTTAGCAAAGGTGGTGAAACCAAACAATGCCTAAACTTTCCTTACCATTACGCTTGCACTTATCCTTAATCATAGTTGTGGGAGCAGCCTTATTAAGGTATCATGCCTGGTTATATCTGGGTATGTATGCAGCGATCGCTTTAGCATGGGCTACCATATTGCAGGTTCCCATTCGTAACTTGACCAAATTATTAGGGGTAGAATTAATTTTTCTGGCATTCCTCGCATTACCAATGGGATGGGAAAAAGCTAATTTTTTACTGGTACGTTCCCTAATTTGTTTGGTAGTGATGAATAGCTTTGTATTGACATTACCCCCCCATAGTTTTGGTATTGCCCTCAAGAGTTTACCTTTACCGGCACCCTTCAAAGAAATTTTATTGTTAGCAGGGCAATACATAGAAATATTAGTGAGCGAAGTGCAACGGATGCAGCGAGCTGCTCAACTCAGGGGTTTAGGGGGAACCGCAGGCTGGTTGCGTTATGCTAATGCGGCCATGATTGGTAGTCTTTATTTACGCAGCCTGAATCGAGCCGAAAGGGTATATGCAGCAATGGTTGTGCGGGGTTATCAAGGCAGTTTACCTATGGATTCCCCACTCAAAACCCCAGATTATCTAGCTATCTTAGGAATAGGTGCGACGGTTTTAAGTATTACAGTCGCTTCCTATGTAAAAGTATTGAATCCCTAGTTTTGAGTGTTGTATTTTGAAACCTTTAACATCTAAACCACAACTTCTAGGGGAGCAACCCCAAGTAAATGTACTTAAAGTAGACAGCTTAACCTATGCATATCCCCATCAAAAACCAGTATTACAAGACATTTCCTTTACTCTCACACCAGGCTCCCGTGTTGGCTTGATGGGAGCAACCGGTTCTGGTAAAAGTACCTTACTTGAAAACATTATTGGCTTAAAACAACCCCAACAAGGAAAAATCTGGATTAGCGGCACCCTATTAGAGCCAGACACCCTACCACAACTCAGAAGACACATTGGTTTTGGTTTTCAGGATGCTAACGATCAACTATTCATGCCTACCGTCCTAGAAGATATTACCTTTGGGCCGCGTAATTATGGTATTCCTCCAGCCTTGGCGATGGATAAAGCGCGACAGTTGTTAGTTGATTTTGGTTTAGAAGCCTATGCAGATCGTTCTGTACATGAACTTTCTGGAGGACAAAGACGATTAGCTGCTCTGGCTGCTATTTTAGTCCTAGAACCCGATTTGCTCATCTTAGATGAACCAACCACCGGACTCGATCCAGCATGGCGGCGCACATTAGCCCAAATATTGTTGCGATTACCCACACAAGCAATGTTAATTGCATCCCATGATTTACTTTGGCTAGGTAAAGTTACCCAACGAGCCTTAGTTATCACCGGGGGAGCAATTCAAATAGATACAGATATGCGATCGCTTTTGCAGGATTCACAGACGTTAGAACAAGTTGGTTTGCCTATAGATTGGTAAACTGGTGCGAACTAGCCCCAAGGTGAGCTTAGAAACCGGGTTTCTCTAGTCAACATATCAAAAATTTTCATGCTTAGTTGAGAAGAAACCCGGCTTCTCGAACTGCCAAATTTATTAGGCGTTGCTGATTAGAGGGATGATTTTGATCTCACGCAGAGGCGCAAAGACGCAGAGGAGTGATGTTTGTTCTGGGCTAAAAATCTAAATTCATCCCGCATTTATGAAACGTCATTTATTGAATCTAGATACAGATATTAGTTACTTGCAGACATTTTTCAAGTTAATTCAGTACCTATGAGATCTTCTAAGCTTCCTTCTCAGTTCAAACCAATTTACGCAAACCTTTTACGCATAGGGATTCCTGACTTTCTTTTGACTCAGTCATTTGAACACTTAATGATAGAGAACGATTGGGATCATTTGTGGGATGAATGCATACAAGTTGCTCGTATATCAAGTAATGCTACTATCTTACTTTCTGGTTATACCGGATATGTTGAGGATGCTTTGGGATACTTCATTGGTGCTGTCGGTTCTGCCGAGCCTAATATTTTGTTCTCTTTTATTCACAAAATCTTAGCAACATATCTAAAGTGTATGAGTAGTTCCTTTGATTTAAACACTTTACGTACTCCCTTAATCACTGCGGGCTATCAAGAAGAGAATATTGACTCTTTGTTAACTGAGCTTCAAACGTTAAAAGCTTCAGTTTCTAATACACAAAATGAGGCGCAGCAGATCGACAATCTAACTAATCTTTCATTAGAAATACCCTCTGCTGAGACAAGTAATGCATTAGACCAGGTTATTCAGCTTTGTAGTCGCTTTCATATGGTGGCAAGGCAATTTCGGAGGCGACATCAGAACCGCCCAACTCTAGATGTTACTGATGAGTATGATGTTCAAGACTTACTTCATGGACTACTTCGCATATTTTTTGATGATGTAAGAGATGAAGAGTACACACCTTCTTATGCAAGTAAAGCTACCCGTATGGATTTTCTGTTAAAGAGGGAGGAAATTGTTATTGAAGTAAAGATGACTCGAAAAGGCTTATCTGACAAGGAAGTAGCTGATCAGTTGATCCTTGACATTGAAAGGTATCGCTCTCATCCCAATTGCAAAACACTTGTATGCTTTGTTTATGATCCAGAAGGTAGAATAGCAAATCCCAATGGCTTACAAGCAGACTTAAATGGTGATAAGCAGGGTCTAGAAGTCATGTTATTAATTGCACCAAATCCACACTAGTACAAGCTAACACTTATTGACAGGAGAAGTTTGTGCAATTTTCACACGGCTCTAGGACAATTTATCAACTATCAATTTTTGAACCAGAAAGAAAACTTTATAGAGAAATCGAGCGAACCAAAAACATCGAGATTGAGTATTGGAGTTTAGTTCCAATACTCAATCGTGCTTTAGACGATGGATGTAAATGAGTAGCTTGTTCCTTGAAGGGCAGTCATGATATGGTAAGTATCAACAGGTAAGGGTAACTAACCTGTATAAACACCCGATGTGGCCTAACGGCTCTACACTGAACCTTGGCAATTGAAGATATGAGGTTCTATTCCATAGTTCTAGTTTCTTGCCAGGAATAGGTAAAATCTTCATGGAAGCTAGACGAACAGTATTTAACTCAAACAAAATTTGCAGTAATGCAACTAGGGTAGGGCATACCCAAAGTTAACGCTTGAGGAGAGAACCACCTCTGGGTTAGATACTGCAAGGAATCTAATCTAAGTGGACTCGTTGAACCAAGAATCTCCGTGGCTTTAGCCCGGAGAGTGTCAATTGGCGATACCTGAATCCATTTATAACTCATTTTTCCAGCGTCGCTTCATCGCATCAGTCATTGAAAGAACTCGAATTAACTTATTGATTTACAATGAAAAACAGGAGGTGATTGTCCAATGGCTGTAGAGGAATATCGTCAAATTATCCAACAGTTAATTGTAGAGAGAGCACAAAGACAATCACCACAGTCAGGAATTGAAACACAAACGATTTTAGACACTCAACGGGATCATTACCTTTTATTACACACAGGTTGGCGGGGTAATAAACGCACCCATGGATGTAGCCTGCATCTAGATATTAAAAATGGAAAAATCTGGATTCAGCATGATGGCACGGAGATAGGTATTGCGACACAACTTCTGGAACTAGGTGTACCTAAAGATGATATTGTTTTAGGGTTTCACTCTCCTTATATGCGGCAATTTACTGAATTTGCCACTAATTGAGCTTACACATATTTGAAAAAAGGATTGCTGAAGTGACAAAAATTCTTCAGAAGCTAGATTTTATATTAAAGTTTAATAACGAAATCATAAGAACAACACGTAGGGTGTGTTATCGCGTAGCGTAACGCACCATGATGTGAGGGTTTCGGTGCGTTAGACTGAAGTCATAACGCACCCTACAAATACTACTGCGCTTTGCTGAGAGTGGGGACTGCCGCGAATTTAGTTCAAAATACCCGATAAATTGATTATAACTACAGCTTTAACAACCGATGAAAACTAACATCACTCGCTTAATAGCAGGAACGCTGAGTGCAACAATTTTATATGCCCTTGTAGCTTGTTCTTCTACGAATAATTCCTCTTCTTCGGCACAAAGCAGTTTTCAATCATCGAGTCCACAGAATACCAATAGCTCACCATCTAATAATCCCCTACTATCGGGCAGTAATGTTGCTGTTGCGAAAAATTTTAAAGCAACAACGGTATTAGAAGGTTTAGAACGACCTTGGAGTATGGCATGGCTAAACGATGGAACAATGCTAATCACCGAGCGTCCGGGGAGATTGCGAATTGTTCGTAATGGAGCTTTAGACCCCAATCCCGTCGCGGGAGTTCCAGAAGTTTTCGTGGTTAATCAAGGAGGCTTGATGGATGTTTCGGTGCATCCTAACTTTCAAAAAAACCGCCTGGTTTACTTTACCTACTCCCATGGTACCAACCAAGCCAATCGTACCAGAGTTGCTAGAGCAACATTTGACGGGTCAAGTTTGAAAAACTGGCAGGTTATTTTTCAAGTTTCTCAAACAAAAGCACAGGGTCAACATTTCGGTTCGCGTATCGTTTGGCTAGCAGATAATACCATGTTAGTCTCCATTGGAGATGGTGGTAATCCACCAAATAAACTTAATGGGGACTTGATTCGCAAACAAGCTCAAAATCTTAATTCTCATTTGGGCAAAGTTGTCCGTTTAAACGATGATGGTTCAATACCCAAAGATAACCCCTTTGTTACATCTAAAAATGCTGATGCAGCGGTTTGGAGTTACGGACATCGCAACATTCAAGGAATGACCTTTGACTCAGTTACTAATAAATTGTGGTCCACTGAACATGGTTCAAGAGGTGGTGACGAATTAAATCTTGTGGAAGCAGGAAAAAACTATGGTTGGCCATTAGTTACCCACAGTAAAGAATATACTGGAGGAGAGATTTCCAACCAGCGATCGCGACCAGGTATGATAGATCCAAAAGTAGTTTGGACTCCTGCAATCGCACCTTCAGGATTAGCGTTATACTCGGGTAAACGCTTTAAACCATGGAAAGGAGATTTGTTTGCAGGGGGATTAGTTAGTCGCGATGTTCGTCGTATTGATTTGGATGCAAACAGTAATATTATTAGGGAAGAATCTATTCCTATTGGTAGGAGAGTGAGGGATGTACGTCAAAGTCCCGATGGAAGGCTATACATTTTGACAGATGAGCAAAATGGCCAACTCATAAGCATTGAACCTACACAAGGTTAGGTCAACGTTTAAGGAAAGGCTAAATCCTTACTTATAACCCAGACTCCGCCCTTCAAATTGAAGCACATTGTTTACTAGATATTACTGGCTCTGAACAAGAAGAGGACGAATCTCAAGATTAAAATCCCAAATTAATTCGCGATAACTACTCGCGAAGTTTTTTCTTCCCTCTCTATTTTTCAAAAATTGGGATGCTCCCTGATTTTTAAAAATTTACAATTCATACCAAGTTGCGTTCTGTTGTAGTAGTTTGATTATTGATGGGATTGTCACGCCACAATACGTTACGCTCCTAATGAAAGCTACTACCTTTGATTGCAACTTGGTATAAGAAGGCAAACCTCACACTGACAAAAGTAGATTTCCCTCTCCTTAATAAGGAGAGGGAAAGATTTTTGCATCGCCAAAAGCGAGGGTGAGGTGATGATTGCATGGATTAGAGAAATATGTGTACACGGTAGCCTTACTCTTGGAGTAACGAATTATTGACTACAGAAAATGGCAGAGGGACTGGAAGAACTTTGCACAGAGTGAGCAACAAGGACAATATCACCATTATCATCTACAATCCA
>JASJCX010000363.1 GCA_030065255.1 Calothrix sp. MO_167.B42 | reverse complement strand
TGGGAGCATCCCGATTTTTAAAATTTACCAAGATTTAGGTTGTCATTGCGAATGTAGCGGAGCGGAATGAAGCAATCGCAAAGTCTAGATATTGCGATTGCTTCGCTCCATTACATTACGCTCGCAATGACAAAATATGTTTTTAAACATTTGGGATGCTCCCCCCATATTCAGTGTCTGCGCTCACAATTTTTATATTTCTTTCTGCAAATTAAAACTTCATTAATTCCAATATCCAATTAAATTGGCTTTGAACCTCTGATTTTCTCGCCCCGAACAAAACTTACAGCATCATTCCATCCAGTTGTCAGCAAGAACTTGACACTGATAAATTACATTTGTCCTTACCTAAATCTACCAGTAAATCCAACTTTCTCAGCCTTCTTAAATCCCAAGCCAGAGAAAATAGTTTCTGTATGATAACGGTTATTCAGCAAAGCCCAGCAACATTGTTATGGTTTTCGACCTTGCAGCCAACAATACAATACCAGCTTGGTACTGGCGATCGCATCCTCTGGAAGAATGTACTGGTTCTGCTGTTTTTTCCAGCTTATTTTTGCCCACCTCTGATTTGGGAATTGCTACTTTACTCGAAAGTCCCTACCCTACTCCCACGGATTATCCCCAAATAGCCCGTTACTCTATTTGTGCGGGTAGTCCTCGGATAGTAGATGGTAAACCCCAAATGTGGACACCCCCCTTGGGAGAAGTGTTACCATTCCTGGAAAATTTACTCAAGCGTCAACCAGGTAAAGTAGTTAGCCAAGAAAATTCTCAACCAATTCCCCCACTTCCTTTCACGGGAGGTTGGTTAGGTTGGTTGGGATACGATATTGCTTGGGAAATTGAAAAATTACCCCATACCAATTCCGATTCCCTACCATTTCCCGTAGCTTTTTGGTATGAACCAGAGTGTTTTGCCGTTTTAGATCACCAGGAACAAATTTTGTGGTTAGCTGCTGGTAGTCCTGAGCAATTAGATGGGTTGGAGAAGAGGTGGCTAGAGGGAAGGAGTGATGGAGTGAAGGAGGGAAGGAGTGATGGAGTGATGGAGGGAAGGAGTGATGGAATAATTATTTCATCTTCATCTGCTCCCCACACTCCCCACACTCCCCCGTTTCCCTACTTTTTCACATCTCAGGAGGATTACGAAGCAGCTGTCAACCGGGCGAAGAAATATATCCAAGCTGGGGATATTTTTCAAACAAATCTTTCCTTAAGATTTGCAACAACCACTCAAGCTTCTGGCTGGGAAATCTACCAAACTTTACATACCATCAATCCTTCTCCCTTTGCCAGTTATTGGCATACCCCTTGGGGAGAAGTTATCAGTTGCTCTCCAGAAAGATTAGTACAATTGAACCAGGGTAAAGCTGCAACTCGGCCAATTGCAGGGACAAGAGCCAGGGGAAAAACTCCCCAGCAAGATTCCCAATTAGCAGCTGAGTTACTCGGTAACACCAAAGAACTTGCCGAACACATCATGCTAGTAGACTTAGAACGCAATGATTTAGGCAGAGTTTGTGAGTGGGGTACTGTAACCGTCGATGAATTACTCACCATTGAACGTTACAGTCATGTCATGCATCTTGTGAGTAACGTTACGGGTAAATTAAAAACCTCTGTAAATGGAGTAGATTTGATTCGTGCCATGTTTCCTGGAGGGACGATTACTGGTTGTCCCAAAGTTCGTTGTATGGAGATTATTGAAGAATTAGAACCAACTAGGCGTAACTTATTTTATGGTTCCTGTGGATACTTGGACTGGCAAGGTAACTTAGATCTAAATATTTTGATTAGAACTTTGCTCTTAGTTCCAGTTTCAGCCATGACAACCAAGGTTGATACAAAAATATATGAAGATATACAAAAGTCATCAAAATCTACCACAGAAACTTCATCTCCCCTCACCCCATCAACTAACCAACCCTGCTATGATGCTGAGGGCCCTGATAAAGGGATCGATGCTCGGATAAAGCCAGCAGGATATTTACCAGATTGCTCTACTTCCCAAACTAATTCCCAAAATTGTTTACCATCACTTCTATGGGAACAGTTACCTCAGGAGTTACCAAAACTCAATGTGATTTGGGGACAGGTGGGAGCCGGAATTGTGGCAGACAGCATTCCTGAGAAAGAATGGTATGAGTCTTTGCACAAAGCCCGGGCACAATTAAAAGCACTAGCAATGGTACTCAATCAATATGCTCAGAATAATTATTAACTTTAAAGTTTGATGTTGACGGTTGACGGTTGACGGTTGACAGTTGACAGTTGGCAGGCTTCGGCCGTGAGCTCAGCCGAACGGTAGGAGTTAGGAGTTGATAGTTGACAGTTGATGGTTAAACCTCCCACACTCTCCACACTCCCCACACTCCCCCTGCCTCTTCGGTGACAGTCTTTGAGTCGAACAATACTGTCCTAACTAATATGTCCATTGCTATAGAAAGCACAACTATTTGACCTTTGAACCCTAGAACACCGATTCAGTAATGCCAAAATCCCTGTTTAGGTGAGATGGGGGAGTGTGGTGAAGTACTAGCTCCACCAAACCAACTTTGTATGGTTATTTAGGGTTTGTAGTAATGCTTAAGGGGATTATCCCAAGAATTTTCTAGGGCTAAAGCCCAACTACAACCCCAGCACAGCTGTCTTGATAAACCACTAAGGGCATTGCCAACAAGGATTGTAGCAAGCAAGGGCATTACCATCTATCGACAATCTTTGCCTCTAATTACCCATCCATCAAGTACTCATGCTCTAGTATGAAATGAACCCAGATAACTTAGAAACCTACATAAATCATCCAACTTGGGGTTTGCTCTATAGAGTTTGTATGGTCGAGCAAAACCAAGAACTGTTCACAACACTTTATGCCCAACGTCTTTTCTTTTTAGTAACCACCGATCCTAAAGGACTTAAATTTCAATCCATAGGACGTACAGAAGCCAGAATGGTTTTGGAAAGTCGCTTGCGTAATCTGCGCCGTACAGGGCAAACTCAGGAGTACGATCAGCTTCAGAGTGTCTTTAAAACAACCTTCCAATGATCAATTCCATTCACGAATCTATTCATGCCATACGCTCAAAATTGCCAGATTCAGTCCGGTTAATTGCCGTGACAAAAACAGTTACTTCTGGGGTCATCCGTTCTGCCTATGATGCGGGTATCCGGGATTTTGGCGAAAATCGCATCCAAGAGGCCATAAATAAACAGAATGATTTACAAGACTTAACAGATATTACCTGGCATTTTATTGGGCATTTACAAAGCAATAAAGCCAAAAAAGCCATTCAACATTTTCACTGGATTCATGCCGTGGATAGTTTGAAATTAGCACAGCGTTTGAATGACTTAGCAGCAGAACTAGGGGTTAATCCCCTAGTTTGTTTGCAAGTGAAAATTCTTGCTGACCCCAGTAAATCAGGGTGGCATATACCCCAATTATTAGCAGATTTACCAGCCTTAGATCTATGCAAAAATTTACAAATTCAGGGTTTAATGACAATTCCGCCCTTAGGATTAAATGATATTGAAACTTTAGATGTATTCAAGAATACTAAAGAACTAGCAGCAAAAATCCAATCCCAAAATTGGTCACATATTCAGATGAAACAACTATCTATGGGTATGTCCAGGGATTACCATTTAGCTATTCAAGCAGGGGCAACTATGATACGCTTAGGAACTATATTATTTGGAGAACGCTTAACATAAATACTGCCATAAAGTTTACTGAACAATACTTAGAAGTAAAGAAACTTGCGAGTTTGTTAACAAAGCGTTACAAGTAAAAAAACCTGTTGACCTTTTTACTCCTTATTAATAAGGATATAGTGTTGACATAAAGCAAAGGGAAATTCAATCAGGGGCATTAACAACTTTGCATATCAGATTACTTAGGATATAATCTTGACTCAATTATTCCGTAGGGTCAAAAAACAAATGTTTGTTTTAGATATCCGTTGGTTGGCAAACCTCGTGATAGATGTTACAAACAGCGATAATATAACGTATGAGTATCTACTTGCCATCGCCTCTTACCCTTAGGAGCATCGCGTAGTAGTTATTTTCAAAAATCGCAATTATAATTCGAGCACATTAGTTGCATCGATTTTTACCAATTAACTAAGGGTGATTTGCACCAGGAGCGTAAACGTATGAGTGGTATATTTTCCAAATTAAAAGACTTTGTTGGTTTAAATGAAGGCGTAGAATACGAATACTATGAGGAAGAACCAGATGTAGAGGCGTACCAAAATTTATACCAAGAGCAAAATCCCCAACCCGCACCCCAAGAGACTGTAAACCAGAATCGACGTTGGCGGGAACCCATGGCTACAATGAATACAACAGATGTAACAACGGGAACAAAACAAGTGGGTAATGTTATTGGTATGCCGGGAGCTATTAACGGAATTTCAGAGGTTTTAGTAGTTGAGCCCAGAACCTTTGAAGAAATGCCCCAGGCAATTCAAGCTCTACGGGAGCGGAAGTCTGTGGTGTTAAATTTAACCATAATGGATCCGGATCAGGCACAAAGAGCAGTGGATTTTGTCGCCGGTGGTACCTATGCCCTTGATGGACATCAAGAGCGCATTGGAGAAAGTATTTTCTTGTTCACTCCTAGCTGCGTACAAGTAAGTACCCACGGTTCCGTACTCCATGAGGTACCCCAACCCCCAGTACATACTCCACGCTCCCAAACCAATACAGGTAATCCCAATTGGGGAAATGAAGTCAACCGTATGGCACAATGAGATCAGGATTAGTCATTAGTTATTAGTCATCCAGAATAAATCTAATGACTAATGACCAATGACAAGTAATTAATTACCAATGACAATCAAGTTTGCCTTAATCGGTGGCGGGGTAATGGGAGAAGCATTATTATCCCGCCTGATTTCTCGGGGTGTTTATCAATGTTCGGAAGTAATAGTTAGTGAACCCTTAGTTTCTCGACAAAGTTATTTAGAGCAGCAATACCAAGTTAGTGTGACGGCGGATAATCGTCAGGCATTCATCCAAGCAGAAGAAGTGGTATTTTTGGCGGTGAAGCCCCAGGTATTTAGTGCAATCGCTCAAGAATTAGCAGAAGTTTCAGAAATTAATGGGACTCAAAACCGTCCTACAGGTATTCATAAAAATAATACTAAGCCATTATTAGTTTCTATTTTGGCAGGTGTGCCTTTAAAGCAGTTGGAAGGAGCATTTCCTCGTTTACCTATCATTCGGGCAATGCCTAACACTCCAGCCACGGTGGGAGCGGGAATGACAGCCATTTGTGCAGGTGCTTACACTAAAGCCAATCACCACGAACTAGCTAAAAAACTGTTTCAAGCAGTGGGAGAGGTGGCAGAGATTTCAGAACCATTGATGGATGCAGTGACTGGACTTTCTGGGAGTGGTCCTGCTTATGTAGCCTTGATGGTGGAAGCCTTAGCTGATGGAGGTGTGGCCACCGGTTTGCCAAGAGCGATCGCAAATCAGTTAGCATTGCAAACGGTGTTAGGAACGGCTCAATTATTAAATGAAAGCAAAATCCATCCCGCAGAACTCAAAGATAGGGTAACAAGTCCTGGGGGTACAACTATAGCGGGGATTACTCAGTTGGAAAAAGCTGCCTTTCGTTCAGCGTTGATTGAAGCGGTGATAGCAGCCACTAAGCGATCGCAGGAATTAGGTAAGTAGAAGATTGGTTATTTCCGCTTCGCGACCATAACCCGCTCTAACCCCTACCCTATGAGTACATTGAAGGTAGGGGCCTGCCCTGATGCGTCATATCAAATCCGGTTACACCGGAATGATAAAAAAACCACTCCAGACGCAGAGAGCGCAGAGTCAGAGTCAGAGAGAGGAAATTTAAATAATTCCGATACAAACGGAAATGATATCAAGAGTCTATCTTGGTAATATTTGTTGTAATTCTGCAATCAGGCGATCGACATTTTCCTTGCGACTGTTGAAACCCATCAATCCAATGCGCCAGACTTTACCACCGAGTTCGCCCAAACCACCGCCAACTTCAATACCCCGTTCTAAGAGTAACTGTTTAGCGATCGCTTTTCCATCTACTCCTTCAGGAATGCGGACTGTTGTTAGGGTAGGTA
>JASJCX010000362.1 GCA_030065255.1 Calothrix sp. MO_167.B42 | reverse complement strand
GCAAGCTACGTGCGGAACCGGAACCATGATGGCGTATACCGAAGACGTGGATAGTCATTATTTACTCTTTTGTCCTTTGTTATTACATAACATCTACACCTTTCGGTGCAGCAAATTGTTATGCCGCATCAACATAACAAAGCCTACATTCATTGCTTTTGCAGCAGTAATAAATCAAATCCTATAGTATCACTTCTCTATCTCAAATATATTCACTGTTTTTAATAGTTGGATATATCACTCAAAAAACAACAAAAACTAAGTAATAATACATATGCTATTTACATCTATACTAAGCAATCATGTAGTAAATAAGTTCTCAGAAGTACTATTCGCCCGCAGGATCCAAAACGTGAAGTAGGCTTTATACTCAGGTACTGTTTTTTTTATACTATCTATATTAAGTATTAAACAGTATATGTCCATACCCACAGATCATATATAGTAGCGAAGAAATATTGGGAATTTGGTTGTAAAAGTATTAAAGAATATTTTGCTAGTCCTATGGGAGTAGCTTTTCTCCCTACTTATTTACTCTAGTTAAATGTATTTTATTACACTTGCTATTCCTGATTAATTTAAAGTTGACTAAGCAAGAGTTATCAATTAATAACAAAAAACTAACAACTATGAACCAATCATCCAGTAATCCCAAAGAAATATTCAAATATTACGGTACACCAGGAAAGGACTTTGCCCGATTTGATGTTAATAGTCCCTTACCCAAAGAAGTTGAACCCACCCCCAGATATGAAGCTCATGTTGGGTTGCAGGTTTTCCCCACCTTGCCGTTAATCCCTCCCTTCAACTGCAGATTATTTTCAAGGTTAGCCAAAAGAGTGGGCTTTCGCAGCATGGTTGGTCCGGACTTTCGAAGATGGATGCCTGCTAACTTAAGTAGGTTGCGTCCGGATAAATTTAGCGATGAATATTTTGTGGAACGACGTTTAAATGGATTTAATCCCGGAAAATTGAACCATATTAAAGATAAACCGTGGCAATATGCCGTTAATTATAAGACCGGGCGCTATCAAGCCAAACCTGGAGGATTTCTTCCTGAATATAACGAAGCTCGCTTTGTGCTACGCGATCGCTCCCTGCAGGTTCATTCTATTGAATATCGTTGGAAAGGTCGAGTAAGTACCTGTTTTCCTACAGACGGTAAAGACTGGGAAGATGCCAAGTATTATTTTCGCAGTGCCGAATACGTTTATCAGGAAATTCAGTCCCATTTGGCACGAACTCACATGAATATGGATCAATATGCAATGGCATTTTACCGCAATGTGAGTAAGAATCCTATTCGCGATTTATTGTGGTCTCACTTTGAGGGCTTAATTAGTATCAACAAGAAAGGTGCATCTCTCATTATTGGGAATACGGGTTTTATCCCAGAAGCTTCTGCCTTAGATCCTAAAAGTGTTAATGGAGTTCTCGCAGAAGAACTTGCCACTTTAACCTATCACTGGTCACCTGCAGTACAAAAACTTCCCGATCCTATTGATAATAATTATTTTGATCGAGCATCCCTTGCCATGTGGGAACTTCTGGAAAAATACGTTTCCGAATTTTTTACCACTAAACAAAAAGAAATTAAAACTTATTGGTATGAAATTGAAGGAATGTCCCAAGATTTGGTGACTCATTCAATTCTCGATCCAGGAGTAAAAAGCCTAGAAATTAAAGACCAAAAAGACTTGCAGCAGCTTTGTGTTTATATTCTCTACCACTGTACCTTTTTCCATAGTTGGGTGAATAACAAACAATATGAAGATGGTGGAGATATTGAATATGCCGCAATCGGACTGTGGGATGAAAACAGTCCTGATTACGATCCAAAAAAAATCCAGGAACGATATGATGCTCAAGTAAAATTAATGTGGACTTTAGCCAACGTTTATTACAATCCTGCCATTGAATTTGCATCGCATCCCCTGAAGAAACTGCTTTGGGAATATCGCGATCAGATTGAACCAGGCATTCCTTTGGGGTGGATCATGATGAGCATCAATATTTAGGGAAAGCGCACAAATATTTTTTAGGCTGGAGATAGCTATCCATGAAAAAAATTTGGGAAACTATTCTGTTCTTTTTTTACTTGATTGCCGCCGCCCTACTATTTATGTTGGCAGCATTTAAAAATAAGGGACGCGCTACCCATAAATATGGTGTAGGGGGTGCAGGAACTCTAAAAGTAATCGAACGTCCGGAATTTCCCGAACACGAGTTTTGGCAAGCTGGGAAAGTTTTCCCCCTACAAATTCGGCATGGTGCAGTGACCTTTGAGGATGATGCAGCTATGGATCTTCGTAGTGCTTCTCTCAAACTTAGCGATCGCCCAGAGGAAAGCCCACTAGATCTGATTATGAATACAGGGCCGAGAACATTTCGAGATATCATCGAATTTTGGAATTTTACCTTGGCATCGGTACGGGGTAGAAAAGACAATGAACCCGTCAGTTCTAAGGGACTTGAAGCTTATTGTCAAAGCGAACCTATCTTCAAAGAAATTTTTGCCGAAACCCTGCGACGCGCCCCAGACTCTTTTAGTCAGATGTATTATGACTCAAAATTGGTTAACTATTTTAAAGCCAAGGATGGGAAACTCAGATATGTCAAATATCGTTTAATTCCCGAAAATCGCGGAGTAGATTCTGGGTATATATCAGGTGAAGATTGGGAAAAACCTTGGCTGCAAAAGCGTCGTATCGATGAGAAAAGACCCATTGATTATCTCCGCCAGGAATATATCGAAAGATTATCCCAAAAGTCCATTATTTTTCATCTGCAATTACGCTTACATGAGGATATCCAAGGAGACAAAAGCCAGATTTTTACCCAGGAACAAGAGTGGAGCGAAGAAACCTCTCCTTGGCTTGATTTAGCAACCGTAACAATCGACAGGGCGCTTTCTTTTGAAGAAACGGAGAAACTGTCTTTTAATATTGGTAGACAACCAGATTCTTTGGGAGCCGTAGAAGGATTTACTGCCCACGATCCCAACTCAGTTAATGCCGCCCGTATTCGGATTTATGGTTTATCCTTAGCAGTAAGACGTTTTACTTATAAACAAAGTGGCAAGTCTAAGAAGGAATAGATTTATATAATATTCAAATAAAGTTAATTTTTCATTTGTCATTTGTCACTGGTCATCTATCATTTGTTACTCCTGAATCCTGCTGTGCTCACGCCCCGCTAGAGCCTGCGGCAAAGACGTGAGGGCATGGTAACGGATGTTTGAACGCACTACATGAACAGCGGAAGCTGCGTCCAAACACCTTAATGTGCGGTGCGTCTTTGCTTCTAACTGTGCTACTTCCGGTTAAGCCTAGACTGTTGACTCTGACTCCTTGAAATTAATTTTTTGCCTGCAAAGCGTATTCCCGAAACCTTTCTAAATCTGCTTGAATGGTTGATTCAACAATTCTCCCTAAAAATAAGTTATCCATAATTTTGCCTAAAATACCGGGAATATCATAAGCAACAGTAAGTTTAACGATACTACTTTCTTTGCGATCATAAAAACGAATTGCTCCCCGGTTGGGTAATCCATCGATTGATTCCCATTGAATAATCTGATTGGGGGTAACTTTAATAATCCGGGATTTCCAATTAAACTCAAAGCCACTGCTACTCAAAGTCCACAAAGATATATCTGGATTATCTTCTGGTATTTTCACCGAATCAATCCACTTCATCCAACGCGGCATTTGCTCCAAATCTGACCATAAACTCCAAACTAAATCAATTGGAGCATCGACCTCAACCTGCACGCTATGCTCTAGCCAGTCTGACATTATTTGTTTCCTTTATGTCTATAACGTTACCGCGTCACGCTAAGTTTAGCCGAAACGGCAGAGTCTGCGGCAGAAACGTGACGTAGTTATAGCCTCTGTTGAACTAACGGCAAAGCTACATCTGCACAAGTTCTTTTTTAGACTTGTGTTTACTGTTTTACAGTCTCCAAAATCACTTTTGCTGCTCGTCTGCCTGAAAGTGTAGCTCCTTCCATGCTATCAATATAGTCCTGTTGCGTATAACTTCCCGCTAAAAAGAAATTTGCAACCGGCGTTTTCTGATCGGGACGATAAATATCCATTCCTGGGGCTTCCCGATATAAAGACTGGGCTAATTTCACCACGTTGTACCAGGTCATCTCCAGTTCCCGCGAAGATGGAAATAATTCATGCACCTGTTTAAGGACGTGTTGAGCAATTTCTTCATTATTCTTCTTAATGAAAGGATCCCCTGGAGTTAAGACTAACTGCAACAAAGAACCTTGACCTTGACGATAATAATCACTGGGACTTGCTAAAGCTAAATCGGCAAAACAAGAAAAATCAGCATCTGGGGTATAGAGCAAATTATCAATTCCTACTGCACGATCTAATTGCTTGCGTTGCTGGGAATTTTTAAGTTCTGTGACCCAACCATCAAAGCGCAATTGCACTGTTGCAACTGGTACCGCATCTAATTTATATATATTGTCAAACTCCGACCACTGACGCCATGAAGGGGGTAAAAGTCTTTTAATTCCCGGTACGTCACAAGCAGCAACATAAGCATCAGCTATTATAGTCTCTTCTGTATCGCCATTACTTACCACTAAGCCAGTTACTTGAGTGTTTCCTGATTCCTCAACAAACTTAATTTCTCGAATCTGGCGACGCGTGTAGATTTTTGCGTTTCTAGCTTCAAGATATTGAACTATGGGTTTAAGCAGATATTCATGGGGAGAACCTTCTAACATCCGCATTTTAGATGCTTCTGTTCTTGCCGCAAACAATTGAAATATCGTTAGCATACATCGAGCGGACATATTTTCACAATTAATGAAACCCAAAGCATAAGCTATAGGATCCCACATTCGTTCAATGCTGCCATTATTTCCACCATGGGAACGAAACCAATCAGCAAAACTAATTTTATCTAAGTCTCGAATCTTTTTCATTGCACCTTGAAAATCTACTAAACCCCGAACAACGGGACTAGTAGCCAAAGCCACAGAATTTTGCACTTTGTCCAGCAATGAAAGTTGAGAGGTGGTAAAAAATGCCTTCAAACCATTAAAAGGCGCACCTGCAATAAAACGAAAATCTAATTCCCCAGTTCTTCCACCCTTATTAATAAAAGTGTGAGTATGTTCTTTGATGCGAAAGTTATTGAGCGCTCCTACTTTTTCCATTAATTCAAATAGCTGGTAGTAACACCCAAAAAATACATGTAATCCCATTTCTATGTGATTACCATCTTTATCAACCCAACTTCCAACTTTACCACCCACAAACGGACGCGACTCAAAAATATTGACTTCACAACCCGCATCAACTAAATCCACAGCAGTGACTAGCCCTGCTAGTCCTGCACCTATTATTGCAACGCGCATTCTATGCTCTTTCACTCAGTTTCTTTACAAATTGTAACTGGCTGGGTGTCAGAATTTGCCATGCTTGAATGAACTTTATCAGTTATTTTGTCGTTTTGGCATTTTTTATAACAAGTCCCTTCCTGGGAATTTCAGAAAGGGAACAGGGAGGAAAGGCGATTTATTGGCAATAATGTTATTTTTTTGGCGTTGCGATATTTGCTACATTTATGTATTTAATTTAACTTAAATTTTAGCTTTTTCCACAACACCAAATACAAAGATGAAAAATATTGAATTACTTATGTTGGGAATTTTTAGAAGCACAGCACTGCCGTGCTTCTAGCAATTTTATGCGTGTCATTATTATCCCCTTTTAACACAAACTTATACAACACATAATGATTGTGGTATGGGGATAGAAGCCTGCACATGCTAAATTTATTTCGCGTCCTCAGCAACTGGTAAGCTACGAATTAGTTCTCTAATTACGTCGGTTGCGGGTCTACCCGTCTGTTGACAATATTTTTCCAACTTCTCCGCTTCTTGTGCAGCTAAGTTCACTGTTATACGTTTGACCGCCCATTTCTTATTTGTCATTTTATTATGCAAATTACCGTATGTTGATGTCATTGAGTCCATGTAATCAAGTAATAAAAAATGAAAATTGTCTACTAGATTACTTCAAATAAACAATAAAAAGCAATATTG
>JASJCX010000361.1 GCA_030065255.1 Calothrix sp. MO_167.B42 | reverse complement strand
TAACGCTTACTTTTTTTCTGGAGATAGGGTTTTTCTGGTTCAATAGTCACCTCATAATAGGAGCCTGTAACTGGATTACGATCATCTTTTGATGGTGCAATTGTGTCTGGCGTAATTGCTCTGACGGCTCCTTTGAGAATTCCATAATCTGTGTAAGGATAAGCAGATATACGCATTTGTACTTTACCAACCCGACAATTTTTGACCTGATGGGCTTGACAGACTTGCACTTTACGAATGTCAGCTACCGGGATTTTTGCTTTGACAACTAAAGCTACATCTTGGGGAGCAATTTGAGCAATTGCGACTCCGGAATTAACTACTTGTCCGGGATTTCTCAGTTGTAGTTTGAGGATAGTCCCTCTTTGGGGAGCGCGAATAATAGTTTTTTGTAAGTCTTGTTCCACCTGTTGTAGCTGCTGTTGGTGGCTGCTGATTTTATTTTCCATTTCTATCAATCGCTGCTGTAGGCTTTCCCGTTCTTTTTTTAAGCTGGCTAAAGTTGATTCCCCTTGAGAACGTTTTTGAATAATATTTTGTTGAGCAATGGCTAAATTGGCTGTGTGAGGATTAATACCTATTTTGGCACGTTGTAATCTAGCTTGAGCAGCTTTGAAGGCTTTTTCTTTTTCTTTGAGTTGTAGGGAGGAAACAGCCCCACTCTTGCTTAATTGTTGGTATCGCTTCACCTCTTCTTTGGCTAATTCCCAATTTGCGGAGGCTTCTTGAATTTCAGTTTGGGTAATCAGCTGTTTGTCTTTGTGTTCCCGTTGGGTGCGACTTAATTGGGCTTGTGCAGATGCGATTGCTCCCTCCATTCCATTGATTTCAGCAGCTATTTGGCTATTAAGTGCTTTCTGTTGAGAATTTAACTGAGTAAGTTGTAATTTCTGCTGCTGAATATTGAGAAGGATTTGCCTTTTTTGACGGTGTAATTGGGAATTTTCAATAGTAGCAATTTCCTCTCCTCGCACAACTTTTTGATTTTCCTGCACCAGAATATTGCTAATTATTCCTGAAGTTGCAGCTTCAACAATTCTCACTTCCCCAACAGGACGAATAATTGCTGCTGCTTTGATAGCTCGGGGGTATTTAATTGTGGCAGCAAGTAAAACGGTAATACCTCCTACCCCAAGCAAAATTAATCCTCCTAATTGCGCCCAATTATCGACTTTAGGTAATAATTCTTGATGGATATTTTTAACTAGCATTTGCAATTACAACCACTTCATTGCATCAATTGTAAATATATAGTCAATGGTACACATTCATAATCAAAAAAAATGATGTACACTTCACTTATTATATATTTTGAATTGTTTACTAAAAATATTTAGGTGACAATACTAAATTTGAGGTGATATTGAATCTATTTGAATATGAAAAATCATGATTTAATTACTAAGTAAATTCAATCACAGCTATTCTTATGTCCTAATTTTATTTGGTAAAAATAGAAGTAAAATTTTCAATTATGCTATAGATATCAAATATCATAGCCAGCATTATCCCAGTCAGGGAAAAACTCTGGATGTCTGATTAAATATGGTTATTATAGTTCTTAGACATGGCTGATGCAGCTAAATAATCAATTATCCAGCATCAATAATGATTGACGAGCTATATTATTTTAATTGGACTTAATACTAGATTATGGATGTCAAATTAATAATATCAGGGGATATTAACAAACAAGATAAACACCTATATATGACATTAAAATAATATGTAAACAAGTAAACTATGTCGTATAAAAAACATCTATTTTAATGATTTACGGTTGATAATTAAGCGGGAAAAATATGTAATGAATGCATAGTCAGCTTGTAAAAGATGGAATTTCTAAACAAGCTATATATCCCTCATAAAGGAGCAGAAAAATGGTTAAGCGTCAGACTGAAGAAAACCTTTTGACAAAATTATCTACAGAAGAAGAATCTAAAATTGTAGGTGGTTTTGGTCGTAGATATCGTCGTAGATATGGCTGTGGTTATCGCCGTGGCTATCGTGGCGGCTATCGTGGTGGCTATGGTTATTAATGAGAATACTGAATTGATAACTGCATAAATTATCAATTTCATTAAGTGGGTAGACGCAATTAAATATAAGATTTAACCTCACTCTGCTTGACATGAAAGAAAGCACCCTTCTCCTTAATAAAGGGAGGGGTTGGGGGTGAGGTTTTATATTTAATTTGACCCAGTTACTTATTGGTGGCTGCTTAATTGTATAACCACTAACTAATTACAATTTTTTGAATTAGATATAGGGCTGTTAACATTGATAAATTATCTGTGTTAACAGCCCTATTTTTTTAATTCATACTTGAGCAATTTTTTTTGCGATAAAATATATTTTTCAATGATAATTAAATATCAATTTAATCCATGTAAAAAATATCTTTTAATACTAATTAGAAATAGAGATAAGTCTAATTTTTTGTAAAATTAAAGTCATTAATAAAACACTTTATTTTCTGATTTACGGTTGATAATTAAATCAAAAAGTTATGTAATAAATATATAGTTTATTTGTAAATAATGAAGTTGGCAAACAAACTATATATTCTGAATAAAGGAGCAAAGAATGATTAAGCGTCAAACTGAAGAAAACATTTTGAAAAAATTATCCACAGAAGAAGAATCCACCATCGTAGGTGGTGGTTATCATGGATATTATGGTCATCCCAAATATCGTGGACATTATGGATATCATGAACATCATGAACATTATGGACATCATTACTATCCTTATTACTAATGGTAAGACTAAATTGATAACTTGATAAATTATCAATTTAAGTATTAGTAATTGATAGATTGTATAGCCACTAACTCATTTTAATTGATGAATTAGACCTAGGGTTTTTAACATTGATAATTTATCAGTGTTAATAGCCCTATTTTTGAAGATTTCATCTCATACCAATTTTATATGAAGTTACATAGAGTTATTTATTGTTTGTCATTGCGAGCGCAACGAAGTGGAGCGTGGCAATCTCATCAACTCGTTAATTCTGAAGGTTATGAGATTGCTGAGTCGCAAAGCGACACGCTGCGCGTTTCTTGAATGCCCGAAGGGCTATACGTCGTTCCTCCTTCCCTAAGAGGGAACACTCCGTGAACGCAATGACAATTTATTATATGTAACTTCATATTAAAACGGTATCACTTCATCAATCAGTTTTGCTGTCCAAGAGGATTTTCACAGACAATGAAATATAAATTAGTGAAACAGTCTAGTGAGGAAGACTGTGGAGCTGCTTGTGTTGCTTCTATTGCTAAATATTATGGACGTAATTTTGCCATTAATCACATTCGAGAGGCCATTAATACAGGGAAAAAAGGTACTACATTACTTGACTTAAGACAAGGAACAGAGGCTTTAGGTTTTAATACTGAATCTGGTAAAGTAGCACCTGATGCGATTCCTCGTTTGACTGATAAACTACTACCAGCTATTATCCATTGGCAAGGCTATCACTGGGTAATTTTATATGGGAAACGTGGCAAAAAATATATTATTGGCGATCCTGCTGTAGGTATTAGGTATATTTCTTACCAGGATTTAATTGATAGTTGGGAAGATGGAGTTTTATTATTACTAAAACCAGACGAACAGCGATTTTTTACTCAATCAAATCACTCTGATAGTAGTTGGAATTATGGGCATAGGTTTTGGCAATATATCTTAAACTATCAAGGTATATTGTTCGAGGGTTTGTTATGTGCTTTTGTGATTGGTATCCTGTCTTTAAGCTATCCCTTTTTCCTGCAAATTCTCACCGATGATGTCTTAGTCAGGGGAGATAAAGATTTTCTCAGTGGGATAGTATTAGCAGTAGTGGCAATGTACATTTTTAACCGTGGGTTAGGATTGGTAGAAAATATTCTCATTGCTCATTTTGCTCAACACTTTCAGCTCAATTTGATGTTGGAGTTTGGGCGACAAATTTTACACTTACCCCTAAGTTATTATGAATCACGGCAGAGTGGGGAAATTGTCAGCCGTTTAACAGATATTGAAGAAATTAATAAGTTAATTTCCCAAGCAATTATTAATCTCCCCGTTAGATTTTTGATTGCACTGATTTGTTTGTTACTAATGTTATTTTATAGCTGGAAATTAACTATCTTTGCCATCTTGCTGGCTGGATTAATGACTCTATCTACAGTGGTTTTTATTCCTAAACTCCAACAAAAAACCCAGGAGCTGATGGTTCTAGAAGCTGAAACCCAGGGGGTGCTGGTAGAGACATTCAAAGGTGCATTAACAATGAAGACAATTACTGCTGCACCTTATTTTTGGCAAGAGTTACAACATCGATTCACCAAAATCACAAAACTAGCATTAACCACTATTCACATTGAAATTATTAACAAGCAATTCTCTGGTTTAGTTTCTGATATTGGTGGGGTTGTTTTGCTGTGGATTGGTAGTGGTTTAGTGTTTAGCCAGGAATTAACCATTGGTCAATTACTTGCCTTTGTCAGTTTGAATCGCAATATAGTTATTTTACTAGATATTGTGATTGATTTTGTGGATGAATTTGCGAGTACTAAAACAGCTTTATCTCGACTACGGGAGGTATTAACATTTCCCCCGGAAAATCAGCAGCAACAATCGGACGAAAATTATATTATTAGCCACCATACTAATATTGTCTGCGAGGAATTAAGCTTTCATTATCCTGGGAGAAAGAACTTACTGCAAGATTTTTCCCTCACCATTCCTGGGGGTAAGGTAACAGCCTTGGTAGGTAGATCTGGTTGTGGTAAAAGTACCCTAGGGAAATTAATTGCTGGTTTGTATCCTGTGGACCATGGAACTATATACTTGGGAAATGATGAGCATTCCCAAATACCCCTAGATTGTTTGCGTCAACAAATAGTTCTCGTACCCCAAGAAGCACACTTTTGGAGCCGTTCGATTATGGAAAACTTTAACTTGGGGTATGATGTCACCTTAGAAGAGATGATAGAAACTTGCCAAATTACCCAAGCCGATGAATTTATCGCCAGACTACCAGAACAGTATCAAACAGTTTTGGGGGAATTTGGGGCTAATCTTTCCGGGGGACAAAAGCAAAGATTAGCGATCGCTCGTGCTATTATTAATGATCCACCCATTTTGATTTTAGATGAGTCCACAGCAGGACTAGACCCGGCAAGTGAAAATGAATTTTTGAATCAATTATTACACCATCGTTTGGGTAAGACTACCATCTTAATTAGTCATCGTCCCCGGGTAAATAATCGCGCTGACTGGGTTGTATTATTGTCAGATGGTCAGGTGAAGCAGACAGGTACGCCGGATGAGTTATGTTCTTTACCAGGTGACCACTTGTATTTTTTGAGTCCTTAATTGCTGTTTTGAGGTTGTAATTACTCAGTGGACTTTTCTTTTTCCAGTCTCTTTTTGATTTCAGCCTCTAATTGTTCTCCTGTGCTGACAACGACTCTGTTAGGTTTTGCTCTCATAATTGCAAGGTAATATTGAAATGCATCTTCATCTTGGGGATGGGATTTGACGTAATTCCTCAAGTCTGTTTCATTGAGCTGCTGATAATCTAGGTCACTCATTGGATGATATTCTCTCCATTACTTAATATTTCTACTTGGATTGTTTCACTTATAAGGCAATACGGTTTGTGTTAAGAACAATGGTAGGTTGGGTGGAACGAAGTGAAACTATAAACTACAAATCCTATTTGATTTGTAAAAATGCAGAGGCTCAGATCCCCGACTTTTACAGAAAAGTCGGGGATCTTTTCACAAATGATTTAGGATTGTTATATAGGAATCCGGTTTGAATATTTCGCTCTAGCTCCCGCCATGCCCGGAGGGCTATACAGCACCCTACGTGTTTTTCAAAAATCAAATATGATTCCTATATATTTGATATCATGTCCGGGGGCATACCCATAGTATGTCATTGCGAGTGGAACGAAGTGAAACGACGCATAAGCCCTAACGGGCACGCTCCGCGAACACAAGGTCTTTGGGATTGCTTCCCTTC
>JASJCX010000360.1 GCA_030065255.1 Calothrix sp. MO_167.B42 | reverse complement strand
AGTTGGTCTGATTTATTTATATATATTTTGACAGATGAAGACGATAAAGCAACTATTAATTCAACCTAAACAATACAACTATTTGCTCAAAAATTAATTAGTTAATTAATTAATTACGATTTGAAAATTACAAAATATTCCTAATTTTTATAAGCAATAACAATTAGGAGAAATTTTTTATGGTTATTTTTGTGAAGTATCTATGTAGTATATTTCAAAACTTAGGTAGTGCTTCTTTGAAATAAAAATTGTTGCAGAGAAACTCAAGTAATTTTGATTTCTTTGCGGGCAAAGCCGCATAAAAATCTCCCGTTTTTATATTTCTTCTTGTATCTGTTTGTACTACATTTCCAAAATGAGAATTGCTGTGCACCAACAATAAGAATTGAGTCTGTAGATGTCTTAGCCATAAATTGTTTCGTACCTTTTCGAGTAAAGACAGAAGATTTTTTCTACTTGGGTGCAGACGATAAATTATCGGCCAACACCCACTGGAAATTGACAAAAATAAGGTTATATAGAAATCTGGCTTGATTTGCGGAAAGGGTTTTTAGACTTTCACCTTATCAACATATTTGCAACACCTCCCATATGCTGAATAATTCCACGGGAGATTTTATTTATTGGAAGGCCCCTAAATCCAAATATCGGAAGTGCAATCACCACCGGGATAACGCATTTCATGGGCACGAGAAGGACCATTAGGTTCTTGGCTAAAATCAACTAGAAAGTTTTTGTTAATCTGTAGTCCACCCTTGTGTGTATCACAATCAATTTGTAACAAAGTAGACCCAGTTTGTTTTAAGTCACCATAAAATTGATTATCCCAAACACTCAACAAAGAATCTGTCACATATAGCCGCTTACCATCCAAGCTCAGTTGTAGCATTTGAGGACCAGCAGCAGATTGGCGACCTTTTACAGTGCTCCCTTTCTTTAATAATCCTCCCCACCAAACTTGACCAGTCAATTTGGGTTGAGTGGGTAAACTGATATCATATTGTCGGATATCCCCATGAAGCCAGTTGGACAAGTAAATAAATCGATCATCCATTGACAGTAAAATATCAGTAATCAAAGAAGGTACAGGAATCTCCCAACCTTCTATCTCTACAGGTGGAATATCAATAACTTTAGCAACATCCCAATAACCATTGGACTTATTCCAGTGCCAAATATTACTACTCAGAGCCGCACCGACAAAGCCATGAGTACTTAATGGATTGTGGTGAAAGCGGACTTCCAAAGGAATCATCCCCTCCTCACCCAAATCAACCGTCTGAATGATTTGATGTTTAGACCAATCCCAAAAATGAAGCTGTTTACCGTATTTTCCCGCTGCAACGTCTTTAAGGTCGAAGCCGGAATAAAAGGTTTTGGGTGCGCCCCACTCACTACTTACCATCACATTATGACTCGGCTGATACCAAAAGTCATAATTAAAGCGCATTGTATCTGTTTTTTGTTCCCAATGCCCTGCAATCTCAAAATTTTCATCTAAGAGGAGAAAACCACCAGGTCCATTACCTTCTCCATCCCCCAGCATTGAAATCATTATATTGCCATCAGCCAAACAATGAACTGTGTGAGGTGCACTCAAGTTGGTTTTGACTATGATTTCTTCTGGCTCAATTACTTTGTGGATTTTCGGTGCTCGTTTATTCTGTGTATCAATGATATACACTCGACTAGAACGGATACCTGGAATCACCAAAAACCGTCGAGATTTACTCTCATCACCATAACAAGAACTGCAAGCATTCCAGCCAAAGTGGTGAAGTTCATCTCCAATATAGGGCATGAAAAGACGATAAATTACTTGAGAATATGTTGGAGACAGAGGATCCACATCTATAACTGCTAAATAATCTGGTTCTTCAATACCAGTCTCAGCATAAAGAGCAACAGTGTAAAGAATTTTTTCTACTTCCCCTTCCATAGCGTCTCTAGGAGAAGCATAGCCAGGACCACAACAATAAGAATTTTTAGTCATTGATCATACTCCTAAACATCTAAATATTTGTACGGAACGCACCGCGCTTGCGCGGTGTAACGGGACGCATTGTACCTACACAAAAAGCACAGCCTTCTCTAGTTGGTTTGTTTGTTGGAAAATAGGGCGCGTCTTATATAAAGGCTGTGCTTCAGACCTACGGTCACGCATTAGCGTAGCGTGACGTTAGTCATTACCTACGGTACGCTATCGCTAGCCGCTAATGTGGAGAAAAATTCCACAGCTGGATATTTTATTTTTTGGAGATACCTTAACTTCTACTTTCACAGCACAAGCACTGAATAAGTGTTAAAGGCCAACTTCTAAAATTAAGTAGATCGGCAGGAAAATTTACGAGCCTGCATATTCCAGCCATAAATTTAGCACCCTCAAGCCTGTGCTAATTGATAATCTGAATCTTCTTGATTTTCCTGGTGATTTTGCTTTAATATTGCTAATTTTTCTCGTAATTGTGCCCTGACTTGATGGCGGAAACTAAAGAAATGTTCTCCAAGGCCCAAGGTGGTTAAATAATCATATAATAAACGGGGTTTGAGTAGAGTGATCGCTATTAATTGCCACCAAAACCGCAACCTTGTAGAACGTAGAACACCCTGTCTATAGCAAATGAAGCTAAATAGCCGGATTTCATGCCAGGTAATGGGACGCTTGTGTTTACCTCGCCAACCATTCATCATCATAAAATGGCGGAATGTACGTTTCATAAATGCCATGGGTTCATAGATTTGCCAAAATGTATCTATGTATTCCTCTGTAATTTCCTCCACAGGACGGGTAGGAACAAAGTTCATAACTGCCCCTTGATGAATTGTCCCCAACCCATCAACTAGTCGTCCTTCCTGTTTCAGACGGTTCCACATCGCAGTATTCTGCAATGCTTGTAATAAACTAAACATTGCTTGGGGGATTCCCGTCTCTTCAACAAATCCTTGAATACGTTTACCTGCACCGGCTCGTTCGTTATCAAAACCCATGATAAAACCAGACATAATCTGCAATCCTGCCCTGGTAATTTTATGGCAAGATTCCATTAAGTCTTTTCGGGTATTTTGAACTTTGTGAATACCTACCAGACTATCTGTATCTGGTGTTTCAATCCCCATAAACACCATGGTGAAACCAGCTTTCACCATTAACTCAATTAATTCCTCATCCTCCCCTAAGTTGAGGGATGCTTCTGTGAGTAAGATAAATGGATAATTATGGCCTTCCATCCAAGGAATCAATGCTCGTAAAAACACCTTAGCGTTGCGTTTGTTACCAATAAAATTATCATCCACTACAAAAACATACCGCCGCCAACCCAAATCATAAAGGACTTGAAATTCCTCTAACATCTGTTCTGGTGTTTTGGTACGGGGTTTGCGTCCATACAAGTTAATTATGTCACAAAACTCACATTGAAACGGACATCCCCTAGAAAATTGTACCGTGATTGCTAAATATGCATCTAAATTCAATAAATCATAGCGAGCAATCGGGGTTTTGGTAACATCGGGTTTTTCACAACAACGGAAAGTCCCCTTTTCTTCTCCCCTGTCTAAAGCCTCTAAAAACATGGGGATAGTATGTTCCCCTTCATCTAAAATCAGATAATCTGCCCCGGCATCCAGAGCGAATTCTGGTACTGATGTGGGGAAAGGACCACCTACCGCCACTTTTTTCCCTAACTCCACCCCTTTCTCAATTAACTCCCGAAAATCCTGTTTCTGGATTATCATTGCAGAGATAATTACCAAATCACACCAAGCCCAATCTTCCTCTGTCTCTAAACTTACATTGCGATCAACAAAGCGGATTTCCCAGTCCCTAGGTAACATTGCTGCCACTGTAATTAACCCCAAGGGTGGATTGGTAGAACCTAATCCAGCTAAATCAAGGGTTTCTTGGTAAGACCAAAAGGAGTTGGGCATTATTGGCCAGAGTAGTAAAGCTTTCATAAAGAAAGTACCCCGGAATCAAAAATAATGGTTTAATTCCTAGACTAATGCTGTTTTATCTCACAGAAATTTAAATTTTGTCGATTTTTGTAACTTTAAATCTCACTACCCAATAATTCATCCTTAGTGGTGTTGACATAGTACCCTGATGTTCACAACCTATTAGATTTAGCGCTCTGTGAATTGTAATTTGTATTTCTAAGGGACTTCCAATTAATAAATTGTCCCACTGTTGGCTTAGCCCTACCAGATACTGTTGGTCAATTGCTGGTATTCTAAAAGCGACAAAACTATTACAATCAAATTGGCAAACTTAAATGGAAGTCGCTACAACCAAAGTACCTCGTTGGTTTGTCCGCAGAGACATTGATGGCTTATTTGGCCTAGTACTGGATAATTTTATTCAAATTTTATTGATTGTCAGTTTGTGTCAAGGAGTACTTGGCTTTTCTGGTGAGTTAATCTATGGCCGTATTTTACCAGGAATTGCCCTCAGTTTGATTGTCGGCAACTTCTATTACGCCAGACTAGCCAAACAACAAGGTAAACGGGAGCAGCGGGACGATATTACTGCTTTACCCTATGGCATTAACACCGTAAGTCTTTTTGCATATATTTTTCTAGTTATGTTGCCTGTCAAGTTGGCAGCACTTTCTGGTGGTGCATCTAGTGAAAATGCAGCAGAGTTAGCTTGGCAAGCTGGATTAGTCGCTTGTTTTGGTTCCGGATTGATAGAATTTTTTGGAGCTTGGGCTGGAGAACCACTCCGTCGCTTTGTCCCCCGTGCTGCACTGCTTTCCACTTTGAGCGGTATTGCCATCACCTTTATTGCCATTGCCTTTCTTTTTCGTACCTTTGCTAATCCCATAGTTGGTTTAGTTCCTCTGGGTGTAATTCTCCTAACTTATTTTGGGCGAGTAGAATTTGCCATTCCCGGTGGTTTATTGTCTGTTATTTTAGGAATTGCCCTTGCCTGGGGTACAGGTTTGGTTACTTGGGATCAAGCCAACTTTACTGCTACTGTCCAACCAATTGGATTTTATCTGCCAGGATTGTGGCTGGGAAAATTGTGGAGTAGTCGTTCGGTGTTACTGGAATATTTCACCATCATTTTACCCATGGGTTTATTTAATCTGGTGGGTAGTCTTCAGAATTTAGAAAGTGCTGCTGCTGCCGGTGATGATTATCCTGCGGCCCCAAGTCTTGCTGTAAATGGTATAGGTACATTGGTTGCTGCTATTTGTGGTTCCTGTTTTCCTACTACTATTTATATTGGTCATCCTGGTTGGAAAGCTTTAGGAGCAAGAATTGGTTACTCTGTACTCAATGGCATCATCATGGCCTTGCTTTGCCTCACCGGAACTGTAGCAATGTTGGCTTACTTTGTACCCATTGAAGCCGGGATGGCAATTGTGTTGTGGATTGGCATTGTCATTGTCGCTCAAAGCTTTACAGCTACTCCTTCCCACCATGCACCTGCTGTGGTTGTAGGACTATTACCAGGGATTGCTGGTTGGGGTGCTTTAATTACCAAGAATGCACTTCGGGCTGCGGGTTTGGGTACACCGGAAAATCCTTTGACACCAACCTTGATTGAGAAGTTTAAGTTGAGCGATACCTACATTCATGGGGCTTTTGCTCTTGAACAGGGATTTATTTTTTCTGCCATGATTTTAGCTGCCATCACAGTTTACGTTATTGAACGCAAGTTTTGCCAAGCTGCCTATTGCTCTGTGATTGCTGCCATAATTTCCTGGCTTGGCTTAATGCACAGCTATAGTTGGACTGTTGCAGATACAGTTGTGAATTTAGGCTGGGGAACTGGTGCCCCTTGGGCTATTGGCTATCTTTTAATGGCGATTCTCTTTTTCTATGCCCATTGGCAAGAAAGAGGTAAGCCTTAATGGTACTGATTATTATAACTACTGCGAACCACTCTCTTATCAACTTGATTAATAACAATCGCTTACAGTAAATTTGTACACATAGTAATTCACATAAAATGTAAGTGAAAGTTTAAAAATTAACAGTTCTATGGAAGTTGCTAATCCTGATAACGGTTGGGTTA
>JASJCX010000359.1 GCA_030065255.1 Calothrix sp. MO_167.B42 | reverse complement strand
GAACGTCGGGGAAAGAAGGATTCGGAAGCATTTTGAGCGATAATTTCAACTGGATAGGAGAGATATTTTTGAAACGAAGCAACTGCATTGGAAGTTATACAACCAGTGATTCGGTAACTGATATTCTGCATAATCATTGCAGCTGCGGAAGATTGGCAAATAGTGTCCGGGTCTTGGCTGGATAAAACTATACTCAAACCATCCTTACGTGCGGTAGCACAGAGTTCCCCCACCATCGCGCTAAATCCGTCTTTACGAAACAAAACGGACAACTCATCACCAATAAATAGGCTTTTCGGATAGGAAAGAGCGACACGCAAACAAGCTGCTTTTGCTGCAACAGCCATTGTGTATGAATCCTGGTCGTTGCTCAAACCTGTCAGTGCGTAAAATTTGACCATCGGTTCAGGAGAAAAGCTACTTGGTTTAGCGATCGCATTCCCTAATGGACTCACCAATAAAGCTGCTATCTGACTGGTTATTTGATTGATGGCTTGGTGGTCAATGGCTTCTGGCTTGGAAATATTGAGTCGAGCAATGGAACAGAAACGGGTAAAATCTCTTAATGTCGGCATATCCTGCCATTCAGGAGACTTCCAACCATTATCAAATGCCAAGTTGTAACGTTCGATGATATCGAGGTCGCTGAGGAAGATTTCGAGCGATCGCAATAATATCGCGTCCACTCTCTGTGCTAAATGAGGTGCATCCAACCGTCCCATGACGATAACCCCCAAAGCATTACGTATAAATGACCGCCATGACTTCATACGTGATGCTCGATCTTCTGCATCGAAACGTCGTAAATCTGGGGGTTCCATCAGATTATTAGAAGCACGAGACAAATCGAAATATGCCCCTGAATCTCCCAGTAATGCGATCGCAGTTTTAAAGGAACTCTCTCCATCGGCTGCGGGGATATCCATCCCCACTACTGGTATTCCCTGCGATAAAGCATCGAGCATAAATCGCCACAGTAATACTGATTTTCCCGAACCTGTTTTCCCTGTAATTAAAGCGTGTTGAGTATGGGTGAATAAGTCTATATAAACGGGTTTACCTCCTCTGTTGGTAAGAAATTCTACACTCTGACTATCCAATTCTTTGGGAAGAGTTAGAGGTAAAACCCCTGCGACAGTTTCGCTTTCCAGTACCAATCGACGTTCGCTCAACATCGAACTCGAATGTAAAATTCGTCTCCAGGTGATAGGTAAAGTTTCTAACCAGATTTGAGAAGCAATGTGTTTTTCCCGCACGACTTTGGCTGTACCAAAGCTGTTGCACAGTAAGTTACAGGCTAAATCCAAGCTTTCTGCATTCTCACGATAAACCAAAAACACCACCGCACAGTTGAGAGGAACAGCACCCTTGTATAATTTCTTCTGCGCGTCGAAACTTTCCTCTTGCTTGATTTCCGCACCTACATCTCTACCACTTCCTTTGAGAAAAGCACGTTCTCTGGCTACTTTGGTTTGTTTGGCTTGACGGTGTAAACTATCTTCCGTTAAATAGCGGTTTGCAGGTGATATTTCTACCCATGCTTCCGTATCGCGGACGTGATTTTCGCTCAAGACTTTCCACATCCATGCGATTTGCTCTTTCACGTTTATCCAAGCGGGTACGGTATCAGCCATCGTGAGAACACCGCATACTTTATCTTTGATGTAGATACGGTTAGTGCATTGACGGTGTTCGGGACAGGAACTTCTTCCCCGTTCTCCAGTAATTAAAATTGTTGTCGAATGTTTGAAGGAGTTTTGGATTTCTATTAGTTCAATACCCCTATCTTTATCTTCTTTTAAAATGAGAATTTGGGGAACAGAAGGAGGAGAATATTGATTGAATCGACTCCACAACCACGACCACAATTCAATATCATTGAGAGGTTGTATTTCCAATCCGGCTTTGGTATTAAATAACATTTCCCATTGCAACAAACCTTCTGTATAAGCTTTCATCAATACTTGACTGAGGAGTTCTTCTTGTCTTTGGGATATACGTCCGGTAAAGTTATCTAATAAAAAACGCCCTGATTTAACGATATGGTAAATTAATTTTGATAAAAGGTCGTTTCTATTCTCTCCAAATGCATCCGCAGTCCAAGTACAAAACATAATTTGTTGCCAAGTTGATCTCACTCCTTTACGAGTTAATTCCTGGATTCGAGCCTGTTCGTTGCGAATTAAAATAGTTGGTAGCTGTAAAGAGGAATTTTGGGCAAGCTTATCAAGCTGTTTCTGTCGAGTAGAATCATCCGAATATCTTCCCACCAGAAAAGTACATTTCTCTCCAGGAATAATTGATTTCATAGCTTCAGAAATTCCCATCGATATCGCAGTGACTTCTTCTGGATAAAGTTGGTCGTGTATTCCTTTAATTTTGAAAGCGAAAACTACTTGAAATTGATTTTCATCACCAATATCTCCTTGATTTAGTAAAAACCCTCCAATACAGCGATTATCCCTTTCAATCCGAACCATGCAGCAAAGGTCGAGTTCGTTTTCAAAGGGAATATATTGTGATTTATTATTATCTTGCTCTATGGAATTTATAATTGGGATTTGGACTTTCATAATCTTCTTTCTTTTTTCAATTTCCTGCGAGTAGTTCGAGAAAATAAAGGAGATACATAAATTGCTCCACCACTCATCCAGTTTTTACCTTTAGGTTTACGAAAACGGTTCACATATTTATCTGGGTCTTTCCCCGTTAAAAAACACCAACTGAGAATTAGCCAAAAACTTATAACTACAACTTTGGGAATACCCCAACCCAATAATCCGTCAAAGATAAAATAGGAAATTGTAATAATTGCCAACCAAGGCATTATTTGACTAGCAGGAATCGGACCAAATCCTGCTTGTTTACCTAATATTTTGTTTACTTTGATTGTTTCTCGTTCGGAAAACATAAGAGGGAGTGAGGGAGTGCAGGAGGGAGAGAGTGAGGGAGGGTTAAGAATATCGTACAATTGAAGCATTGAGATAACTTCTATAAGATTTGCAAATGGTCAGACAATCATTAAAAAGTCATAAGGATTTAGATGTTTATAAAATGGCATTTGATGCTGCTATGTATATTTTTGAATTGTCCAAAAAATTTCCACAAGAAGAACGTTATTCTTTAACCGATCAAATAAGAAGGTCATCACGTTCTATTTGTGCGAACTTAGCAGAAGCATGGCGAAAACGTATATATCAGGCAGCATTTATTGCAAAGTTAAGTGATTGTACAGCCGAAGCAGCAGAAACTCAAACATGGATAGAGTTTGCTGTGAAATGTAATTATTTAGATGCAAAACTAGGAGAAGAGTTAGATAAAACATATAATTCAATCCTTGGTATGTTAGTCAACATGATGAATAACTCAGAAAAATGGATAATTACAAATAGAAATTGATTTTTCATTCCCTCACTCCCTCCCTCTTGCACTCTCTCCCTCCTACACCTCACCCCCCACTGGTAGTTCCAGTACCGTTACCAATGAAAAGAAATGTGATAACATCAATTGTCAGAAGAATCCCAATCGCTAATCCTGCTTGAGTTGCTATTGGTCTCCAATCGTTCCCTTGCTGTGCTTGGTTATAAGCAAATAATGCAGCGACTCCTACTAATAGTAGAAACACTCCACGAATGGCATTGAAAACTAGTGCGATCGCTTGTGGGTCTATTGCACTTGTTCCCCCTGTCGAACTTTGTTGAGCAATATTTGTTAAATACTGTTCTAATCCACTTAAGAATATTGCTTGTGCTGGCATTTCAAATACTGTTAAGGTTGCTGTTATGGCAATAATCAATCCAACGACATGCCAAAATTGAACTTTATTTTTAACAAAAGAGTTAAGGTAAGGAATGAAACTAATTAGCCTATGTAAACAGTAAAAAAATAGGGAAAAAGATAGAATGATCCCGATTAATAATGGTTCTCTAAAAGTCGTATAAATAGATCCAATCGCAAGAGATAGGACAGCATTAATATCGGCTTGATTCCAGATTATTTTTGTAAGTATTGATATACAATTCTGGCGATAATGATTTATCTTGTCAGATTTATTTTTATCTTCCCTTAAAAAAGTTTGATTTTTTAGTGACATAACTAATCAATTAAATTTCTGGATAAAAATCACGAGATGTATTTGCAATAGCAGTCGTATGATGTGGATTTTTTTGTTTTGCAGCCAGATTTAAAGATTGAATTTGACTTTGATTGAAATCACACTGTTCGATGCTCCAATGGTTGTATCTGACATCAATTAAGTTGGCAAAGAATACTGGTTTCATCGAATCAGAGCTAGAGGTTATTTCAAATCCTTTCAACGAGGCAGGTGTGATGATATCCTCCACTTCATTAGTTTGAGCAGTTTCAAAATAAAAATGGTATTGCTTATTTGATTCTGGGTCTTCCCATTTAAAAGCTTGAGGAGAATCACCAGCTTTGAAAGCAATAAATTCTTCTGGTAGTATTTGTTGAAAACGTTTAATGATAGCCAATCCAGCATTTTGAATATCTGGTTTACCCTCATTTTGAAGATTATTTGTAATATAAATTCCTGTTTTTAGACCCAACCCAGTTAGCAATAATCCATTCACTTCATGTTGATTTGCTAATTGATGAGCAGTGCCAATTAAACTGGGATTTATTTTCTTAGCTCTAGAAGACGGTGTTTCTATTGTCTGATGATTTTCTAAATTATATGGATTGATAATCTGTTGGTCTTCAACTTGCAAGCCTGGTGTGAGAATTATTTCCTTCGGCGATGGAGAAGAAATGGCTAAATTATTTTGCAAGTTTGAGGCTGCAATATCAACAATTATGGCTGATTGTTGATGAGGAATAATATCACTATGATATGAGTTGATATTAATTTCCTGTTGCTTCAAAGCAATGTTAGGAGTAGTTTTGTTCGGATCGCTTGTAAATGAGAAATTAAATCCAGCCAATAGATTATCTTCAAATACAAGATTTATTTGTAATTCCCGACCACGTTCTAAACTTACTTCTTTTAATGCAGCTTGCACATCTATGATATTGGCTAATTGATGGTGATTTTCCAGCAATTGATTCACAACATCAGATATATACCCTAAATCTTTAGGGTCAGTAATAAAACAGTTATTATCTGTTACATCAGACATCTCAACTAGGAATTAATTAGTTTTCAACTTAGTTTTTAATTATGAATTACGAATTAAGGCTGTTGAGTCAAGTCATTAATAAAAGCTGCGATGGCATTTATCCCCGTATATAAACTTCCATCTGCGGCTTTATAACCATCACTACTCCAACCTTCCCAGCCAGAATGCTGTCCTAATTCTCCAAATCTGCTAACAACTTTTTCTTCTCTGTCACGCATCTGCTTTAGAGAGACTTCCACCGCAGATAATCTTTGAATTTCTTTATCTTTAATTAATAGTGCATTATTCAATTGTTGAACTTTCGTTTGTAGTGATGTGATACTTTTTCGTAAATCTGAGTTAGCTGCTTTTTCTGCTTCATATGCTAATTTAATTTGCTTAAGAGGTTGATTGATATTTTCGAGTTTTTTTTCTAATTCTGTGGTTCGTTGCTCTAATTGTTGGTTTTTCACTGTTAGAGCGTGAAGGTTTGCTAATTTAGATTCTTGTGCTTGTAATTGTTTCACTAATTCTCCCTTCTCCTGTTGAGTTTTGTCTAATGAGGCTTCTATTTCTATATTTGTTGATTGTGCTGACAACCTTTGTTGCTCATCTCTTTTCGCTAAAGCTTCTTTAATTTTTTGATCGACTTGAATAGCAGTGAACACATCTTTGGTATCAGGATTTTCTACAATACCTTCGATTTCAAGTTGATTTGGTTTGTAAAGTTTTTTAGTTGTTAAACCCTGAGCAACTACATGGTCTAATAAAACCCACCATGAATCACCATCTTGGCAAATAATTATCCCTCGATGACCATTCCAACCA
>JASJCX010000358.1 GCA_030065255.1 Calothrix sp. MO_167.B42 | reverse complement strand
CCATCAAATGAAATCTTTGGAAGATTTCCATTAATACCGCCAATAGTTACACTGCCAGCATTCCCAAATCCAAATGTATCAGAGCGAATCTGTGAACCTTCATTCAGCTTAATATCACCTGAGACATTAATCTGAATATCTCCTGCATTTCTAGTTCCAGCAGTAACCGAAAGCAATCGAGCACCATCTGTCATTGAGAGTCCTGTTGCGGTGATTTCAATATCGCCAGCCCCTTGTTTTGTTACTACATCTGAGTTTGAGTTTGCCCCAAAATATGAAGTGGAAATTAAGTTAGGTAAGCCATTATCACCAATATCACTGAGATTAAGATTGCCGTTATCAATCTTAATTGTGATTTTCCCTGTATTTCCCTCTCCTGCACTTAAATTTCCGTTAGCTCCACGAACTATACTTTGTATTTGAGAGCCTTTGGTAATAAAAAGATTTCCAGTTTTAATTTCTACATCAATATTTCCAGCATCACCAATTGCACCTGATTCAACGTTACTGAAAATGTTGCTTGAATTATCTAGGGTTAAATCCCCATTTTCTACCTGTATGTTAACCCTACCAGCATTTCCCTTTCCAGAAGTACTGGAATCGATAGCAGCGCCATTTGTGAGTTCCAGTGACTGTGCAGTAATATTTATGTCTCCACCAATGCGAGATTCCGCTGGTTCAGGTGTTACTCTGCCGACAGTGGTAAATATACCACTATCAAAAGTTCTACCACCAAATACACCTGTTCCATCAAATGAAATATCGGGAAGGTCACCATTAATACCATCAATAGTTACACTGCCAGCATTCCCAAATCCAAATGTATCAGAGCGAATCTGTGAACCTTTATTCAATATAATGTCACCTGAAACATTTATTTGAACATTTCCCGCATTTCCTATTCCTGCGGGGTTTCCATCAGAAGATCTTCCACGAACAGCTGTTTGTATGTCGGCCCCATCCAATAAAGAGAGATTTGTAGCTTTGATTTTAATGTTGCCACCTTTGCCATTTCCAAAATTTTCAACATTACTACGAATGGCGGTTAATATATCATTGTTTCCTTGAAGAAAAACTCCTTCACGCACGTCAATGTTGATATTCCCAGCATTTCCTATATCAAAAGTACTAGAAGATATTCGAGCTCCATTAGTAACTGAAAGATTTCCAGCTTTTATATCAATGGATCCAGCATCACCTCTTGCAAAACGACTAATACTTCCGACATCACTAAAAATACCACTACTAAATTCATCCTGAAACCCTTGAAGAAAGACTCCTTCACGTACATCAATGCTTATATTCCCAGCATTTCCCACTCCGAAAGTACTGGAATTAATTTGAGCACCATCTTTGAGTTCCAATGACTGTGCTGTAATGTTGATGTCGCCACCAATGCGAGGTTCCGTTGGTTCAGGTGTTACTCTTTCGACAGTGGTAAATATACCACTAGACAAAGTTCCATTTGTCCCATCAAATGAAATCTTTGGAAGATTTCCATTAATACCGCCAATAGTTACACTGCCAGCATTGCCAAATCCAAATGTCTCAGATCTAATCCGTGAACCTTCATTCAGAAAAATGTTATCTGAGACATTTATTTGAATATTTCCTGCATTAGGAAGCAAACCACTAGTTCCCACTTCTCCAGAGGTACTCGTGGATAATTGAGCGCCATTGGTAACAGAAAGGTTACGTGCTTTAATTTTTATGTCATCACCCTGTCCAGTACCTATAACTTGAACTCCCAATATTTCGCTTCTACCAGCTACAGAGGTACTTGCTGCAGTTCCTACCCCATCAAAGGAAACATCAGCACCTTCCGCTTCAATAATTATCTTGCCTGCATTACCAGAACTAAAACTAGTGGCTTGCAGTAACGATCCACTATTTACAGATACAGATTTAGAAGCATTGATTTGGATATTGGCAGCATTTCCTTGTCCACTAGTAGAGGTCGTTATTTGAGAAAAATTGGACAAAGACAGAGAAGGGGTGTTGATTGTAACATCTTTGGCATCACCTACAGCTAGTGGTGCTACAGCACTAGCTATTCCACTCCCACTAAATTGCTGTGATCCTTTAAAAGATACTTTTTCGGTAGCTGTAATAGTTACCTTTCCAGCATCTCCTTGTGCAAAAGTACTAGAGCCTATTGCAAATAGGCCTTTACCTTCAAGAGAATTTGCATTGATCAATACATTTCCAGCATTTCCTTGTGCATTTTCACCAACAACATTAGCTATTGCACTAGAAGTGTTTTCTCCTTGAATTGTCAATTTATTTTCAGCATTAATAACAATATCCCCTGCTTGAGCCCCTTGCGAACCACTATTTGGAAATATCCCAGCATCAAGTCTACTTCCTCCTAAAATATTTAAATCTTTGGCATTAATAATAATGCTACCTCTATCTACACCTCGTACATCAACTCTGGCAGCATTATTAAACAATACATCTGCCCGCGCTACACCTTCAGGAAAACTCAAGCTCAAATCATCATTAATACCAACAACCCCCTCTGTGGATAATCCCCCTATCTCAACTCTTGCTCCTGGTGCTGTAACTCTTCCACCTTCAAAATTTACATCACCACCTACAAGTGCCAAAGTCCTTCCTGGAAGAACTTGAAGTCCAACAGGAGTATTATCAGTATTCGCCGCCACAGATTCATTAGTAATACTCCCCGGATTATCCCGAAACCGCAACCCAATAGGTATATTCACCGTCAACAAAGGAGGCGCTTGGGGATTACTAGCACTAAACTCAAACCCATTGCCAAAAGTAAAACTATCCGATGTAGTGGCAAAAAAGGAACCAGATACATCCAAACGAGCATTTGGCCCAAATACAATTCCATTGGGATTGGCAAAAAACAAATTCGCATTACCTAAAACCCCCAAGGTTCCCAAAATATTAGAAATATTACTCCCCGTCACTCGACTAACAATATTTTCAATCCCTGTTGGGTTAGAAAAAAAAGCTCCCCTTCCTGCATCAACATTAAAGTTACTAAAACTATGGAACAGGTTGTTCCCACGGGTTGCACCACCATCAATTCTGTCGCTGGGAATACCTTTACCTACATCAACATTGGTATTAACTACAGAACTTTCATTCCCCAAGGTGGCATCAGGGGTGATGGATTGGGCTGTCACACTGCTGACAGATGCTAAGGTTCCCACAGTCGCTAAGGGTAAAGCGACACATAATAAGGACTTGTAAACTTTTTTCATCATTCTATACCACGGATTATACGGATTAATGGATTAAAAGGATTAATGGATTAAAAGGATTAATGGGTTAACGGACTAATGGATTATTTATTTTTAGGAATGCTTTTTTCCTCCTGTTTATTTCTCTCACTCCTTCAGTCTCTTCCTCCTTCACTCTTTCACTCCCTTCCTCCTTCCCTCTCTCACTCTTAACTCTTAACTCTTAACTCTTAACTCCCTAGAACGGGCTGTACCTAACAGAGAAATAAAAGCCTTCTTCTTGCAAGGTTCTATCCCTGTCATCCACATCAGTTAGGGGAATGCCATAGTCGATACGAGCATTGAAGTTATTACCCATTCGCCATTGCAAACCCATTCCCACACCAATCAAAGTATTAGTATCGGAGCTATCACTATCCGACTTATTCCAACCAACGCCAAAATCTACAAAGGGTACTACCTGCAACACCCCATCTATCTTCTTCGCCCTGAAAACTGGTACCCGCACCTCAGCAGAAGCGAAAATGCCATTATCGGTTAACAACGAATCTTGTCGATAACCACGCACGCTTTGCAAACCCCCCACACCAAATTGCTCTAGGGGTACAAGTTTCCTATCCGCAAACTGCAAATCAGAACGCAATACCAACAAAGTATCTGGTGCTAGCCGTCGTACATACTGTCCCTGTCCCCGCCAAGCAAAAAATTGACTATCAGGAGAACTACTGTTGTTAGTAGCATCAAATAAATCCACCCCAATACTGAATTGGGAGCGCAAAGCCAGAATATCCCTAGAACTACGCTGGGTATAGTCTTGAATAAACCGCAATGCCGAAATCTTGGTTATCCCATCCTCATCAGCACCCGGAGACAAGGCAAATCCGTCTCCTAATAACTCAGTTTCACTCCGCTGTCTTGACAGGGTGAACCCAACAGCAAATTCCCTAGTCGGAGTTCGCAATATAGGTTGACGCACGCCCAATTCTATGTAATAAGAATCACCTGTAATTTCTGCACTATCAAAAGGTGGTTCAATAATTTTGGTATCTGTAATCCCTCCAGCAATTCTAAATGTACCATTACGGGCATTAAAAGGTACTGTGTAACTTAAGTCAAAAGCATCACTACCGTCAGTATTAGTGTAGCGAAACTCTGCCTTATCTCCCAAACCCAACACATTCCCGTGGTTGATTTGCACACCCCGTCGGAAACTCCCTACACTCGGAGCTCGCCCATTATCTGCAAAAAACTCTGTGCGAAAAGGATCTGCTTCAACTACCCTAATTTCCAACAGACTTAAATCCTGGCGGGAACCAGTGGACAATTGAGCAGAAATATTTTTAATTAAAGGATCGAGTTGTAACAGTTGTAAAGCTTGTAACAGTTGATTGCGATTTAAAGGCTTGGAAGCCCCCCGCCTAATCCGACTCCTGACATAACTAGTTCTCAGTCGTCGGTTTCCTGTAATTTTGATATCTTCTATCCCACCTTCAACAATCTGAATTTTCAGTACTGCTCCTTCTGGAGACAGGGTTTGGGCTGCGGGAATAACAGCTCCAGAGTTGATATATCCTTCGTCGGTGTAAAGTTTGGTGATAATTCTTTCGATTCCCAGTAATTCAGCAAAGGTAATGGGTTTGTTGAGGAATTCAGCTATCTGCTGAGTTAATCTTTCGTCGCTAAATGCTGTATTTCCTGTAAATTCAAACTGGGTAATTGTAATAGTACCGGGAATCTCTGGACTAATTTCGGAATCGGGGGGAGTTGGTGGTGTTTCGTCTAGGGGCGGAGATGGTAATGGTTGGGGAATGGGAACTGGTGGTGGTGGTGGTGGAGTTGGAGTAATGGGAATGGGAGTAGTATTTGAATCGGGAAGAGTATCAGGAGTATTGACTTGAGCCAAAATCAGGCTAGAGGTGGTGGATATTTTATTGGACTTTAAGACAGTTTTTTCCGGAGTTAATAGATGTTTTTCCGAAGTTAAGAACTTGGGTGATGTATTTAAAGTCGGTTTTTCCTGAGTTAAGAATATTTCGGTATCACTTAAGTAGCAATTTTCCGAATTTAAGGGTGAAAATTTAGTTTGCAGAGGTATGTTATCTACAAAGCAAGCAGTTTTTTTATTTTGAGTAGAGAATTTATGCAAGTTATGCTGTGCAAAATTCATCCCCTTTCCATCCTGCTTTTTCAACCAAAATTTCGGCAGTGAGTCGTTTGATAAAGCAGCTTCGGGAGAGGTACTAGCCAAAACCTCTCCATGGGAAAAAGCTGCTAAGAACTCAACAGTCGCTAGCAATACCAAATAGCATTTCCAGGAACTAATTCCCATGAGTTTAATCATTATTTATATTTTGTTTAAAGCTAGATCATCTCTATGAGAATTTATATACCATACTTAAATAAAGTTATTACCGGATAAAAATCATACTTAATATTGGAAATATTCCTAATATTAGAAATATCCCTAAAGTCGTATTTATTTAAGAATAAAGGTATGATTATTGTTACTTTTTGTAATTGATATATATATTAGTTAAATAATAATCAAAAATCTTAATCTATACATTTTAAATATCTTCATCAATCAAATATCATGTTAGCAGAACTTTGAACACTGATTAAATGGATGACGCTGATGACGCGGATAGACGTTGATAACCTAACAATTAACTTTGAACACTGATTAAATGGATGACGCTGATGACACGGATAGTTGATAACTCTTAACTCTTAACTCCGAT
>JASJCX010000037.1 GCA_030065255.1 Calothrix sp. MO_167.B42 | reverse complement strand
AGACGGGTTTCCCGTCGCAGACGACTGGCGTTGGTTTCCCCCATGAACAACTTTTCAAGACAGAGAGCGCAGAGTCAGAGGGAGAAGAAGGAAATTTAAATAATTCCGATACAAACGGAAATGATATGACATTGAGGTTGTCTATATATAGCAGTCACCATCACGGTTAGGACGTTTTGACGTTGACAGTTGACAGTTGACGGTTAAGAGTTGATAGTTAATAGTTGACAGGTCGGAGTTAAGAGTTTTTATTTTTTCACTCCTCATCTCCTCATCCCCTCTCTCCATCACTCTTCCCCCTGCCCCCTGCCACCTGCCCCTTGTCCTCTTTACAAGTCTGACTAAAAGATATCTGCGGGGTCCGTGGAACGAAGTTTGTTAATAGCAAATGCACCGGAAGTCATACACATTAAAATGGAGGAAATTAGTACCATAATGGCATTTTGAAAGCTCATCATGATCGGTAATTTTGTTGCTTCCATAGCAAATTCATACATTAACATGGAAATGGCAAACCCCGGTATGTAAGCCATTACGGATAAAACAAAAGCCTGTTGGAACACCATAATTAACAGGTAATTGTTTTTATAACCAATGGCTTTTAATGTGGCATAGGCAGTTAATTGGGTAGAAATATTGCTGTAGAGAATTTGGTAGACAATGACAATTCCGACTACAGAAGCCATAGTTAACATAAGATTGAGAATAAAGCCAATGGGCGTTCTTGTTGCCCAATATTCCTTCTCAAAATTGATGAATTCATCGTAGGTGAAAATTTTTATATCTTTTGGTAGTTGCGATCGCAACTTAGCCAGTATTTTTTGTGAATCGACATCTGGCTTGAGAGATATAACCCCAACATCAATTACTTCTGCAGGACGGGTGTTAGGAAAAATCCGTAAAAAGGTGGTATCACTGACAATTAAGTTACCATCCACACCAAAGGATGGTCCTAATTTAAATAAACCACCAACCCGAACTCGATATCCCTTTAAGGAATTAAAAGGAAATACTTCTATAACTTGTTCCCGTTGTTCTTGTTCAAATTTTTGAGCAACGGGGCCAAATTCTGGTCGAGAATTACGGTCAAACAGCACTACATCTGGTATCTTTAATTTATCTGTATTAGCTACCACACCTGGTAGTTTCATTACAGGTTTACCTGGTTCAAAACCAATTACATATATAGAATATTTTTCCCCATTTTCTGGATTTTTAAATTTAGCAAATCCTAAGTACATGGGGGAAACTGATTCTACACCATCAAACCCCAAAGTTTGATATAAGCGGCTGCGAGAAAAACTTTGAATTGCAGTCAAGGATTTATATTGAGAACTAACTACAAATAAATCCCCCCGCAAGCTGCGATGCACTTGGGTGGCACTAGAATAGAGTGCATCTTGAAACCCAAGTTGCAAAAACATCAAAATTACAATAAAACTAATACCTGCTATCGCTACTAGAGAACGAATTTTGTTTCTAGTTAGTTGTAGCAATCCCAAGGGAGTTTTAAACATCATGATTCCAGACTCTGGGAATTCAGTTATCAGTTAATGGCATTTGCTAATTACTATTAACTGTCGATTAGTAGTCAATGGTGTTCAAAAGGAAACACCTATTTATATTTTCTACACTAAATTTTGATGGCTACATCTACTTGTAAATTAGTTAAACTAGCAACTTTTTTACTATCTTTTGGATCGTCAATACGAATTTTCACCCGAATTATTCTCCTGTCAGTATCTGCTCCAGGATTAATACTCAGGACGTTTTGTTTATCAACTAATAAGCCAATATCATTCACAGTTCCCTGCAATTGTCCACTAAAAGCTGTACTGCTAATGGTAGCTTTTTGTCCAATACGCACATTTTCAATATCGGTTTGATAGACTTCTGCAATTACGTACATCTGAGATGTTTTACCAATTTCTACAATCCCAGAGCCGGCAATCACTTCCCCAGTTTTAGCGTGAATTTTTAAGATTGTGCCATCTATAGGAGTACTAACATAGGTTAAATCCCGCTCGGCTTTGGCTTGAGTCACCGCAGTCATGGCGCTTTTGAGTTCAGCTTTTGCCAAGTTTACATCCACACTACGGACTTCTTTAACGCTGTTTAATCTCGCTTTTGCCTCTTTTAACTGGTCTTTGATAGTATTACGAGTACTTTCCAAATTGGCTTGAGCTTCTCTCAATTGTTGTTGTACAGTTTTGAGCTGCAATCGTTTAGAATCTGAGTTGGAGGCTGATATTGCCCCTTCTCGGTATAACTTTTGATACCTGCTATTTTCCGTCTGGGCATTTTCTAATTGGGCCTGCAAACGAGCGATCGCAGCTTCTTGGGTTGCTATTTCCCCGACTAATTGCTTATTTAAACGAGAAACAGTTGCTTTTTGAGCATTTATATCCCCCTGCTTGGCACCTGCTTTAATTTGGATTAACTTTGCTTCAGCTACTTTCAATTTATCTTTGGCTTGTTGCCATGCTGCTGTAGCTTCAGTATATCCTTGCATCCAAGCAATTACTTGTCCTGCTTTTACCTTGTCTCCTTGTTTTACCAGTAATTTCTCTACCCTTACACCACTGAGGGAATTGGGCGCAGATAACTGAGTGACTTCCCCTTCTGGGACTAAATGTCCTAAAGCTGTGACAGCTACTCTACCTCCTTTTGCTGCTTGATTTTTGAGTAACTGACTCTGTTTTGTAGATTTGATTGTTTGGGTAGTCAGACTTGACCGAAATTTTGCATAGCTGTAAAAAGAAATTAATCCCAGAATTACAGCAATTGATGTTCCTACAATAATCCGCCACCGAATAGATGGTGAGAATAATTGGCGCTCTCTATCTACTGCCATGTTTTTATTCCAATTCTGCTATGGTTGCTACATTATTTGATGGCATTAGGCATCTTTGTAACTATTGAAGATGTCTAAGCTGTTATTAAAAGGGAACAGGGTGGTTTGAGATGGGGATTTAAACCCCAACCTAAACTTCCAACTTATAAAAGATGGGGGGAACTCTTAATAGGAAACTGTTCCCCATTCCCTATTCCCTTCTTTGATAAAGATGATGGTTAGTAATACTCCAAACCATATCCATAGTTGATGTCATAAAAGGGAGCATCCAGATAAAAAAATACAGCCAATGATATCAAATTCGCTTGTGGGACACCCCTCTGGTTAGTAAGGACAGGGTAAGGGGGTGAGGTTTTTGCGGTAACTAATCATCCGGATTTCATATGACACATGCATCTTGAAATTATCCACAATTATGATTTTATTTTCTTGGGTAGCTCTAAATACAAAAGGCTGTATAAATGGTAGATACAACAATTAAAATTATATTTCAAGAAACATGGAGTGCTACTATGAATATTTAGGCAAATTTGAGATAATTCTTGTCATCAATTATGGCAATATAGCAACACCTTTGTCAAGAGTTATTTGGTTACAAGTTGATATTTTTTCGTAGTTATTAATACATATGTTGGAACTTTTTTTATTAGTTTTCATCGATAAGGTAAATCTGATTTTAAAAATAAATTTAGCAATGTATATGGATGGTTAATAAGTATTAAAAACGACATTTTTATGATGATGGATAACCGCAAAACTTATCGAAAAATTCAAAATTGAATCAGGATATATCCAATATATTAGGTGTATACTGTTGCAAATATAGTCATCTAGGTTGATTTGCCACTAAAAAATATGTTGGGTATGTGAGTGATAGCTTAATGCAACAAATCGAGCAAAAGTATTATGTTTAACATAAAAATCCGTTGAAACCTAACCCCCCAACCCCTTTTCCTACAAGGGAATGGGGTTTCAAAGCCTCTATTCTACTAGGAGAGAGGTTCTTTACAAACATCCTCTTACACAGCTGACAATAACTAATTTTACGTTTTTACCAAGAGTTAATTATGCCTAAAATCAACATAGATAAAATTTATATTGGCACTAATCGTCGCCCCATAAAAGAAGAAAAGGTTAAGCAATTAAAAGAATCAATCAAAACGAATGGTTTATTAAATCCCATTGTCATAGATAGTCAACTCAATTTAATTGCTGGGCTACATCGTTTGACAGCTTGTAAACAATTGGGGCTAGAAGAAGTTGAGTGCAATATATTTGATTACCAAAATGACGAGCAGGCTCGATTGGCGGAGATTGATGAAAATTTAATCCGCAATGAATTAGAGGCTTTAGAACGGGCGGAATTGTGGTTAGAAAGGGATAGGCTGTTGGCAAGTATGGGGTTGAAGGCGCAACCAGGGGACAATCAATATACCCAAGCAGGTGGTGAAACCGTTTCACTACCTGGCAAAACCAACTTAGACTTTGCCCAAGAAATTGGATATTCCAAACGTACCTTGCAACATGGGAAGCAAATTGCGAAAGATATTCTCCCCGAAGTGAAAGACATTATTAAGGGAACTGCCATTGCCAATAGTCCAACAAAACTATTGAAAGTTGCTAGAGCTGGTAATCAAGAACGGGCTGTAATAGAACAGGCGCAGAAGGCTTTAGAGCAGGCAAAGCAGGGGGGAGAACAGGCAGAAATTGACAGACAAATGCAAATATTGGCAAAGGCTCGGGCTAAACAAAAAGAATTACAGCTCATAGCCTTGAAAAACGTCATGGCTCCCAGGGAAGTAAAGTTAACAATTGCACCGGAGATACCAGCAGTATCCATTCCAGTGCAGATAGGGACTCCAGAGATAGGGACACAAACCCAATCTAGCCAGGAATGGATATTGGGACGACATCGAGTGTATGGGGGTGATACTGGAGGTGCGGAGTTTATCAATTTATTACCAGGGGATGCTGCATTAGCAATCGCTACCCTATCATCTACATGGAACCATGATTATGCCATGGAAAAAGCAAGGATTGTGGCTGTTTTGCGTTCCCAGGGGCATATTTATCAATTTTGTCGCCAGCACCGGATGAATTTTCAATATGAATTTTTGGTGGGGAATATTTATGTAGGTATCTTTTCCCATGAATCCATATCCCAACCACCCACGCCGATTAAGGTGGAAGGGGTTGAGGGAGTTGTCAATTATTTACTGCATTTGTACACCAGTCCCAATGATGTTGTCATTGCTCCTTTTATGGGGCAAGGTGAAGTGCTTACCACCTGTGAAAGAATGGGGCGCATATGCATAGTTGGCGATGATAATCGAGAATTGCTGAATCGGGGGATGATGCGCTGGCAAAATTTGACTGGAAAGCAAGTTCAGAATACTTCTAGTATGGCGCTCAGGGTAAGTAATAAGTAATAAGTAATAAGTAATGAGTAATAAGTAATGAGTAATAAGTAATGAGTAATAAGTAATGAGTAATGAGTAATGAGTAGGGCTTGCAACAAAAAGTTTTTTGGTAGGGAGTGTGGGAAGGAGCTTGAACCATCAACTATCAACTATCAACCATCAACCATCAACCATCAACCACCAACTATCAACTACCAACTACCAACTGCTCGCACTGAGCTTGTCGAAGTGTCAACTATCAACTAATAAAGAAGCGAGCTGTGATGAAAATGGCAATTAAGATTATTTTAACAATGGTTAATGGGATTTTGCGAGAAATATCATGTTCCTCTGAAAAAGCATACTGAATTGGATAAACGCCTTTCATGTATTAATTACATCTGTGCCTTGGCTAACAACAGAAAATAAATCATATGTTATTGGAGGTACATTTAAGAGCAAAAAGTTCCTCCAATCACAATATTTATTCATCGTAAATTGTTTTTAGTTATACTAGCTATTTATAATTACTGATAAACAACACTTATGTTGTTGATAAAATGAATAATAATGAACTCTTCGGCCATTTATAGCTATGCTAGATTTTGATTAATTGAAGTCTACAGTTTGGTTCACAGCAAGATAGATTATTTAATTTATTGTCGATGGGTAAGTAAACCTAAAATTTGTCATTAATGCTATCACCAATTGACAGTTATATTTATGCTCGACAAATTTGATTAATTCGGATAAATTATGCATATCTTCTGTAACAAATTTGTCAACTTTTCATCGCTAAATTCCATAAACTATATTATCTTGGACGTTGCAATTGGCTATGGCATTTATCAAGATACAGGACGTTATTATTAACACTAGCTACGTTGCTGCGGTGAAACTAGATAGTCAAACTAGTTCTGGAGAAAAAAGTATTTCTATTCTCATCACTACTCCCAACTTTTCATTATTTTCCTGGGAATTTATGTCGGAAAATATTGCCCATTCCCAATGGATTGAGTTTACAGGTCAAGCAGCTAATGCTTTGAGGGACTATTTTACAAGTTGTAACAATGTCATTGATTTGATGCCACAATATTGTGAACCTAATATTTTATAGGTACAAAATCAAGTATTTATTTTTCATTAATCATTGATTATTTGTGTTAAATATTGGCAGTTGATAGTTGACACTTCGACAAGCTCAGTGCGAGCAGTTGAATAATACTGTCTTAACTAATCTAAACAATATATCTATTGCTATATTTCCTTGGTCAATGATGGCAATTTGTGAGAAAAATAATTACTGATTGACACAGCTTTAATTGAGTAATCGACGTTGTATAAATGCGGGATTAATTTAGATTATTTGTGCAGAATAAACATTGCGCCTTTGCGCCTTTGCGCGAGATAAAAATCATCCCCTTAATCCAACGCCGAGTCAGCAAAATTTCTCAATGAAAGAAAGCTAAGGGCAAATATTCACCGAGTTATGAGATTGTTCTGGCTAAACTCAAATTAGCCGGATAACTGATAACCGTTAACAATCCTATCCATAATACCAAATATTATTCCTATGTCTGCTGATTGGATTGATACTGCCTTATCACAATTAGAAGAGCAGATTGATAATTGCGAACAGGCAATAGTTGAGTTTATAAAGGGGAAAAACATGAAGTCCGATAAATCTGATAAATCTGTATCCAATGATAAAATTAATCGGCAATTGCAACATAGTCCTATTGCCATTGTGGGCATGGCATCTCTATTTCCCGAAGCCAGAAATATCCAAGAATATTGGGAAAATATTGTTAATAAAATTGATTGTATTACTGATATTCCAGAGTCCCACTGGAATGTAGATGATTATTACGATCCTAATCCCAGAACCCCAGAGGATAAAACCTATTGTAAACGAGGTGGGTTCCTCCCCCAGATTGATTTTAATCCCGTAGAATTTGGCATTCCCCCCAACATTTTGGAAGTCACTGATGTTTCCCAATTACTCAGTTTGATTGTTGCTAAAGAAGCAATGATTGATGCTGGTTATGGTTTGGAGCGTGAGTTTAATCGGGAAAATGTCGGAGTAATTTTAGGTTCGGCGGCTTTGAAATTAGGCATTCCCCTATCAGCGCGTTTGCAATATCCCATTTGGCAAAAAGCCCTCAAAAGTAGTGGTTTATCCGATGAAGATACCCAAACAATTATTGAGAAAATCAAGAGCGCCTATGTGAAGTGGGATGAAAATTCATTCCCCGGCATGTTGGCAAATGTCATTTCTGGGAGAATTGCTAATCGCCTCAATTTGGGGGGGATTAATTGTACGGTGGATGCAGCTTGTGCTAGTTCCTTAGCAGCCTTGAAAATGGCCATTGGGGAATTAGTGGACCATCGTTGCGATATGATGCTCACTGGTGGTGTGGATACTGATAACTCTATTACTGCCTATATTAGTTTCAGCAAAACCCCCGCAGTTTCCCCCAGCCATACAGTCAAGCCCTTTGATGCCGAATCCGATGGTATGATGTTGGGTGAAGGCATCGGCATGATGGTACTCAAGCGGTTGGCAGATGCCCAGCGGGATGGTGATAAAATCTATGCCGTAATTAAGGGAATTGGTACTTCCAGCGATGGCAGATATAAGAGTATTTATGCTCCCCGGAAAGAAGGGCAAGTAGCCGCACTGCGTCGTGCCTACGAAGATGCAGGGATTCCACCATCAACCGTAACCCTAATGGAAGCCCACGGTACGGGGACAATGGCGGGAGATCCCACGGAATTTGGTTCTTTGCGGGACTTTTTCGGGGAAACTGACTCAAAACGCCAACACATTGCTTTGGGTACGGTAAAATCCCAAATTGGACATACCAAGGCGGCTGCGGGGGCGGCGAGTTTAATTAAAACTGCCTTGGCGTTACACCACAAGGTTTTACCACCCACCCTGAATGTGAAAACACCAAACCCCAAACTAAATCTGAATGATTCTTCCTTCTATTTAAACACCGAAACCAGGCCTTGGATTCGGGCTGAGGGACAACCCCCCAGAAGGGCGGGTGTGAGTTCCTTTGGTTTTGGGGGGACTAATTATCATGTGGTGTTGGAAGAATACCAAGGGGAGCATGAGCAAGCTTATCGCTTACATAATTCTGGTTCCCAAGTGTTGCTGTATGCAGAAAATCCAGCCCAATTGTTGGCTAAGTGTGAAGCAACCCTGAACCAGTGGCAATCGGAGCAGGGAGAACAGCAATATCTCAACTTAGTAGAAGAATGTAAATCCCTAGAGATTCCCCACGGTACTGCCAGGTTGGGTTTTGTCGCCGATTCCTTAACTCAAAGTTGTAAGTTACTGAAAATGGCCGTGGATTTGTTGAAAAATAAAACTTCAGCAGCATCCTGGGAGCATCCCCAAGGAATTTTCTACCACGCCACTGGCATGGAATTGGGGGGTAAAGTAGTAGCTTTATTCTCCGGGCAAGGTTCCCAATACCTAGACATGGGTAAAGAAGTAGTGATGAACTTCCCCCAAATGCGGCAGATGTACGGTTACATGGATAGTTTACTGCTGCAAGAGAACTTAAAGCCCTTGTCGGAAGTTGTCTTCCCCAACCCCGTATTTACCGAAGAAGAAAAGAATAGCCAAATTGCCGCATTACAACGGACAGACTATGCCCAACCCGCCATTGGCATGTTGAGTGCAGGACTGTACAAAATTCTCCAGCAAGCCGGGTTAAAACCAGATTTTGTTGCCGGACATAGTTTTGGTGAATTAACAGCATTGTGGGCGGCAGGAGTGCTGACTGATGAGAATTATTGCCTCCTGGTAAAAGCCCGGGGACAGGCAATGGCAGCACCCCAAGATCCCCACTACGATACCGGAACCATGTTGGCGGTGAAATCAGAATTGAGCAAGGTTGAGGGCATTTTAAAACAGTTTCCGCAAATAGCGATCGCTAATCTCAATTCTCCCACACAAGTGGTATTGGCCGGACCCACAGCGGAAATTCACAGAGTAAAGGATGCATTGGATAACCAAGGCTGCACGACGGTATTGTTACCAGTGGCGGCGGCATTCCACACCCCTTTAATTGCTTTTGCCCAGAAATCCTTTGCCATTGCCATTAAGGATATGGAGTTCCATAATCCCCTGGTGCCTGTGTATAGTAATGTAACGGCCCAGGAATATCCCCACACAGCCCCAGAGATTCAGAAAATTCTGGAAACTCACATTGCTAATTCTGTGTTGTTTAAGCAGGAAATTGAGAATATTTACGGTGCGGGGGGTTACTGCTTTATTGAATTTGGCCCCCGGAAGATTCTCACTAATTTGGTGAAGGATATTTTGGGCGAGCGTCCCCACATGGCGATTGCTTTGAATCCCAGTTCCCAGAAAAATAGCGATCGCTGTTTGCGTCAAGCTGTGGTACAGTTACGGGTGGCTGGTGTATGTCTGCAAAATTTGGATCCTTATTATGTGCCTAAGTCGCTGCCGGAGCCTCAGCAGAAGAAGGGTTTGAGGTTCCAGTTGAATGGGGCGAATTATGTGTCTGATAAGACTAAGTTGGGATTTGAGCAGGCTTTGGTGAATGGGAAGAATGAGGGGTTCGCGCAAAGACGCATTAGACACGAAGTGGCTTCCCGCAGGGTAGGCGCAAAGGAAGAGAAGAATGGGAAGGTAGATGGTTTGCAGGAGAAGGTTATTGTTGCTGATTTGCAGCCTGCTCCATTATCTGAGGTTTCCCATGGTTCTATGACTCGGTTGGATATGCAGAATTTAGATATGGATAATACAAAGAAGGTTGTTGATTCCCAGAGGATTTTATCTAGTCTGGAATATGTGTTGACTCAGTTTCAGCAAAGTCAAAGGGAGAGTTTACAGGTTCACAGCAACTATTTGCAGCATCAGGTGGAGTATGCTCAGAGTTTTTTCCAGTTGATTCAACAGCAAAATGCTTTGTTTGGTAAGGGTAAATCTGGGGTGGGGTTGCAGTCTGGGATTGTTGATAGTTTAAATCGCAGTATGCAGCAGTTCCATAGTCAGCAAGGTGATACTCTGCGGGTTCATGAGCAGTATTTACGGGAACAGGTTGAATATACTAAACATTTTTTCCAATTAATTCAACAAGAGTATTCTCAGTTGATGGGGATGGAAAATGGTGGAGAAGCAATGGTAAATGGGGAAGGGAGTTTACCAGTGCAAGAAGTTATCCATACTCCCCCAGAACCTAAGTTAAATCCTGTTGTTGAGTTACCAGCAATTAAGTCGGCAAGTCAACCAGAGCCTGAAGTGAGGAATGGTGTTGCTGCTGTGATGGAAGTTGCACCAGCACCAGTGGTGGAAGAACCAGCAACAACTGTGGTGGAAAATGCACAGATAACTGCACCTGTTACATCCGTTACATCCGTTGCATCTGTTGCTGAATCCGTTACATCCGTTGCATCTGTTGCTGAACCTGTTACATCCGTTACATCCGTTGCACCCGTTACATCCGTTGCACCCGTTACATCCGTTGCACCCGTTGCTGTGGATTTGAGTAATTTATCCGAGAATATGCTAGCCATTACCAGTGAGAAAACTGGTTATCCAGTGGAAATGTTGGAACTGGATATGGATTTGGAAGCAGATTTGGGCATTGATTCCATCAAACGGGTGGAAATTATGGGCGCATTGCAAGAGATGTACCCAGACTTACCCAAGCCAGACAACGTAGAAGATTTGGGAGAGTTGCGTACCATTGCTCAAATCGTTGACTATCTCAAATCCTTAGGGGGTAAATCTGGAACTGCCGTGGCTCCAGGGGTAGCAGCTCCCACCGTCACCGAACCCGTAATTGAACCTACCATGGAACTCACCCCCGTAGTAGAAGAGGTTGCTGTTAACAATATTGCGACTCCTGTTGCAGCTCCAGTTACTACCCCAGTGGAATCAACAGTGGTGGTGAATGCACCAATAGCTGCACCCGTAGAGGAACCTGTAGCTGAAACCGTGACAGCTGATTTAAGCAACTTATCCGAGAATATGTTAGCCATTACCAGTGAGAAAACTGGTTATCCAGTGGAGATGTTGGAACTGGATATGGATTTGGAAGCAGATTTAGGGATTGATTCCATCAAACGGGTGGAAATCATGGGAGCATTACAAGAGATGTACCCAGACTTACCCAAACCAGACAACGTAGAAGACTTGGGAGAATTGCGTACCATTGCTCAAATCGTTGCTTACCTCCAGAAATTAGCTGGAGAAAAAAAAAAGTCCCAACCCCAATCTCCTAGTCAGCCAAGGGAACTAAACCATAACGTTAAACGGCTGACAGCTAGATTGAAAAACCTGCCCCAACCAGATTTTTGGCAAGTCACATTACCAGAGGGACACATTGGCTTAATTACCGATGATGGTTCCCTCACCACCTCCAAAGTGGCACAAATGTTAATCGAGGGTGGATGGAAAGTCATAGTTTTAAGTTTCCCCCCCTCCTTAATTTCCCAACAATCTACTTTACCCCCAGGAGTCAACCGCATTACCCTACAAGACATGAGCGAAACCCATTTACAACAACAACTAAATGCGATCGCAACAAAATATGGTAACGTAGGAGCATTCATCCATCTACATCCATTATTTGGCAAGCATCCCCAGGCTACAGTTCCCTATTTTCCAGAAGAGAAAGCAATTGTCAAACATATCTTCTTGATGGCGAAACATCTGCAAAAGTCCCTCAATCAAGCCGCAAATGGTAATGGGCGCAGTTGTTTTTGTACAGTAGCTAGATTAGATGGTGCTTTTGGGTTAGAGCAGAAAGTTAACTTTGGAGCCATTGGTGCTGGTTTATTCGGGTTAACCAAGAGCATGATTTGGGAATGGGAAAAGGTATTTTGTCGAGCCATCGATATTAGTCCCGATATTAATGCTGGAGATGCAGCTAATCATATTATTGCAGAATTGCATGACCCCAATCGCTACTTAACTGAAGTCGCTTACGGTTCCCAAGGGAGAGTTACTTTAATAGCCTGAGGGAAAGAGGGGAGGAGTGAAGAGTGAAGAGGGAAGAGTGAAGAGTTAAGAGTGAAGGAGTGAGTAAGACAAATCAATAATATTTCTTCCCACACCTCCCACACTCCCCTCTTCCTCTGCGCTCTCTGTGCCTCTGTGGTTTTTTATCATTCCGATGTAACCGGATTTGATATAACACATAACGGATAACGGATTCTCAATCTAAAATCTAAAATCTAAAATAGACAACGGATAAGCCTGTGTAAATATATGTCACAATCCCCCAGCATTAGTTACACTGGTCGTATTATCGATCAACGAAGACAAGCTCCTATTAGTGGAGCAAAAGTATCTTTTAATTCAGAAGAAATTTCAATTTTTACTTACACTGATATAGAAGGAATTTATCGATTATTCATCAATTCTACAGATACAAATGCCCTACAAGGTGAATTGATTGTAGAAGCTGAGGGTTACAGAAATTACCAATATCCTATCCAATTATCCCCCGAACAAACAGAACTAAGAGATATTCGTTTGTTGGGAGTGGATGAGGAAGATAGTAACAGCAATTCTTGGTTGGAATGGGATGTAGAAAGTAGTAATTTATTGCCAATTGTCATAGTAGCTACAATCGCTTTATTTACGATTGTTATTCTCATTCTTAATGCTGCACCTCGAAGGAATCCTGAATATCGTCGCGATGATTCTCCTAGGTATTTTCAAAGTTTTGAGTTGATAGTTGATAGTTGACAGTTGTTAGTTGTTAGTTGTTAGTTGTTAGTTGGTAGTTGATGGTTGACAGTTCGGAGTTAAGAGTTAGGAGTTGACAGTTGACAGTTGATGGTTAAACCTCCCACACTCCCCACACTCCCCACACTCCCCCTGCCCCCTGCCCCTCTGCCTCTTCGGTGACGGTTGGCAGTTGAAATATGTCCATTGCTATAAGTTCAAATCTCTGTAAGGATGGGTCAAATTTAAGAATTTATGAACCGCAGAGGCGCTGAGAGCGCAGAGAAGAAGAGAAGAGGAGAAGAAGAGAAGAAGAGAGCAATAAGATTGCAGTCGCGGAATTTGATTAAATTTTATAGGAGAAGTTATGTCTGTAAAAGCTGAAATTAGGCCAGAATCAGTTTTTATTGTTAGTGGTGGTGCTAAGGGGATTACGGCTAAGTGTACAATTAATTTGGCACAGCAACATCCTTGTAAGTTTATCCTGTTAGGGCGTTCGGAGTTGTTAGAAAATGAGCCGGAGTTTGCTCGCGATTGTGGGGATGAAGCAACTTTAAAAAAACGAATTATGCAGTACCTAATGAGTCAGGGGGAAAAGCCTACTCCTATGAAGGTACAAGATATTTTTAAGCAAATTGCTGGAAGTCGGGAAATTAAACAAACTTTATCAGATATTAGGGCTACTGGTAGTCAGGTACAATATCTGAGTGTGGATGTTACAGATACCCTGGATTTAAATCAAAAAATTACCGATACCGTGGAAAGTATGGGTAAGGTTACAGGTATCATTCATGGTGCTGGGAATTTAGCTGATAAGTTAATTGAGAAGAAAACGGAAGCAGATTTTGAGAAGGTTTATACCGCTAAAGTTAAAGGATTGGAAAATCTTTTATCCTGCATCAACTCTAGTGATTTAGAACATTTAGTTTTGTTTTCTTCCGTGAGTGGTTTTTACGGTAATATAGGACAATCTGATTATGCGATTGCGAATGAAATTCTCAATAAGTCTGCCCATTTAGTCAAGCAACAATATCCTGGTTGTCATGTGGTAGCCATTAACTGGGGTGCTTGGGATAGTGGGATGGTAACCCCCCAGTTGAAGAAGGAGTTTGCGAAACGGGGGATTGATATTATTCCCATTGAAGTTGGCACACAAATGTTGGTGGATGAATTACAGTCACGGCATCATGATACAACTCAATTGGTAATTGGCAGTCCGAGTATTCCCCCAGCGGTAAAATTAGAGCCAGAGTTAAAAAAATATCGGATTCGTCGTCAATTAAGGCTATCGGCAAATCCATTTTTACATGACCATGTAATTGCTGGCAATCCTGTCCTCCCTGCCACTTGTGCGGTATCTTGGATTTCTGATACCTGTGAGAAAATTTATCCCGGACATAAGGCTTTTGGTTGTTCGGATTTCCGAGTTTTAAAGGGTATTACTTTCAATGAAACTTTAGCCAGTGAATATTTCTTGGATTTACAAGAAGTTGCTAAGGATGTAGATAACCATGAGGTAGATTTCCACGGCAAGATTTGGAGTCGCAATCCCCAAGGTAAAGTCATTTATCACTTTAGTTCTAATGTTAAACTGCGGCGAGATATTCCATCTGCTCCTAACTATGAAAGATTGAATTTGACAGCAGATAATATCATTACCACAACTGGCTCAGACTTCTATCAAAATGGACTATCTTCCTTATTCCATGGTCCATCTTTCCAGCAAGTAAAACGAGTTATTAATATTAACCAATCCAAGATTACCACTGAATGTTTTTGGCAAGAAATTAGTCGCAAACAACAGGGACAATTCGCTGCATATTGGGTAAACGGATTTACCACCGACTTAAGCACCCACGGGCTATGGCTATGGTTATCTCACCTCCATCAAGAAATTTGTCTCCCCGGACAATTTTTACAATACGAACAGTTCGCTAAAACCCCCTGTAACGCCACCTATTATGTATCCTGTGAAGTCATCAATAAAACCACAACTGGCGTAGTTGCAGACTTCTACATCCATGACGAACAAGGAAAATTATACTCCCAACTCCTAGGGGCAAAAGGCATTATCTTCCCAGCCAAACTTATGGAAGGAGGGAAGAGTTAAGAGTTAAGAGTTAAGAGTTAAGAGTTAAGAGTGAAGGAGGGAAAGAGGGAAGGAGGGAAAGAGGGAAGGAATATTAAGGAAATAATTTTTAGATTATATATTCCTAAAATTATAGATACATATCGTCTACACTCCCCTCCCCCACTCTCTCACTCCCTCACTCCCCATTTCTTCCTCTGCGTCTGGAGCGTCTCTGCGTGAGATAAATTCAAAACAATTTTACCCAAACAAACATAATGGAAAAAATAGCAATTATCGGATTCTCCTGCCTATTTCCCGATGCCAAAAACTCCCAAGAATTTTGGCAAAACCTCATCAACCAAAAAGACTCCACATCCTCCATCACCATCACAGAAACTGGTGTAGATCCCAACATATTTTACAACCCAACCAAAGGAACACCCGATAAAATCTATTCCCTCAAAGGTGGATTTATCCGCGACTTTCAATTTGATGCCAATGGGTACAACATACCCCCATCATTCCTCGAACAATTAGATAATACCTGTAAATGGTCCCTTGATACCGCCAAACAAGCCCTACAACATAGCGGTTATTTAGAACAACCAGCCATCCTAGCAAAAACTGGAGTCATTTTAGGTACCCTCTCCCTACCCACAAAATCCTCCAATCAACTATTCGCACCCCTTTACCAACAAGTACTTACCCCCGCAATTCAAGAATTAATCCAACAACCCTTAACCCTCAACCAACAACCATCAACCCCCAACCCCCAACCCTCAACCTTCAACGCCATGATATCCGGCTCACCCACGGCTATCATTGCCCAGGCTTTATCCCTATCGAATATCCATTTTTCCATAGATGCGGCCTGCTCCTCACCCCAATATGCAGCCCGGTTAGCATCCCACTACCTGTGGACGCACAAAGCAGACTTAATGCTGGCTGGTGGTATAAGTTGTGCCGATCCTTTATTCCTGCGGATGCTGTTTTCCGGTATCCAAGGCTACCCGGAAGATAATGATATTAGCCGCCCCCTAGATAAGACATCCAGGGGAATGCTCACCGCCGAAGGTACGGGGATGGTAGTACTCAAACGGTATAGTGATGCACTGCGAGATGGCGATCGCATTTATGGTACTATCTGTGGTAATGGTTTATCTAATGATGGTAAGGGTAAACACTTACTCAGTCCCAATTCTCGGGGACAAACCCTGGCTTTTGAACGGGCTTATGAGGAGGCTGGTATTAGTCCCCAAGATATTGATTATATGGAGTGCCATGCCACTGGTACCCTGTTGGGAGATACGACGGAGTTTAATTCTGTTAATACCTTTTTTGGACAACATCAAGCTACTCCCTTGGTGGGTTCAGTAAAATCCAATGTGGGACACTTATTAACCTCTGCGGGGGCGGTGAGTTTAATTAAGGTGTTGTTGAGTATGAATGAGGGTGTGATTCCCGCCACTATTAATGTGACTCAACCCCAGGGGGATGACAATCAGGTGATTTCCCCCGAGAATATTGTCACCAGTCATACCAATTGGGGAGATAAACCCGTCAAACGTGCGGCTATTAGTGCTTTTGGTTTGGGTGGTACTAATGCCCATATGATTTTAGAACAAGGTAATAATAACGAAGACATTGTTCCTGCACCACCAATGCAACCTACTAAGATGACAATTGTGGGCATGGATGCCTTTTTTGGGCAATGTGATGGTTTAGATGCCTTTGAGCGCAGTATATATGAAGGCAAACAACATTTTATTCCCCTACCCCCCCACAGATGGCATGGGATGGAAACCCAAACTGAGTTATTACAAAGGTATGGGTTAAAGGATGGGAAAGCACCCCAGGGAGCTTATATTTCTGAGTTTGATATTGATACGGTTTCTAGTAAGATTCCCCCCAATGAATTAGATAAGCTCAATCAGCAGCAATTATTAATGTTGAAAGTTGCCGAAAGAGCTTTACAAGATGCTGAGATTCAACCCGGTGGTAATGTGGCGGTGGTGATTGCGGCGGAGACTGAGTTATCTGTACATCAATTACAGCAAAGATGGAATAGTGATTGGCAGGTGAAGGAGGGTTTAATTGCTGGGGAAATTGCTTTACCGGAAGAGAAGGTAAATCAATTAGCAACTATTGTGAAGGATGGTATCCATCACCCCGTGGCTACGAGTGAGTATGTCAGTTACATTGCCAATATTATGGCGAGTCGGATTTCCTCCCTCTGGGATTTTACCGCCCCAGTATTTACCATGACGGCGGGGGAAAATTCCACTTTCAAGGTGTTAGAAGTGGCACAACACCTGCTCACCACCGGGGAAGCGGATGCCGTACTGGTGGGGGCGGTGGATTTAGCTGGTGGTGTGGAAAATGTTTTATTACGCAACCAATTTGCTACCCTAAATCAAGGGGTAAATACCCTAAGTTATGACCAAAAAGCTGATGGCTGGATGGTGGGAGAAGGTGCGGGGGCGGTGGTGTTAAAACGCCATGACACTGCTCAACAGCACCAAGATAAAATTTATGCGGCCATTGATGCCCTGAGTTTTAGCCAACAGGGAATAGGCGGAGGGGACTCTTCCATCCAATCCTCCCCCCTGCTCCCTGCTCCCTGCTCCCCTGCCTCTACTTTGGCTCAACCAAATCCGGGTTTTGTTAACCAAGTTAGTCAACAAGCCCTATTAAATGCGGGGGTAAAAACTACAGATATCAATTACCTAGAAGTTGTGGGTAGTGGCATTCCCCAAACAGATGAAGCGGAAATCACTGGTTTAACCCAAGCCTATGCCAACGGTAGCCATGATTTAACCTGCGCCATTGGTAGTGTCAAAGCTAATATCGGCCATACCTACGTCGCCTCTGGCATGGCTAGCTTAATTAAAACCGCCCTCTGCCTCCATCACCGATACATCCCTGGTACTCCTAAATGGACGGGAGTCAAAAACCAAGAACAATGGCAAGGTAGTCCCTTTTATGTTGCCACAGAATCCAGACCTTGGTTCCGGGAGAAGCAAGCCAGTAAAAGAATGGCAGCTATTAATGGTATGGGTATTGATGGCAGTTATGCCCATGTGATTTTATCGGAGGCAGGAGGCAGAAGGCAGGAGGCAGGGGGAAGATACAGGGGGGCAGGGGGCAGGGAGCAGGGGAGAAAAGGGAGCAATAAGTTTTTGCAACAGACTCCTTTTTATCTCTTCCCTATTGTTGGTAAAACTACAGCAGATTTACTTGCCCAGGCAGATACTTTAGTTACTACCATTAATAATGGTACTTCCCTGGCTCATGCTGCCAACCAAGCCCTTATCAAATACCAACAATCCCCCCTCGGGAAATATACCCTGGTTATCCTCGCCCATAACCCCAAAGAATTAACCAGGGAAATCACCTCAGCCCATAAAGGTATCGAAACAGCCCTGCAAACCGGCAAAGACTGGCAAACCCCCCTAGGTAGCTACTTCAGTGCCAACCCCCTAGGCACCACCGGAGAAGTCGCCTACATCTATCCCGCCGCCGTCAACTCCTACCTAGGTATTGCCCGCAACCTCTTCCGCCTGTTTCCCAAAATTCATGATGACGTTGCCATCACCAACCTACAAGACTTAGTAGCAGCCAGCTCCCACCAAGTCTTTCCCCGCAGCCTCAACAAACTCTCCACCAGACAGCTAGAAAACCTGGAAAAACAATTCCTAGAAAATCCCCTGGCAATCTTCGACTTGGATATGTTATTCACCAGATTCATCACCCAAATTATCCGAGACGACTTTCAAATCAAACCCAAATTTGCCTTTGGTTACAGCCTAGGGGAAACCAGCATGATGTCTGCCATGGGAATATGGGATAACTTCACCCAAGGCATTGTCTCCCTCCATCAATCCCCCCTATTCGCCAACAAATTGGCCGGGGAGAAACAAGCAGTGCGTCAATTTTGGCACATACCCCCCAACCACACACCAGACAATAATATTTGGGCTAACTACGTCCTCGTCGCCACCCCCTCCTACGTCCAAGAAGCCATTAAAAACGAGCCAAAAGTCTTCCTCACCCAAATTAACACCCCCGAAGAAGTAGTCATCGCCGGAGATCCCAAAGCATGCGATCGCGTCATCCAAACCATTGGCTGTAACGCCTTTCGCGCCCCCTTCGACCACGTGATCCACTGCCAAGCCATGCAGTCGGAATTCGGGGAAATTGCCAGGGTCAATACGTTACAAATGCAACAAAATCTACCAGCCACCACCCTCTATTCCGCCGCTAAATATGGCCCCGTGCAATTAGAAAGTGGTGCGATCGCCCATAGCATAGCAACGGGATTATGTCAACAACTCGACTTCCCTCGTCTAGTCAACCAACTGTATGCTGATGGAGCCAGAATCTTCATCGAAACCGGAGCTGGTAACGTATGTTCTCGGTGGATAGGCAAAAACTTGAGTCAACATCCCCACCTTACCGTATCCCTCAATCGTAGGGGATTAGATGACCATGCAGGGATAATCAAAGCCCTTGCCAAACTCATTAGCCATCAAGTTGAAGTAGATTTATCCCCATTAATCTCCACTGAACCACAAACAACTAAAAAAGCAAAACTCACCCAGAAAAAAGTGATTTTAGGTGGTGAAAGTTTCATTGACAAAATTCTCACAGAAGAGAACAAAAAACTTTTCCACAATATAGCTAAGAAAGCAATTACCCCTGCCAAAAATCAACAAACCATCAACCCTCAACCATCAACCAACAACCCTCAACCATCAACCATCAACCATCAACCATCAACCCTCAACCCCCAAGCCTCAACCCCCAAGCCTCAACCATCAACCATCAACCATCAACCATCAACCATCAACCATCAACCCTCAACATCTCCCATGACAAACACCAGCACCCCCAACATCCACCCCCACTATCAACAAATACATAAAAACAACCAACACCTCCATCAAACCCATAACACCTTCCTCCAATCCCGCCAAGAATTTAGCCAACAAATGAGCCAAATCATCCAACTACAAATAGCCTGCGCCGCCAACCTCCTAGAAGAAGTAAAAAGTCAAAAGTAAAAAGTCAAAAGAAAGAACACAGGATTATACTCCCTCCCTGGCATTGCTGAATCAGAATATGAAACGTCAAAATCACCTTTATTTTTCTTTGTAACTTTGCGTCTTTGCGTCTTTGCGTGAGACATAAAAACCCCATAATCCACAAGGAACCCACCGTGAACACAATCAATGCGTTACCAAACAACGGACTAAACCTACCCCCATCCCCTCCCACCTATCAAACCTGGAAAGGCTCCCTAGACAGCATATCCTTCACCCCCCAAGCCATCAAACAAACCCTACTCACCCTCGACAAACCCTGCTACATAGTCAGAGTAGACAACAAAATCGGAGTCACCAACCAAGGGTATATCTCCCCCCGAGAAAACACAAACACCCCCCACATCGAACTGTTAATCGCTACCCCCCCCATCTCCCCCCAACAAATGGGCGATCGCAATTTTCTTGCCTGCCATGGGGTAAAATACGCCTATACCACCGGCGCTATGGCTAGTGCCATCGCCTCTGAGGAAATGGTAATTGCCCTGGGTAAAGCCAAAATCCTCGCCTCCTTTGGTGCGGGAGGGCTACCACCCCAACGCCTAGAAGCAGCAATTAACCGCATCCAAGAGGCATTACCCCAGGGGCCCTACGCCTTCAATTTAATCCACAGCCCCAACGAACCAGCCCTAGAAAGGGGTGCGGTGGACTTATACCTCAAATATGGGGTAAAAACCATTGAAGCCTCTGCTTTCCTCGATATTACTCCTAATATAGTTTACTATCGAGCGGCAGGATTAAGCTTAAACCCAGCTAACCAAATCCAAATCAATAATAAAATCATTGCCAAAATTTCCCGGCGAGAGGTTGCAACCAAATTTATGCAACCAGCTCCAGAGAGAATTCTCAAGGATTTGGTTAGTCAGGGATTAATTACGGAGTTACAGGCAAATCTAGCTAGTAAAATACCCCTGGCTGACGATATTACCGTGGAAGCTGATTCTGGGGGACATACTGATAATCGTCCTTTGGTATGTCTGCTTCCTTCTATGATTGCTTTGAGGGATGAGATTCAAGGTAAATACAATTACGCCCAACCGATTCGGGTGGGAGTGGCTGGAGGTATTGCTACCCCGGAATCTACCCTGGCTGCTTTTATGATGGGTGCGGCTTATGTGGTGACTGGTTCGATTAACCAATCCTGTGTGGAGTCTGGAGCTAGCGCCCATACTAAGAAGTTATTAGCACAGGCGGAAATGGCGGATGTGATAATGGCTCCGGCGGCGGATATGTTTGAAATGGGGGTGAAGTTGCAGGTTCTGAAGCGGGGGACGATGTTTGCTCTGCGGGCGCAAAAGTTATATGAAATCTACCGCAACTATAATTCTATTGATGAGATTCCTGAAGGGGAAAGATTGAAGTTGGAAAAACAAATCTTTCGTAAATCCCTCGGTGAAGTTTGGGAGGCTACGGCGAATTATTTATCACAGAAAAATCCTGCTAAATTGGGGAAAGCACTGAATAATTCTAAGCTGAAAATGGCGTTGATTTTTCGCTGGTATTTGGGTTTATCTTCCCGGTGGTCAAATTCTGGAGAGCAGGGTAGGGAGGTAGATTATCAAATTTGGTGTGGCCCAGCTATGGGTGGTTTTAATGATTGGGTGCGGGGTTCTTACTTGTCTGAGCCGGAGAATCGCTATGTAGTTGATGTTGCTAATCATATGATGGTGGGAGCTGCATTTTTATACCGGATTCAAAGTTTGAAAATGCAGGGATTACAAGTTGCGGATGACTACAGTCACTATTATCCTGTTGGTTCTACGTTGGAGGGTTAATAACTATTTAACTGGAGATGAGGCAACGGATAGTGGCAACGGATAGTGGCAACGGATAGTGGCAACGGATAGCGGATAGCGGATAGCGGATAGCGGATAACGGATAACGGATAACGGATAGCGGATAACGGATAGCGGATAACGGATAACGGATAACGGATAATTGTTATGACTACAAAACAAGTTTATAGCCAAGAGGAAATTCAAGCCTGGTTGTGTTCTCACTTGGCATCAGCATTGCAAGTAGAAGCGGCAGAGGTTGATATTCAACAGTCTTTGGAAGATTATGGTTTAGATTCTACCCAAGCAATGTCTATTGTGACTCAAACGGAGAAAATGCTTGGTTTTGAGGTATCGCCTACTTTACTATGGCATTATCCTAATGTGGAGATGCTTTCCCAACGATTGGCAGAGGAGTCGGCGGAGTTGGGGGGAGCGGATGTGGCAACGGATGTGGCAACGGATAAAGCTGTTGTGCATAAACCTAATATTGTTAAGCCTGCAACTTTGGATTTAGGGGCGGAAGTTGTTCTGGATGCTGCGATTCGTCCTCCTTCCCAATCTTTCCGTTTTGTGGGACAAGTTGATAATATCTTTTTGACTGGGGGAACGGGCTTTTTAGGGGCGTTTCTCATCCAGGAATTACTCCAACAAACTAATGCAGATATCTACTGTTTGGTACGTGGGGATGATATTACCGCTGGTAAGCAGAAGTTGCAAAAGAATTTGGAGTCTTACGGATTGTGGGATGAGGAATTTAGTCCTAGGGTTATCCCGGTGTTGGGAGATTTATCTTTACCTTATCTAGGGATTAGCACGGAAGGCTTTGAGATGTTGGCTGCTAATGTTGATAGTATCTACCACAGTGCTGCTATGCTCAACTATGTTTATCCTTACCCTGCCCTGAAAGCAGCTAATGTACTGGGAACCCAAGAGGTGTTACGCATGGCAAGCTTATTTAAAGTGAAGCCCGTACACTATGTTTCCAGTGTGGCAGTATTTGAATCATCTGCCTATGCTGGCCAGATTGTCAAGGAAGACGACGATTTCCAACATTGGGAAGGGATATTCCTCGGTTATTCCCAAACCAAATGGGTGGCGGAAAAACTAGTCAAACTGGCAGGGGAGAGGGGAATTCCGGTTACCATACATAGGCCACCTTTAATTTCTGGTGATAGTAGAACTGGTGCGTGTAATACCGATGATTTCATCAATTTGGTAATTAAAGGTTGTATCCAAATGGGTTGCTTCCCGGATGTTGATTATATGTTGGATGCATCTCCTGTAGATTATGTCAGTAAGGCTATTGTCTATCTGTCTAGACAGAAAGAATCTATTGGTAAAGCCTTCCACCTGCAACATCCCCAACCAAAACCCCTGAGCTATTTGATTGATTGGATAAGTTCTATGGGTTTTCCGGTGGAGATGATTCCCTATAAACAATGGCAGGCTAAATTAATTAATGATTTGTCTTCTGCTGACAATCCTTTATATACATTACGTCCTTTCTTACTAGAAAAGTGGTCTGACGAACAGATTACTATCCCTGATTTATATCTGCAATCCAGACGGCCAAAAATCAGTTGCGAAGAGACATTAAATGCCCTTGCAGGTAGTGGAATTGTTTGTCCTCCCTTCGACTCTCAGTTGTTAATGACTCATTCTGCCTTTTTAATTCAGAATGGTTTTCTGGATATAGCTTAATATTTTCTAGTGCTTCTATAGGGTAAAAGTAAAAGGGTTTGCAAATTTTAAAACAGAACTGAAACAGTTATCAATTAACTAGGGTTAGTACAAATATAATTTCCATTTCTGTGAAAAAAAACATCTTAAGTTGCATTTTAAATATAAATGCAACTTTTTTGTTGATTTACAAATTTAGAACCCCGACTTTGTAGAAAAGTCAAAATTCTGGACATAGCGAATTTACATTAAATATAAAATGACGGTACCCCTCTCCTTTATTAAGGAGAGGGGCTGGGGGTGAGGTTTAAGGAATGAGGTTCAAGAAGGAGAGGGGCTGGGGTTGAGCTTCGCCTCTTATATTTAATTACTCCTACCTATTGAGGAATTTGGTTAGTTTGATTTGTCATTAACTGTCAACCGTCAACCGTCAACCGTCAACTCTTAATACTGCCAATATTTCATTTGCCAACCAAAACCACTAATAGCCACAGCAGCAGCAAAATTATCTCCCGGTTTGATTTCTAATAGATGCCAATCATCAACATTCTTCAACTTGGCAGAATCCCTAGGACTAAGGATAATTTCAATTTCCCGTAACTTAGACAATCCCACACCCGTTGCTTTTAAATAAGCCTCCTTACAAGTCCAATAACGAAAGAATATTTCTTGCTTTTGTTGTGGCGGTAAAGATTGAATTAAACCATATTCAGAAGGAGCAAAAAACTGTTTTGCCAGGGAAAGTAAATCAGACATGGGGCGAATATATTCTAAGTCTATACCTAAAGGGCGATCGCAACTCACCACACACAACCCCAAACCTTGGGAATGGGATAAGTTAAAGCAAGGGGGATTTTCACCGTAAATCGAACCTAATATTGGTTTTCCTAGGGGTTCGTATTCAAATTGCACCTGGCTAGGTTCAATACCCAAATAATTTGCTAATATGGTTCGCAAAATACCCCTACCGGCAATAAAACGATGCCTGTGTAACTTCTGATAAAATCTATCTGCACGGGTAATCTCATCATCAGAAAGGGTCTTACGTAATTCTCGCAGTTTTGCTTCTGGCAAGTCAAGGTCTATGCGCCAAACATGAACATCATCCGGTAACAATGTCAAATCTGTCGGTACAGGGATCCACTTAGGATTAATAACAGTCATGGAGGTGGCAAGTTTTAAGTTAGCTAAAATCTTGATTTTCGATGTCCGGATTGGAGGGGACATTTGGCAAAGTCAGTTTCCCTAACTTCCATTGTGTTTGTCCACTCTTAATTATCTTCCCCAAAATACTTTATGGTAATGTGGTGCACTTGTGAGGAAATTTATGGGAATGGTGGATTATTTTGCTGTTTTGACTTGTAGCAGCATGAACAAACATCATATTATTGACAATCAAATTTTTTCAATTAGTTGTCAATAGTAATTTTGTTACTTTCTTGGTCGGGAATATACCAAAGCGATCGTCATTTTGGGAAAATATAAATTTATTTTCCCAGTCAAAGCTGCTTTTTGCTCTTACAGTTATTATATAACTTTATGGATTATTACTAGTAGTCTATTTGTCATTAATTTTAAATTATATTGAGACTAAATACCTGTACAATGATGCAAAAGGAGAAAAACTCATATCGTATAGGATTACTATTTGATTTTTGTTGGCGTAGCCTGCGCTGTGCGCTTACAGAACTCATTACACTTTCTGTATCCTGTACCCTATACCCTGCACCCTATACCCTGTATCCTGTATCCTATACCCTATACCCTCCCCCTACAAGTCAATTCACAAATCAAACCGGATTCCTATAGTTAATTTAGATATGTATCATGGTTGATTAATGTAACTAAACTTTGCAATATCGCTGAATCATGGGATGAAATTACAGGTGTTTAGATTTTAAACTACTTATCTTTTTCATGGGAGAAAAAAGATTTATGCAATAGTCCTAATTTATTTGTATGTTGTGGGAATACTGAAAACGTATGATTCCACGTTGTCAATATTTTATGTCTAACAGACCTAACTCTAATCGCCAATTTAATACCCTTCAACATGCAGCATACCAGTTAGCCTCGTGCACGGATCAATTATTTGAGCAAATAGATCAACAACACACATTAAATAACATCATAGATCGTATCAGATCGTCTCTAGATTTGGATATTGTCTTGACGACAACTGCCAAGGAAATTCGTCAATTGCTCAATGCAGATAGAGTTGGTGTATTTTGCTTTACCCCTGGAAGTGGGTGGGATGAAGGAGAATTTGTGGCAGAGGATGTTGCTCCCGAATTTCCTTCAGCTATGGCTGCCAAAGTTTACGATCATTGTTTTGGCTCCCAGTTTGCTACTTACTATACCCAAGGGCGGGTACAAGCAGTTGCTGATATTTACGACGGGGAACTCAGTAATTGCCACATTCAAATTCTCGAACAGTTTCAAGTTCGTGCCAATTTGATTGTTCCTGTATTAAAAGGAGAAGAACTATGGGGTTTGCTATGCATTCACCAGTGTAGTAATCCTAGGCGATGGCAACTCTCAGAAATTGAGTTTATCCAAAAAATTTCCGGTCATTTTGCCATTGCATTGCAACAGTCCGATTATTTACAGCAACTTCAAGAGCAAGCAACTTTGCGAGCCCAAGCCCAAGCACAAGAAAAAGCCTTAATTCGTCAAAAGGCCCTAGTAAAAATAACTACTAGGATTCGTCAATCCTTTGAGTGGGAAATCATTTGTAAAACAGCTACTGAAGAAGTACGTCAATTATTAGAATTAGATCGAGTCACCATTTACCGCTTCAATTCAGATTGGAGTGGGGACTTTATGTTTGAATCCATAGCTAATGGTTGTCAAGAACTCGTTGGTGTTTCACCCACCATTAAAGATATTTACTTAATGGAAACCAAAGGTGGATGTTACGCCAATAACGAAACTTTTGCCATTCCAGATATTTATGAAGCAGAGGATTTAGATTACCATGTAAAATTATTAGAAGAATTTCCAGCTAGAGCTTATGCCATCGCCCCAATTTTTCAAGATAATAAACTATGGGGACTGTTGACTGGTTGCCAAAATTCTGCTCCCCGACAATGGCAAGTTGATGAAATTGAGCTGCTAGCTCAGGTTGGTGAACAACTTGGTATTGCCCTCAAACAATCACAATTTGTACAAGAGATTCAGGCCCAGTCTGAGGAACTGAAGCAGGCACTGCAAGATTTAGAAACATCCCAAATACATTTAATTCAAAATGAAAAGATGGCAAGTTTAGGACAACTTGTTGCTGGGATTGCCCATGAAATAAATAATCCGGTTAACTATATTTACGGTAATTTATATCATTTCGATCAATATTTAACCGATTTATTAACAGTAATAAACTATTATCGTCATCTGGAATTTTCTCCAACAACTAATAACTCCAAAAAAGACCTTGAAGACATTGATATCGATTTTATTGTTGAAGATTTGCCCAAAATTGTGACATCAATGAAATCAGGAGCAGATCGCATTCAAAATATTGTGCAGTCTCTTCGTAGTTTTTCTCGCTCAGATGATACCCAATTGAAGGAAATTGACATTCATGAAGGAATCGACAACACTTTACTGATTTTAAACCATCGAATAGTATCCTATGGAGATAATTATGAAATTCAAGTTATCAAAAATTATGGAGAATTTGCCAATATAGAGTGTTATCCAGCTCAACTTAATCAAGTTTTCATGAATATTTTGACCAATGCAATAGATGCCATTGAAGAAGCCATGGAGCATGAAAAACTAAAAGCTGCTAACCAAAGAACCTATCAAGAACCTAAAATTTGGATTAGTACGCGGTTGATTGAAGAAGATAATATTGAAATCTGTATTCGTGATAATGGGATAGGCATAGATGAAAAACATAAATCCCAAATCTTTGAGCAGTTTTTTACTACTAAAAATATTAGCAAAGGCACGGGTTTAGGGTTAACTATATCCTATCAAATCATTACAGAAAAGCATGGTGGAACAATTAATTTAGATACAAATATATATGGAGAAACAGAATGTGTGATTACTTTACCCGTCAAAATGCAAAATCAATAGGGTGCGTGAAAAATATCTACTAGAAATTGTCAATCGATTTTGGATTTTAGACTTCGTCGTGAGCTCAGTCGAACGATTTTGACAAACAGATAATCCGTTTGACCCCATACCAGCAAGTTAGGGACTTGTATCCTTTGCTTCTTAGTCAATTCGATCATTTTTATTTTTCCAGAAACCATCCTTCCTCTTCCAAGGTTTCTATTAATTGCAATCCCCTAGGATCGCCAACGCTCAATATGGATGCTTTGGCATCTTCCCTCACTCCCAAGTCTTGGTCCTCGGCAAAGGCTTGAATTATGGCATCAATGGCGGCACCATAAACTATATTGGATGGCAGTTCGCGACATAATTGTCCAATAGTCCAGGCGCAATTACTACGTACTGCGGCAATGGGATCTGTGAGTAAGGCTTCTATTAAGGGTGGAATTGCCCCTACCACACTTTCATAGCCAACATCAGCCATTTGAGCCAGGGAACTAGCCGCCCATAAACGGACTGCGGATATATCCGTTCTTAAAGCATCTGTGAGGGGTGGTAGGCATCGGTAATCGCGGCAATTTCCCAAGGCCCAAACCACTCCTTTACGCACGTAACCATTCCAATCTTGGTTAAGTTGAGCAATCAGTGGTTCTACTGCATCTGGGCTGGGATTTCGTCCAATGGCGTAAGCAGCACTAACCCGCACTAGGGCACAAGTATCTGTTAACAAACCAATCAAATGGGGGATAGCCCTGGCATCTTCAATGTCACAAAAGGCACGGGCCGCCAACATCCTTTGCTGGGGTTGGGGATTTGCTAATAAGGCTAACATTTCCTCTGGATCGGGTTTAACCACTTCTGAATCAGCAGTAAGTGGCTCTATTTGATCTAGGGGGTCCAAAGGCTCTTCTAGGCCAATTTCAGCATCTAATAAGCTTAGTTCTTCTTCGTCATACATACTTAAATTTGTTTCCATCCCTGATTGGGATTAATTAATAATATATAAACCCCCAACAAGTGAAAGCCTAATTTGCAATCATTATCATGATACACTTTCCCACCCTATTATTTGTAGCTGGGAAATAGAAAGTAAGGGGGAGTGTGGGGAAGTAATGAGTAATGAGTAATACCATGTCAGTTTAAATACTTGTAATTAAATGTAGGTTGGGTAGAACGAAGTGAAACCCAACAAAAGGCTGATGGTGTTGGGTTTCGTTCCTCAACCCAACCTACTCTTAGCGATTTTATTCTAAGTAATCATCCGAACTTGATATAAGTTTCCTTAATACCATCAACTACCAACTGTCAACTGTCAACTGTCAACTGTCAACTACCAACTATCAACTGTCCCCTGTCTCCTTTTGTAAGGGTTTAACCATCCACAGAGATTGGGTGTGATAACCAAACTTTTGATAAAGGTTTAGTGCTGCTGTACTAGTTTGAAATACTTGTAATCCAATTTGGCGATCGCCTCTTGCCTTTGCCCAGGATTCTAAATTTTTCATTAAGGCTGTGGCAATTCCCTGTTGTCGGTGTTCTGGGGCAACGTAAAGTAAAAAAATATGCAAGTGGCGATCGCCATGTACTTGATCGATGGCGTTACCAGCCCACAAACAACCTACTGGGGTGGGGGAAGGTTGAACTACTCCCGGTTCAGATTTATGCTTGGCGTTATCCCCGAAAAAATCTGCCCACCATAAGGGTGTTTCTGGAGAAAGATATTGCTCAACGGTTTTTTGCAGATGAGCAAAATCCTGCCCTGGAAACATTTCCCCATAGGTTAGTTGCATAAACTTAAATAATAGGGGCTTATCTAGGGTAGAGCCACGGCGGATATGATATTCAGGATGTAAATTCAAGGGAAGGAGTGAGGGAGTGGAGGAGTGAGGGAGTGGAAGAGTGGAGGAGGTGATGAGATGAGGGGATGAGGGGATGAGGAGATGGGGAGTGAAAAAATTAAAACTCTTGACTCCGACCTGTCAACTATCAACCATCAACTATCAACTCTTAACCGTCAACCGTCAACTGATAACTGTTAACTGAAATTGGTGCTGGTGCTGCCATATCTGAAGGTAAAAAAATACGGGCACTAACTGCTACTAGGGCAAATAAAAATGTTATTACTACCAGTAGGGGGATGATGTATTGACGAAATATAGCCATATTTTAGATTATGAGCAATGGGTTATCGATCGCGCTTTCTCAATCTATGTTATCGCAGTCTCGATACAAAAATTTCACTCCCAAAGATAACTCTACAAATAAATTAAAAACAATTGAATCCCACAGATTGCAAGAAAATTCAAAATCCTTCCCCCTGCCCCCTGCTCCCTGCCCCCCTGCCTCTTCCCCCCTGCCTCTTCCCCCCTGCCTCTTCCCCTCTACCGTCGATCGCGTTCCAAATCAGCAATCGCCCTTTCCCAATACCAATTTTCTGGCATTCCGGGATATTCCTGTTTGACTTTTGCTACTAATCTCTCCGCAGCATCTATATCCCCTGCTAATAAATTGACTAATTTGTTTTCTAGGCTGGGGTTGATTGCTTTGGGTGGGGGGCTATTGGGTATATTGGAAATTACCCCTCTGACTTCAGATTGGGGTGGTTGGGATTGGTTAGATTGGTTAGGTGGATTACCATTGGCAGATGATTGGGATTGTTGTTTTCTCAAATCCCAAAATAAGGCATAGTAAACGATGGCAAAAATCACAATTAGGCTAAATGTACCTAAAAATGTCAGTAAATTTAGGGGTAAAAAGCCTAACACTAGCTGAGAGATAACGTAACCTAGCAGCAGCCCAGTGATAAAAAGAATAAATGTGGCTGTAGAAATAACTACTTTGTGTCCCATAAGTCCTATGATTCATCTATAATTCCTGGTCTGGTAACTGCTACTGGTTGTTGGTTCCAGGGAGCAAAAAATGGTAACAATAATATACCTGGCAATGCCGCAATAATACTGATAATAAAAAACATTGACCAACCAGCATTTTTGGCTAAAACACCAGCTGGGGCAACTAAAATATCTCGGCTCACAGCCATGACGCTAGAAAGTAAAGCATACTGGGTGGCAGAAAACCGTGGGTTGCATAAGTTCATTAAAAAAGCAACAAATGCGGCGGTTCCTAAGCCAGCGCAGAAGTTTTCGATATTGATTGTCAGCACCAAAAACTGGTAATTTTTACCCAAATTCGCTAGTACCAGGTATGCTAAATTACTTAATGCCTGTAAAGCTCCAAACACCCATAAAGAACGATTCAGTCCAATTTTACTTAAAAATGCTCCCCCTGCCAGAGCGCCAACAATTGTAGCAATTAGACCCATCCCACCCTGAATTGCGCCAATATCGGTTTGAGTAAACCCAGTTTGCAGCAAAAAGGGTGTGGACATATTGTTTACTAATGCATCGCCCAGTTTATAAAGGACGATAAATAACAAAATTAAACAGCCTTGGACTACACCCCGGCGTTGAAAAAATTCTCCAAAGGGTAATACCACTGCTTCAGCTAAGGAACCTGGCGGAGTTACTGACTTTGGTTCTGGTGCAAATAGAGTAGCTAAAATACCAATTACCATGCACCCAGCCATGATCAGGTAAACTGATGACCAAGATATGCTATCAGCTAATATCAATGCTAATGCGCCCGTCACCAGGAGTGCGACACGATAACCCAAGACAAAAATAGCTGCACCTGCACCCATTTCCAGTTGTTCTAGCACGTCGGTACGGTAAGCGTCAGCCACAATATCTTGAGTGGCGCTCAAAAAAGCGATCGCCACAGCATTAATGGCTAATAATTGTAATGCTTGTTTTGGTTGTTGCCAACTCATACAAGCGATCGCTAGCAATAAACCCACCTGAATTGCAATAAGCCAACCCCGCCGCCTACCTAAAAATGGTAGAGTAAATCGATCTAACAAAGGTGACCACAGAAATTTTAAGGAGTAGGGTACACCCACTAAGCTAAACAATCCAATGGCTGATAAATCAACTTTTTCTACGGTCATCCAAGCTTGTAATGTCTTGCTAGTCAAGAACAATGGCAAACCAGAGGAAAAACCGATAAGTAGTAAGGCTGCCATTTTCCGACTGCGAAATACTTGCAGTAGGGATTGGATTACATTCACTGTGTTTTGGGTTCTCCTTACTCTATATATCTATGGTAAATTGCAGCCATCTTGACATAATTCTGGTGTCATTTCACGCCAAGATGCCGAAAAATTTTAACTTTGGACTTAACTTAATGGCATTTATATGAGTGAAAATCCGGTCTAATTCACCAATTGATTCTAATTCAATTGCTTCTTCTGGTGTGAGTGAATTAGCCTTTTTCCGTTGCAAAAGTTCTTCCATCCGTATTTGCAACTCATCATTAAATTTGAATAGTTGGAATTTATCAACCTTCTCTACTCTAATGTTACTAAGTAGTGATGAAGGTTTAGCTATGACTGTCGTCATGATGGTATTAATGCTAATTGGTAAAGCTTAATTCCTAATTATATCAATGGAAATCAGGACTTCTCAAAAAATTGGGATAAAGAATAATTGCGATAAGAGCAGTAAAATTGATACTCCCATATCCCATACTATATAAACTCTCATAAGCTTTTCATATGTCCCAATCAGTATAGCTTCGTTAAAATAAAACCATCTCCCGCCACAAGTATGAGTGATGACATACACCCCACCGAAACTTCTGACTTTTGAGCAATTTATCGCTGAATATGGAAATAACCCTTGTTATGAACTGATTGACGGAGAATTACGTGATATGGAACCAACTGGTCCCCATGAAGAGGTTTCAGGAAACATTGCTGGTAGGCTTTATGCTGAAATTCTTCGCACTAGTTGCAACTGGTTGATTCCCAAAACTTGCTTGATTAAGCCACCCGCAGCAGAAGCAACAGCATTACGTCCAGATGTAATTATCCTAGATAAAGCAAAACTAAACCAGGAACCACTTTGGCAAAAGGAACCAATTATTTGTAATGGTCGTACTATTAGGCTAGTTGCTGAGGTTGTGAGTACAAATTGGCAAGATGATTATGCCAGAAAGGTGGAAGAATATGCTTTTTTAGAAATACCTGAATATTGGATTATTGATTTTCGCGGTTTAGGTGGTTTACAATTTATCGGCAGTCCCAAGCAACCTACTTTTACAGTTTGCCAGCTAGTTGATGGTATCTATCAGCACCAGCAATACCGCTTAGGAGATACTATTTATTCTCACTTATTTCCAAATTTGCAACTCAAACTCGACGATATTATGCCATAGAGGATTATGTTGGTAGTTGGTAGTTGGTAGTTGGTAGTTGATGGTTAGGAGTTAGGAGCGAACAGTGAAGATTATTATTCCCTCTTTCATATCATGTCCGGGTAATTAATTACGATAAAAACTTCTTATTCTCTGTTGCGTCTGGAGCGTCTGGAGCGTGAGCTTTAATAATAAGTGTTCAAGCGGACATGATATCACTCTTCACTCTTAACTCTTAACTCTTAACTCTTAACTCTTAACTCTTAACTCTTAACTCTTAACTCTTAACTCTTAACTCTTAACTCTTAACTCTTAACTCTT
>JASJCX010000357.1 GCA_030065255.1 Calothrix sp. MO_167.B42 | reverse complement strand
ACTTTTTATCAAGGCATTTTACAAATTGCTGTGGCACTCTACCATTTAGGTAATGAAAATGTACGGGGTGCCGCAATTTTATTGGGAGAAGGCAGTAATCGTTTGCGGCGTTATCCATCAATATATGGTGGTGTTGATGTGGATAAATTGTTAGATCAAAGTACAGCCTTATTATCTATTGTCCAGCAACTATCCCTTGAACAAGTCGGCTCTTTGGATTTATCCACAAATACCACCTTACCCATACCCAAAATTATCTTATCTCAATAGGGAGCTGGAGAGCTGAGGGAAACACTAACCATCAACTGTCAACTGTCAACTGTCAACTGTCAACCGTCAACCCTTCCCTCCTTCACTCCTTCCCTCTAGGTACTACCTGTAAAAATAACTTCAGGAAATTTCAACTGGGCCTCTGCCATAGGCCTGGTTCTACCTTCTTCTTGCCAGTAGTTGATTACTTCAGTGGCTTTATTGAGCAATTCCACTCTCTCAACTTCAGTAATCCAGTGTTTTGACTCTAACTCATTTTTGAGTTCTTCCCAAGCATCTGCTCTAGGCCAAAAGAAGTATTTAGTCAAAGGGCTTGTGCCTTTGCCGACAACTTGATCGACGGCAAGGGCAACGTTTTCATCTAACCAAAGAATTTTCAACAGAAATTTTGATAATACTGCCTCCGGGGACTGTCCGGTCATAGTTTACTCCTTTGAAACGATCGCGTATCCTAATTTAACACTCTACCTATGAATAAGGTGAAGTGATTTTTTATTTTTGCTCCTCCATTGCCCATTGCCCAACAAAAAACCCCGGTTTGACAACCGAGGATATGGGAGAAGTCCAAATGACGATGAAATTACTTGATACCAAAATTTAATTTTTTTTAGCTAACTGTAAAGGCAATTGTAATCACGGCAGAGACTAGAAGCATGGCAACTACACCCAATATCTTGTATTGATTTTGCTGTTCGGTTGAAGGGTACTCAGCATAGTACAACTTGGGTTCGCTAGCGAAGTTGTTCAGAATGCCTCTTTCATCACTGGTGGTATACATGATTGATTCCTGGTTTGTTAACTTATGTAAATAAATTTAACAACATTGTTACATATTGTCAAGTGCCATTGACATATAAATGTGAAAAGGAGTAAGGGGACAGGGGACAGAGGACAGGGAACAGAGGACAGGGGACAGGGGACAGGGGACAGGGAACAGAGGACAGGGGACAGGGGACAGGGGACAGGGAGCTATCAAAGGGTTTGAGGATTGATAAATGTCCTAACGCATATGCGTAGTGCTATACCATTCCTTTATAAAAATGCCCTTCAAATTAATGTTTATATAAATTTTGCTTGTCGTAGTAATTTGTCCGGAATTGGCTGTTTGAGCGTAGTAGCTATTATCAGAGCAACGATTTATGACTAACTTTCTATAACTAAACCATTGGGGAATATTGCCCCACTATCTCTCAAACAAAAGCCCGGTGACATCACCGGGCTTTTGTTTTTATGATTGGGGATTACTCAAAGGGAGTGGGGAGTGAAGGAGTTAAGAGTGAAGAGTTAAAAGTTAAGAGTTAAGAGGATAATTTTTAACTCATAACCATCAACTGTCAACTCTTAACCGTCAACCGTCAACTGTCAACTATCATCAACTTTTCAATTCTGCTTTCACAGTGGCATATGCCCAATCTAACCAGGGAAATAGTGCTTTTAGGTCTGCGGTTTCTATGGTTGCGCCTCCCCAAATTCTTAATCCTGGAGGTGCTGCACGATAGGAAGCAATATCATAAGCTACTTCCTTACTTGCCAAGAGTTTTGCTACTTTTTTCGCGCATTCTGCCTGTTCTTCTGGACTCAAAGTGGTAAACCACTCATCCACAACCTTTAAACAAATGGAAGTACAAGAACGAGTTTCTGGTTGTTCAGCAAGAAAATCTACCCAGGCAGTTTTTTCGACCCATTCACTCATTGCTGCCAAATTAGCCTCAGAACGGCTAATGAGTCCAACCTTACCCCCCATACTTTCTGACCATTTGAGTCCATCTAAAGCGTCTTCTACACACAGCATGGATGGTGTATTGATGGTATCTCCCTTGAAAATACCTGCATTGAACTTGCCCTTTTTTGTCAGGCGAAATAACTTTGGTAGGGGACGGGGTGGTTGATAGGTTTCTAAACGTTCCACAGCCCGGGGAGAAAGAACAATTACACCATGTTGTGCTTCCCCACCCATCACTTTTTGCCAGGAATAGGTAACCACATCTAATTTATCCCAGGGGATATCCATGGCAAATACCGCTGACGTTGCATCACAAATAGTTAAGCCGGTGCGATTTGCATCAATCCAATCACCATTGGGTACTCTTACCCCAGAAGTTGTACCATTCCACAGGAATACAACATCATGGCTAAAATCAACTTGCCCGAAATCCGGTAATCTGCCATAGGGAGCTTTGAAAATACGGGTATCTGCTAACTGTAATTGATCGACAACATCTTGTACCCACTCTTGACCAAAGTTTTCCCAAGCTAAAATATCCAAGGGAAGTTTTCCTAACAATGACCACAATGCCATTTCCACTGCACCAGTATCAGAAGCAGGAACGATACCCAGGTGATAATCTGCGGGTACGCCCAAGATTTTCTTAGACAGGTCAATTACTTCCTTTAACTTAGCCTTTCCACCTTCAGAACGGTGAGAACGACCCAAATAGGCATTTTCGAGGACGGAAATAGACCAACCGGGACGTTTGGCGCAAGGGCCAGAAGAAAAATTTGGTACTTGGGGTTTGGTAGTTGGGGGAGTCAAATTTTCTGACATAAACTAATGGCAATACAAATGCAGTGGGGATCATAAACCCGGTTTCTTAATGAAACCGGGTTTCTATGTATTCACTCAATACACGTTAATTTAAAAATATATAAGCAAATTTTACCAACCAAAATCTAGGCGTTGACAAAAACACTAGTTAGTTAGTATATGAACCAAGTAGATTACCTACGCATTAGTCTAATCGATCGCTGTAACTTCCGGTGTCAGTACTGTATGCCTGAAGGAACGGAGTTGGATTACATTCTCAAACAAAATTTATTAACAGATGAGGAATTACTCACCCTAATTACAGAGGTATTTATCCCCGTAGGTTTTACTCGGTTCCGTTTGACTGGAGGAGAACCCCTATTACGTCCTGGGGTGGTGGAGTTGGTCAGAAAAATTGCTTCTGTTGGGGAAACTCAAGATATGTCAATGACTACCAATGGCTTTTTACTCGCTCCCATGGCACAAAGCCTTTATGATGCTGGACTAAAACGGATTAATATTAGCCTTGATTCCCTCGATGCAGATACTTTTGACCTAATTATTGGTAATCGTGGCCGGGGGCGTTGGCAAGCCGTTTGGGAAGGGATTCAAGCTGCTTATCGGGTGGGGTTCGATCCTTTGAAATTAAATGTGGTGGTAATTCCGGGTGTTAATGATAGTGAAATCCTTGATTTAGCTGCATTAACCATTGACAAGCAATGGCATGTCCGCTTTATTGAGTTTATGCCCATAGGTAACGGTGAATTATTTGGCGATCGCGGTTGGATTTCCTCGGAAGAATTACGCCAAGCCATCCGCGAACGTTGGGGATTGACGGAATCTCAAGTTTGTGGTAATGGACCTGCGGATATTTTTCAAATACCAGGGGCGAAGGGAACCCTAGGGTTTATTAGTCAAATGTCAGAATGTTTTTGCGATCGCTGTAATCGAATGCGTCTGAGTGCCGATGGTTGGTTGCGTCCGTGTTTATTAAATGAAGCGGGTCAAATTAACCTAAAAGATGCCCTCCGTAAAGGTGTTAGCACCAGAGAATTACGCCAGCAATTACAAGATTTATTAACAATAAAACCAGAGATTAATTTCAAACAGCGAGATTCCGGGAATAGTACAGGAATTTATACCCGTACTATGTCACAAATCGGGGGATAGGGTTAAGAGTTACTCGGCTGAAATATATCGACTCCTAACTCTTAACTCCTAACTCTTAACTCTTAATTGTTTAAGCCATCCGTGAATAGTATTCCACCACAAGTAGCTCATTAATTTGTAGGGCAACCCATTCACGCTCAACGATACCGTTAACTTTACCCTCCAGTTTGTTTTTATCAAACTCCAAATGACTGGGAAGGTTTGCCAAACCAGGATATTGCAAGTTTGTCTCTACCAATTGGCGGGATTTGTTTTGGTTTCTAACTCCAATCATTTCCCCAGGACGGCATTGGTAGCTGGCAATATCCACTACTTTGCCATTAACAGTTACGTGGCCGTGGTTAACTAGTTGACGGGCTGCGGGGATGGTGGGAGCCATTCCTAACCGGAAAATAGTGTTATCTAAACGCATTTCCAGTAATTGCAGCAAAACTTGTCCAGTAGAACCTGTTACCCGTCTTGCTTTACGGACATAACGCAGTAATTGACTCTCGCTTAAACCATAGTTGAAACGGAGCTTTTGCTTTTCCTCTAGACGGATAGCATATTCAGAACGCTTTTTGCGATTTTGGCCATGTTGACCGGGGGGATAAGCACGTCTAGCACTTTTACGAGTTAATCCTGGTAATTCACCTAAGCGACGTGTAATCCTAAGACGAGGTCCTCTGTATCGGGACATGAGATTCCTTAACTAATCCTATTTAAAATTTACCCAAATAGCTAATTTTAGCACTCATTAGCAATTTTGCATATTATTAAATTAGCCTATTATTATTTGTGAAGTACCTACAGTGACACTTCGTGTACACAGTAGGCTTCCCGTCTCATCCGCCGTTGCCTCCCGACTTAAAGCAACTGCCATCTCACACTTCCCTTCGGGTAAGATGTGAGCCTTCTTGCTGAAAAAGGTAAAATATAAAGGCTATTGCTAAAGTATGTTGTCTCCTATTCCTCTCAAGTAATATGAGGTAGCATAACCTTGGGTGTTTGGAGAACGGAAAAATGTTAAATCAAAAAAATATCTTGTCAGTTACTTTCAGAGGAATATGTTTGTCAGCTTTGACAATGGTGCCATGGTTTGCCACATATTTACCCGTACAAGCAGCTAATATTACTTCTGCTAAGGATTATCGCCTTTGTGCATTTCAATTGCTAAAAGCTGGTGTTACAGAGGAAAATGCCTCTAAAGCCTGTGCTGAGGCCTTATATCCTGAGGATGTATCCGCCTGTGTTCTCAGAATTGAGCGTCAAACAAAGTTAGCTGCCCAAAATATTCTTGCTACTTGCGAAAAATCACGTCGTCCCAAAGATTTGGCTCAATGTGTAAATGGTATTAGCCGTAATCTTGAAGAAGGTGCTAAGTCAGCAACTTTGGATTATTGTGGTCGGAGTTTGCTACCAGTGAGATTTGCTAATTGTGTAGTCGGTTTACGGGCAGAAATTAAATTTGAGCCGATTAAAGCAATGGACACTTGTATTGATGCTAGTGATTTAATTAGCAATACTGCGCCTTCTTTTATCCCAGCTGGCCAGAATCCACAGCAATCGGTTCCTAGCTTTGAAATTCAACCAATCCCGGAAAATATGGAACCAACCCCGGAAAATACACAACCAACCCCGGAAAATACACAACCAACCCCGGAAAATACAGAACAGCAATAGTTAGGGCTTGCAGCAAAAAGTCATGATTGTGGGGGTAGGGAACTCTTAACGGGGAATAGGGAACAGTTTCACCCCTATTGCTTCCATTTTTTTGGACTCCAAAAAATTGTCAATGCAAGGTTTTTAAACCTCATATCATGTCCGGGGGCATACCCATAGTATGTCATTGCGAGTGGAACGAAGTGAAACGACGCAATCACAAGGTCTTTGGGATTGCTTCCCTACTCTGCGAGAACGCTTTCAGCGAACGGTCGCAATGACGG
>JASJCX010000036.1 GCA_030065255.1 Calothrix sp. MO_167.B42 | reverse complement strand
CATTGAGAAAATTCCATAGCCCAGAGGCACAAGCTGCTTTAATGGAGTTACGACAAGACCGGGATCACCGAGTTGTAGCTGCCACATTAGAAGGAACTTTGTGATATTCTCTGGGCTAAAGCCAAAAATTATCAAATTTGGAGCAGATAGTTGTGACACTCCTACACTTCTCTTCGAGTAAGTGTAGGCTTCTGGCGGATTACTCCTTCCAGAAATTCGTTCGTGGTACTCCAATTGTTTCCCACTACCGCAGTTTTAAGTCAGGCGCGTGCCCTTCCCGACTTGAATCAGACACCGATACGGGTGAAGTTAACCAAACCTATTGTATCTTGCCTCATGCAATACCTTGTTCGTTTCCTCCATGTCTTCCTTCCTCGCCTACGGCATTGGTGAGGCAGTGCGGTCTTGGGGTCTCCCCAAGTAGAGCAACTGCCGTCGGAAGACTGTCTTCAACTCACTCGCAATTCATCTCTTCGCCTCCCTCCGGGTAGACGAGAGGCTTCTTGCTGTCTAGCTAACTAAGGGAGGCAGATTAAATAATATGCTCTCTCTACAATTGAACCTCACCCTCGCTTTTTACTAGGCAAAAATCTTTCGGTCTCCTTATTAAGCAGAGGGATGTCCGACAGGACAGGGTGAGGTGCGTGTATTTTATTTCATCTTCAATCCTAACTATTATAATTGTTTCAGTTGCCTCACAACCTCTAAACTCAATGCAGCGCACGCTACTTTTGGCAAAAATTCATAACTGTACCCTCACAGCGGCAAATATCAACTATGTTGGCAGCATTAGCATAGATCGAGCTTTATTGTCAAAGGCAAATATTTTACCTTACGAGCAAGTACAAGTAGTTAATATTACTAATGGTGAGCGCCTGATGACCTATGCGATCCCGGCTCCAGCTAATTCGGGAGCAATTGAATTAAATGGGGCAGCAGCACGTCTAGGCGTTACAGGGGATCGCTTGATTATAATGGCTTACGGGCAGTTCACTCCGGAAGAGTTAAAAGATTACTCTCCCCAGGTTGTGATTGTAGATGCACAAAATCGATTGTTAGAATTGCGCCATTACGATGATCTGCTCGGTAATGTTTAGTATCAATAAAAATGTCAAATCTTGAGTTCTCACAATCTCCAAGTCATGCAAATGAAGCTCCAAAGACAAGTTTTTTGGTGCGATTCTGGGGAGTGCGTGGTTTAATCCCTAGTCCATGTAATTACACTACACGTTACGGAGGAAATACTGCCTGTGTAGAGGTGCAAGTCGGTGGGAAACATTTGATTTTCGATGGTGGTACTGGTTTGCGGATGTTGGGTAAAAACTGGCTAGAATTGCCACAGCCAATTGAGGCACATCTGTTTTTTACCAACGTGCAATCAAATCGCATCCAAGGGTTTCCTTTTTTTGCTCCTGCATTTGTCTGTGGGAACATTTTTCATGTACATGGCACGGCTGCTTCCAATAGTGCTTCCATTAAACAATGCCTAGGCGATCAGATGTTGCAGCCACACTTCCCTTATCCTTTACAGGCGATGGAATCGGAATTACATTTCCATAATTTGATGGCCGGTGATACTGTTGATTTAGATGATGTAGTAATTGCCACTGCATTAATTAATCGAAATCAAAAATCTATTGGCTACCGAGTTGATTGGCAAGAATATAGTATTGCTTATGTGACGGATATACACCAGTTTGCAGATGACAGTGAGGAAGAAAGGATTAAGCAGTTGATCCAAGGTGTTAATTTATTAATTACTAATCCTTCTTATCCCCCACCAAAATTTTACAAGTCTGATTCTGGGGATTTTAATTATCAAACTGCTGTGAAGCTAGCTCAACAAGCCGGAGCTAAACAACTGGTGATTTCCCACCACCATCCTGATGATCGCGATGATTTTCTAGATCAAGTCCAAAAGGAACTTAAATCGAATTTTCCTCAAGTCCTATTAGCCTCTGAAGACTTGGTTTTAGCTGTCGGATAATTAGGGCTTGCTGAATAACTTTAAAATTCTTATGTTGTAAGCTTTTGCTGGTTATTTTTGAAGGAAAAAGTGCAATATTAATAGGGATATAAGGCTTAAAAACCTTGCATCTCCAATTTTTTGAAGTCTGGAAAAATGAAAACAATAGGGCCAGAACTGTTGCCTGTTGCCTGTTGCCTGTTCCCGTTCGGACTTCGGCGTGAGCTCAGTCGAACGCTGAGCTCACGGCCGAAGCCTAACCCCACCAAAAAACTTTTTCAGCAAGCCCTAATTAGCAATGGGCCGCAACAGAGGAGGATGTTGGTGACAGTTGTGTTTCAGAAATAGAGGTTGTTACTCCGATCAATTGTTCTAATTTTGCTGCAACTGCACCACTTGTGAATAATGTTTCAGCCTTACCAATAGCCTCTTGCATATCAGAGCAAATTCCGCAACGCCATAGATAAAATCCACCATTCCACAGTGCTGTTTGCATGAATTCCCCAGACTTGCCTGCGAGAATATTTTGCATATCAGCAATCAATTGTGCTGGTGTTGTCAAGGGTACATTTTTGCTTGTAAAGCCATATTCCCGGGGAACTAAATGTAATCTTTCCAGAGGAGCACCAGGGGTTCCTAAACCAATTATCGCAGTGCGATCGCGTGGTAAATCACAACTACCTTCTAGGCCTTTAACGGTAGTAAATTTTGTTACTCCCTTTATTTCTAAAGCCTTTTGGAACATGGCTTCCGTAGGTGGGTGAACAAATCCAGCCACAACGTGAGATTCCCCTGCATAGGGACACCAAATTAACTCCATGGTGGCAAATGGTGGGCGTTTACCTAATTGTTCGCGGTATTCCCACATACTATTAATTAAGGGGAAATGCTTAGAAGTATAAACAAAGCCAATTCCTGTTTTTGCCAGGACTTGTTGAACTTTTTCTAGGGAAAGAGCATTCCAATGGATTCCCAATCCTTGCCAAATTTCAATTAAGGGTAATCCATACTTAGTAGGTAAGCGATCGCCACCATGCATGATGACTGGTTGTCCTGCTGCGGCTAGTAATAAAGCGGTAATGGGTGTAATAGGTGCAGTGCGGGTTCTACCATCATAGGGTATACCTAAAACCATGACTGGTGCTGAGTCAGGGATTGGTTGTAGTTTGGGAGCTAGTTGTTCATAGGCATCCAGCATACCTGCTAGTTCTTCCCCTGTGGGACGTTTGATGCGATGAGCAATCAAAAACGCTCCAATTTGGGCGGGTGTAGCTTCCCCTAACAGCATCATTTGGGTTGCTAAAGCTGCTTCTGTACGGGTTAAATTTTCTTTTGTATGTTGACCACTACCTACTTTTTTTAGTAGTTCTCTAAATATTTTGCTCATTTTTTATTGTTTATTTGTTATTAAGGAATACAAAGCAAGAAATATTTTATACTTTAACTCTTAACACTGAACACTGATTAAATGGATGACACTGAATGACACGGATAGTTGATAGCTCAACAATTAACTGTCAACTCTTAACTGTTAACTCTTAACTCTTTACTCCTAACTCTTAACTCCTAACTCCTGACTTCTTCCATCAGGCAGATTTATTAAGTAAATCCACTTGTGATGGAATATTAGCTTTGACTAGCTCCCAGAAATAACTAATAGGAGGAATTTGTAACCTATCTTTCGTGGTCACCATTACCACTGTACGGGTCAAATTAGCATTATTAGGCAAAGAAAGATGACCATTATTAGATACAGACCTCACAGCCAAGGTAGAATCTTGTCGCGCCTCGACCAATGCGGATTGTGGTAGTAAAGCAATTAATTCTCCCTGACGTACAATTCCCCGAAATGCATCTAGGGTGTTTACTTCTAAAGCTGCTTGCAGTGAAACTTCTAATTGTTCAAACTTGTCTTGTACTAGGCGTTGCATCCCATAGCCATCTTTGAATACTACTTGGGGATAACGAACTAATTCTGACCAGGGAATATACTCATATTGGGCTAAGGGGTGATTAGCGGCAATCATCACTTCTATTGGTTCATCATATAGGACTTCTACCACCATTTCTTTAGCGGTACTTAAAAAGCGATTATTCATGACAATTGCCAAATCCACTAGTCCATCTTTAAGGACTTTTAATGCTCGATCACTACCTAAGGATGTGACTCGCAACTGTACATCTGGATAATCGTGACAAAATTTTTGTAATACTGGTGGTAGGTAGTATGCACATAGGGAGTGAATGACTGCAATACACAACTCAGGCTGTTTCCCGGCTAAGAGATCGCTAATTTCCTGGGTAGCTATTTGCCATTCTTGACAAATTTTACGAGCCCGGGGTAGTAAAAGCTCACCTGCAACAGTTAGCTTTGCTTGTCCTGTTCGGTGAAAAAGCTCTAGACCCAAATCAGCCTCCAGGGATTGAATTTGGCGGCTGACAGTGGATTGAGTGACACCGCATGTACGTGCTGCACCTTGAAAACTGCCTGTTTGTGCGATCGCTAAAAAAGCTTGCAACTGCTCTAGTCGCATTATCTATGTAGCCTGAAGTACATTAAATGACCGTAATTAATTTAACTTATTTATCTACATTATTTAGTAGAATGGGTTACATCTTCCTGATTTTTGGCTAAAGTACCAAAAATATAAGCTGATGAATATGACAATATCCACCAGCCATATCTAAATTATCCCACCAGGTTCAGTGGTAGACTTACAACAAAACAGTTAAATTCCGGATGATTCAGGCACTTTGGGTTTTGCAGCAAATTTAGTAATTAACAGATCCCGCAATACTTCTGGTAAATCTTCGCAAGCAATTCCTTTTTGCACTAATTTTCCTAAGTGAGCACCCTTACCAACTTTTCCATCCATATATAGGTCAACTCCTTCTACCATTTTTCCATCCTTACGGACTTTAGTACCGAGTAAACCAATATCTGCTACCTGTGGTTGTCCACAGGAGTTAGGACATCCCGTCCAGTGGATGCGGACTGGCTGGGGAATTTCCAACTCTCGATCCAAATTTTGGGCAATTTTTAAACCCTGTTGCTTGGTTTCCACCAGAGCAAAGTTACAATACTGTTTGCCTGTACAGGAAATTAGCGATCGCTTTAATGGGGAAGGATTAATGCTAAACTGCTCCAGCAGGGGTTCTGTTAACAATGCATCCAAATTTTCATTGGCAATGTCAGGTAAGATAACATTTTGCTCTACAGTCAAACGAATTTCCCCATTACCATAAACCTCAGCCAGCCTTGCTAACTCGAACATAGTTTCGGCGGACAAACGCCCTACAGGAACGTGCAAACCGAAATAACTGTATCCCGATTGTTTCTGGGGATAAATACCAATATGGTCCTTTTTTTCCTGGGTGATTTCATCTTTTGGTGCAGCAGATAACAACTCCTTACCAAACTCTGCTTCTACCTTTGCTCGGAACTGCTCTATTCCCCATTTATCAATTAACCACATTATCCGTGCGGTTTGGCGTTTCTCTCGTAATCCTGCGGACAATCCATTCTGGGTATAAACCCGCAAAATTGCCAAACTTAATTCAACCACGTCATCATTATCAGCAGGAACCCACACATTAATGGGTACAGCTTCTGCACACCGTTGGGCTGATAAATAACCACCGACAAGGACATTGAATCCTAATTTTGCTTCTCGATAAGCAGGGATAAAGGCAATGTCATTAATTTCACCGTGAATAGAATTATCCCTTCCCCCTTCTACGGCAATATTAAATTTACGAGGCAGATTGCTAAAGTCATAATTACCTTGACCATGATTGGTAATTGCATCCTGTAATTTTTGTACCAGGGGACGAGTATCAATCAATTCATCAGCATCAATGCCAGCTACCGGGGAGCCAGTAATATTGCGGACATTATCCATGCCAGACTGAACGGAAGTCATGCCAACATTGTGCAAACTCTGGAAAATATTTGGTATATCTTCTAGACGAATTCCTCGCAGTTGAATATTCTGTCTAGTGGTAATATCAGCACTACCATCCTCTCCATAACGCTGGACAATTCCTGCGAGCACATGCATTTGTTCGCTGTTGAGAATGCCGTTTGGTATACGCAAACGCAACATAAATTTGCCGGGAGTGACGGGACGGAAAAATATTCCTAGCCATTTGAGCCGTATTTCTAAATCAGCTTTGTCCAAATTTTCCCAACCAATTTGGGCAAAATAATCTAGTTCATTTTTTACTTCTAATCCATCTTTTTGTGCTTTTGCTTTCTCAATTTTGTTGAGTTTTTGCGGGATTTGAGTTTTTGTGTTCATCTTTAATTTGTGGCTAGAAACTAGATTTAAATTTTACAAATACACTGAAACTCACAGGTTTGTTTTACATGGGTTAAATAGGCAGGTGTAATTCAATGTAAGACTGAAACTCTCTCCCTGGTTCGACCTCAAGCTAGGTGAGATTTGATATTGAATTTGACACACTTACTTAAATAGGCAAAAATCTCTTTCAAGAATCCAATATGATTCCCATATAGTATCTGTTGTAAAAATATTAATACTCAAAAATTCTTTCGACAATTTCACTCCCACTTTAAGAATTTAGAGATTAACATTACGGTAAATAGTATATTTGATTACACTTTTTCGGTGCTATTGTATGATTTGCATTTTTTAAATGCGCTTAATGCATTATTCTCAACTAATTCTTCTCAACTATAAGAGCAGTTATGTAAAACAATAATTATTATCAGCCAAAAAAATAAAAAGGTAAGGTAGGCACTGCCCACTCTACAATCAAAATATGCAGAAACTTCTTGAACAAGCCACAGCAGCAACGCAACAAGAAAATTGGTCTTTGGTCAACCAATATTTACGACAATTGGTTGAAAATGATAAGTATACACAAGTCTCCATTAAAGCAAAACAAGAGACACAAAACTTATTAAAACTAGGTTTACAAGTTTTAGAACAAGGGGATTTTCAAGCAAGGTGGGATGTGGCAAAAATGCTGCCCAGATTGGGAGAAAATGCCATTTTGCCCTTGAGGACAATTGTGGAGGATGAACAAGCAGATTTAGAACAAAGGTGGTTTGCTCTGAGAATTTTGGCAGAGTTTCAGACTCCAGAGGTGGTGACTACCTTCGTAAGTTTACTAGATTCCCATCAAGATGAAAATTTATCTGCGATCGCTACTAATGCTTTGGTAAGTTGGGGAGAATCATCAATTCCCGTTTTATCTAATTTGCTAGTTCAGCCAGAGTTGCGTTGCTTGGTAACCAAAGCTTTAGGTCAAATTCACCATGCAAAAGTAATTACACCATTACTAACAGTGGTTAAAGATGAGGATGTGGAAGTCAGAACAGCAGCAATTGGGGCTTTGAGTCATTTTCGCGATCACCGTATTATCCCTGTTTTAATTGCTGCTTTACAAGATTATGCCGCCCCAGTCAGAAAAGAAGCAATAATTGCCTTGGGTTTGCGAGCAAAACCAGATTTTTGCAGTCATTTAATCCCACTGTTACACGATTTAAATCTTCAAGTTTGTCAACAAGCTGCCATCGCTTTGGGAAGAATTGAGACCGATACAGCCGCAGATGGTTTATTTACAGTACTTCAGTTGTCCACAACTCCCACCCCTTTAAAAATTACCATAATTCAAACCTTAGGATGGATGGAAACAGCTGCCAGCTTGCAATATTTACAACAAGTCCTTTGGGTATGTTCCCTGGAAGTCGCATTAGAAATTGTTCGGACTTTGGGACGGATAAAAGCAGAAAATTTGCAACCTATAGCAGCAAAAATCCTTGTGAATTTTTTCAATTCTGGACATCCCACAACCAAAAATTCTGCCATTAAGCAAGCACTAGCCCATACTTGGGGTCAATTAGCCTCAGCTGATGCCTTACCAGTTTTAGAGCATATGCAAACAGATACCAATAAGAGTGTCAAACTCCATGCGATCGCAGCTTTGAAACGTCTGTCTTCCCTTAAGACTTATTAAAATAATCTGTAGGATTCTCCGCCCCTTGTATACTTTTTTTCCTGCCCAATGTGTGAAAAAAGAATATTCTAGCTAGATTTAGTATAATTTGTTATTTATGTGATTTAAGCAAATAAACTTAGTGGCTTAAAAAACCAGATGTTTTTAGCTTTATTTGGATAAGTTCTGTTTAGGGAAGGAGAAAACAGTATGGAAAACAATGCCAATCTGCGTACCCTATCAGTAGATATTGGGGGAAGCGGTGTTAAAGTCATAGTTTTAGATACACAAGGTAATCCCATTACTGAACGAGGACGTTTAGAGACCCCAAAACCAGCTAAACCCCAACCCATACTAGACGCGATTACACAATTAACCGCCAACCAAGGTGATTACGAACGGGTTTCTGTGGGTTTCCCTGGTGTGGTAAAACAGGGTACTGTGGAAACTGCGGCAAATTTACATCCAGACTGGATTGGCTTTGATTTAGCAATAGCACTATCCAAGAATTTAAAAAGACCTGTACGGGTAGTTAATGATGCTGATATGCAGGGTTTGGGTGCAATTGCTGGTAAGGGTGTTGAATTGGTAGTAACCTTGGGGACTGGTTTCGGTTCTGCATTATTTGTCAATGGTAAATTACTACCAAATTTAGAAATGGGACATCATCGCTTCCGTAAGGGAGAAAGTTATGAAGAGCAGTTAGGAAGGGCTGCTTTAGAGAAGGTAGGGCATGATAAATGGAATAAACGGTTAGGTAAAGCGATCGCATCCTTAAGCCATTTATTTAATTATGATTACCTATACATTGGTGGTGGAGAAGCGAAAAAAGCCTCTATCGATTTACCCCCCAATGTCAAAATAATTCCCAATATCACAGGTTTGTTGGGAGGAATTAACCTCTGGCGGGACTAGTATAGCCTGGTAGTTCACCGCATTAATTTTGCCGAGTCGCGGATCTAACCGATCCCCGACTTCTATTCCTAGGAATTGCTACAAGTGTGCGAATATTGATTGAGAAGTCGGGGATCTTTTACCTAGTACTCCGCCAAGGGAACTATGCCAGGTTAATAATGAGAATAAAAAGTTCTTTTCTCCCCACATTCCCCACACTCCCCCATCTCCCCCTACCCAGCAAAATTGCTTTGGTGGACTACTAGCCATCACCAACTAATGCGGCTGACTACTAGGCGCAAGTAATAATTTAAAGAATATTTGCCTCTTGCATCAACTTGAGAGTTCCATCCAAATCATTGAGATTGCTTAAATCAATGTTTTTATCTTTCTTTTGAATTGTCTTCAAAGATTTGAGATTACCTTGGGGATTGACGCTGGAAATTAGGGGATACTCAAAAGTTTTGGTAGCAAAATAAGTTTGAGCTGTGTCGCTCAACATAAACTCAGCAAACTTATTCGCCATGTCAGTTTTTTTAGAAGAACCAAGAATCGCAATTCCAGCTACATTTACTAAAGAGCCTATATCCTCGGTAAAGTGGTGAGCCACTGGCATATTGGGATTGTTCTTTTTCATCTTTTCCAAATAGTAGTGATTGACAAATCCCACAGCAATCTCACCACGTCCCAGGGCTTCCACAATAGGTGTATTTTTGGGGTAAACCTTGACTCCGTTAGCTTTGATACCCTTCAACCATTCCTTAGCTTTTTCATCACCCTCTGAGACCCGCAGGGCAGTAACAAAGGATTGAAATGAGCCATTAGTAGGTGCCCAACCAATTTTTCCTTTCCATTTGGGGTCGGTAAAGTCAAAAATAGAAGTCGGTAAATCTTCTGGTTTTACTAAATCAGTATTGTAATCAACACTACGCGCTCTACCCGTAATACCTATCCATTGATCTTGTGGAGAGCGATACTTTTCTTCAACTTTATTCAGAAGTTCTGGTTTCAACTTCACAGCCTTTCCTGCTTTTTGAATTGCTCCTAATGCTCCTGCATCTTGAGCAAAGAAAATATCCGCAGGACTGTTATCTCCCTCTTCTAGAATCGCTGAGGCTAATTCAGAAGTACCACCATAGCGGACTTTTACCTTAATTCCAGATTCTTTTTCAAATTGTTTAATTAGTTCTCCTATTAACTTTTCATTCCTTCCAGAGTATATAACCAGTTCCTGACCTGAAGAACTAGTTGTATTACTTACGGCTGTAGTATTTGCAGAATTAGTTTGAGCAGTGTTAGAGGCATCTGGATTAGATCCACAAGCGATCGCTAACATACCAGTAGTGGTTGCTAATCCGAATAAATAAGTAAACTTGCGTCTTTTCATGTTTTACTTCCATTTATAAAAAACATCAAGATGATACAATTTCTTAATAAGAAATTGCATTAAACTACAATTAAGCTTCTCGATTTAACTCAGCCTTTATTGATTACAGTCCTAACAAGTGGTCTGTAACTGAGATGTAAATGTATACAGAAATGCTATTGATACATATCTATTGATAAAAATAAAATTAATAATCAAACTAGTTATTTGATAATAGATTTTATTAAAGCAGGTATTTATTCAAAAAGCAACTGGGTATAATTGCAAAAACTTATCTATAGTTAACAAAAAATCAAACTTATTCTCTTTCCCTGGTTCACTAAATTTACTGCTTCACTCCCCAACCTCTTCCAGATAAAATCAACAACATGAGTCCCATTTCAGGAGTAAACCCCTGTCTTTACAAGTTATTAATATTCCTCCCTCCCCATCTGTTGGGCCCACAGCTTTAATCATCTGTTTACATGGTTGGGGAGCTAATGCAGAAGATGTGGCATCTTTATTTCCCTTTTTTCAGTTACCAGACTGTCAATTTATTTTTCCCAATGCACCTTTTCCCCATGCCTCTTCTCCCATGGGTAGGCAATGGTATGATTTACAACAAGAAAATATGTATGAGGGATTAGTAGAAAGTCGCCAAAAACTCAAAGATTGGTTGCAATCCTTAGAAAGCAGCACTGGAGTTCCTTTATCGCGGACAATTTTGAGTGGTTTTTCCCAAGGTGGTGCCATGACCCTAGATTTAGGATTAAAGTTGCCCTTAGCTGGTTTAGTATCCATGAGCGGATATTTACATCCTGGTGCTTTAGAGCAGGACAATTCAACATCTTTGCCACCGACTTTAATTATGCATGGAAAACAAGATGAAGTTGTGCCACTAGCAGCAGCAATTAAGGCAAAAGCAGCGTTAGAATCCCTAGGAGTTCAGGTTGACTACCATGAATTTGACATGGGACATGAAATCAGACCACAAATGTTAAAGTTATTCCAGAATTTCGTGATTTATACTACCCAGGAAAAATAAGTAACAGAACTTTTACACATTCTGGTGTAAATACCTTAAAATTTTCACGAAATTAACGTCCTGGAATTAGTAATATATATTGGGTGGGTGCGTAGATCGCAACCAAACCCATGCTGGATGTAAATGCTGCTATTGGGACGGGCGAAAACAATGAAAACTCTGAGCATTTCCCGGAAAGAAATTGCTGCTATGACTGAACAAGACGTGGAGAAATTAGCTACACGTCTGGAGCAGGACAACTACAGCAATGCATTTGAAAGTTTGAATGATTGGCATTTACTCCGGGCGATCGCATTTCAGCGTCCGGAGTTGGTTGAATCCTATATTTATCTATTGGATTTGGAAGCTTATGATGAAGCCTAGGAATTTTAGATTTTGGATTTTGATCAACAGATAATCCGTTATCCGTTGTCTATTTTGGATTTTGGGTTGAGGTTTACTGGTTACAATCAGTGATTATAGGGGTTAATTAACGGTTAAATGTATAATCCACTGACTCCTGAATCAATAATGCAGTCATCTTCTAGTCCAATATCAAAAATTATCAATCCAGAATCTCCTAGAGTTCTCATTGGTGTAGGTGGCGGTATCGCCGCCTACAAACTTTGTATTGTTGTATCTACCCTATTTAAAATGGGTGTGGAAGTGCGGGTAATTCTCACCAAGGGCGCACAACAATTTGTTACACCTCTGACTTTTACCACTCTATCTCGCCACCCTGCTTATACGGATGACAATTTTTGGAAACCAAGCCATTCGCGCCCTCTACACATTGAATTAGGGGAATGGGCTGATTTATTCCTAATTGCACCCCTAACAGCAAATACCTTGGCTAAGTTGGCTTATGGTATGGCTGACAATTTATTAACTAATACAGTTTTAGCTTCCACCTGTCCTGTACTACTAGCACCAGCGATGAATACGGATATGTGGGAACAGCAAACAGTACAGCGTAATTGGCAGCAAATATTAACATACGGACGATTTCATGGGATGCAAACCCCATCAGGTTTACTTGCCTGCGATCGCATTGGTGCGGGTAGAATGGCAGAACCTACAGAAATTGTCAATTATATTCAATCTTTGTTACATACTAAAGGTCAACGGGACTTAGTAGGAAAAAATATTTTAATTAGTGCTGGCGGAACCAGGGAATATCTTGACTCTGTGCGGTTTATTGGCAATCCCTCCACGGGAAAAATGGGGTTAGCTTTAGCACAGGCGGCAGTACATAGGGGAGCAAAGGTAACATTAGTCCGTGGTTCTGCTGCTTGGGATAATCCCCTAGGGGTAGAAACAATTCCAGTAGTGAGTGCAGAGCAAATGCACCAAGCCATGCTGCAATATTTACCCAGCGCAGATGTGATTATTATGTCCGCAGCCGTAGCCGACGTGAAGCCACAACAGTATAGCCAAGGAAAATTACCCAAGCGATCGCTACCCCAAAGTTTACCCCTAATACCAGTAAGTGACATTGTTGCAGACTTAGCACAGTATAAACAACCCCATCAACAATTAATTGGATTTGCTGCCCAAACAGGGGATATTGTGACTCCAGCCCTCGATAAATTACGAAGAAAAAACCTAGATGCCATTGTTGCCAACCCCATAGATAAAGCCGACAGTGGTTTTGGTAGCGATACAAATCAAGCCATACTCATAGATAAACAAGGTCATCAACAGGAAATTCCCCCCTGTAGTAAATTACAGTTAGCTCACCATCTATTTGATTTTGTTTTTTCTAGTACTCAACCACGTTAATTATCAGGGGTAGAGGAAAAAACCGCAGAGGCGCAACAGAGCGCAGAGGAAGAGGAAGAGAGGATAAGTCTAGAATTTTGTTGGGTTAAAGGGGTAGGAGCATCTTGCTCCCTAGTTGAAAATAGGGAGCAAGACGCTCTACTACAATTGTTTTATCCCTTAAAACACTGTCAAGACACACAAAAACAAAGCTTCAGTCCACTCTACCACTGCACCATAGGTATCTCCCGTGTGTCCACCGAGCTTGTAATTAAACCAAGCTGGTGTAGCGATCGCTATTACACTTCCTGCGAGTAAAGTTGCCGCCATAATATATAATTTTTTTTTATATAAAGGGATTGTGAAAATACTGAAAAGACTTAGCAATATTAGTCCCGGTAATAAATCTTTATAAGACCGGATTGCCTGTTTATGGAAAGCACCTTTACCCCTGGGTTTCAGGTATGGGTAACAAGCGATCGCTACTTGTTGTCCCCAGCGTCCCCATCCACAAGCTGCCATTAGCATCAGCCATCTATGTTCCTGTATATCCACCAATGCTGTAGTTTTAATTAATACTATGATAACTGCTATCATAGCTCCAAAAGCCCCAGTAGCACTATCTGCCATTACTTCTAATCTACGCTGGGGTTCCATCACCGCTAACCCATCAGCAGTATCCATTGCCCCATCCAAATGTAATCCTCCAGTAATCCCAATCCAAGCTATAACCACCACCGCACTACGAGTTAATACAGGCATACCCAAACTAGCGATCGCAAAATCTAAGATTGCTAATATTCCTCCGATTATTAAACCTATAGCTGGAGCTAGATATGAGACTTTCTGGAAGTCCACACCTTTTATATAAGGCAAAGGAATAGAGGTATAAAAAATAATGCCTGACACTATAGTTAAGCATAATTTCTGAAAACAAGGTTTATTTTTAGTCATATTATTAACATTAATCACATGAAACTACTATGGTGATGACGCTCCGAGTTCCGGCACAATCCGCAAAATAATTTTTAAAGCTTTAAATAAGATTGGTTAGGAAGAGAAATTTACCCAAAAAATTTTGTTATGCTAGGAATACTTATAAAGTAAAAAAAGTAACTCGTTTTTTAAACATTTACTACAAAATATGAATGGTAATTTCACAGTGCCATTTTATTGATTAATAATTTATGATTATCAGTCAAGTGATTGCCCTACAAAAAGAGGATAATTTCAAGGTAGGGAGTCAACCAAGCTATAGAGTAAATAACTTAACTGGCTGTGTTGTACCTCACCTTCGCTCCTAAAGCTATTGAACTATGACTTACCATCTACCTGAAACTCAAATACCGGCTCCATGCATCGTCAATACAGGCGTGGTTGTAAATAAACATGATATCCGGCAACTACTGAGCGATTTAGGTCGAGTACGCTATGTCTACACCCAGGAAAATCAATTACAGAGCGAGGGTGAAGGAGATGTAGTGGAAGTATTTGCTAATCCCCAACGTTCTACCCTAGTTGCCAACCATGCTTTATATTTAAATCTTTATAGTTTTGATTATTTAGAACTACAGCAATCTCCAGAAGCGGAAACCTACTTTGATTTAATACAAGAAAGTACCTGTTTGCGGTTGATTCCTCTTTCTACTCCCCTACAAGAACGGCGAGAACGCCTTTTAAATACCAACGCTATGGAAGCAATGATGGATCAGGTACTCTCTGCTAGGTGGGATGCGGAGATTGATGATGATACTTCCGACCCTTTCTAGGCAAAATAAATTATCTCTTAGGGAAATATTATTGATTTTTCCGGTGAATATGTCTAATTGAAATTTCGTAAAGATTATCCCACAAGAATTTTGGGCGCAAAGTTCGCACCTTGTTTTCTCCGATTGCGATGGGATATTTTTCTGTTGGGAAGTCCTCATGTGACTTGATGAAGCTACTGACATTTTGTGAATTCCCCCATTCTAGGGAAGTGAAATCAGAGGGTAGCATACACTGTCTTTGTACACACATCTGTCTAATTTGGAAAATAATCACCTCACCCTCGCTTTTTGCTACGCAAAAATCTTTCCCTCTCCTTAATAAGGAAAAGAGAGGGATGTCCGCTAGGACAGGGTGAGGTTTTCCAATTGTTGGGAATTAGATCGCTTGTGTGTACACATGAGAGAATAAGGAGAGAGGCTGGGGTGAGGTTAAATCTTACATTTAATTACGCCTACCTGACTTGAAAATACATTTTCATTGTTACTGGTGTACATAGTTCATGATGGCTACTTAGTATTTTTTGATTTTGATTTGTTTTACTGACATCTTGCACCAAAGTATTAATACTGATTTTTAATGTTATTAATAAACATATATTTTTATCAATAATGCGAAAAATTAGGGTTTATAGCCTGCGTAGGTAGGCTTTGTTTGTATAGCCGAGGCAGTTGCGGTGGACGGGTGAATCCTACGGATACGCTACGCGAGCCCCAGTATAAGCAAACTACCGTTCACCCTTCACTGGGTGCAGGTGCAAGATATGAGCCTCCCAGGAGGGGAAGTCAAAAGTCACTCATTATTAGGGACTTCCAATTAAAAAAATATCCCAAAATATTTTGTAGTGCAGGCATCTTGCGGTGCTAATGATAAAGAACGGGCAGGATGCCCATCCCACAACATGGGATAATTTATTTTCACCGAATTTCCTTAAATCTCCTCCCAACGAATGAAACTAACACCTGCATTATTGTTTGGCTAAAAACCCTGCTATATAAGGCTTTGAAAATGTGTTTCTTGAAAGAGTTTAGGCACAAGTTTCTTCCACTTATGTTGGATTGCGACAGCACAAGTGTTGGCTAGATTGTGACTTGTTAGTTTGCCAATATAGGAACTACACAATTAGGTTAAGACATTAGTAAGGAAGGCAGGGAGCAAGTTCCCTTTTGAAAAATTTCAGCAATTTACAATAAAAAAACTAGGTAACTTCCAATGTCACAAAAAAATGAAACACCTGTTTTAATTTTATCTTTACTGATTACCGCAGGGCTGATAGGAGGAGGTTTTTGGTGGTTTACCCAAAAAGGTGGCATCAACCTAAGCCAAACGAACAAATCAAAGTCTCCTACTTCTAATACAACAAATCAATCTCAAGCATCTTCTGAGAAAAATAACAATACAAAATTCACGGCTGTAGCAAATATTCCTACTGGATTATTCAATTATGGGGGTAGTACTTCGTGGGCACCAATTAGATTATCAGTTGACAGTGCCATTCAAGCAGCATTACCTGCATTCCAGTTACGTTATGTGCAACCTGGCGTTGGTAAAGCTGGTTCTAGTAGCGGTATACAAATGTTAATTAATGGGCAACTAACATTTGCACAATCATCTCGACCAATTACTGACAAAGAATTAGAACGTGCTCAAAAACGAGGATTTAGTCTCAAACAAATCCCTGTGGCAATTGATGGTTTAGCCATAGCAGTACACCCCGATCTTAAAATTCCCGGATTAACCATCAATCAGCTACGGTCGATTTATACCGGAAAAACCACTAACTGGAGTGAGTTAGGAGGTGCGAATATTCCTATCCAGGCATATTCTCGACCTGTAAATGATGGCGGCACAGTAGAAATGTTTGTCCAAGACATTTTGGGTGGTGAGGCATTTGCTGCCAACGTGGAGTTTATACCAACTACCACCCAAGCACTGAAAAAAGTAGCTAGTAGTCTTGGAGGTATTTATTATGCTTCTGCTCCGGAGGTTGTGCCCCAATGTTCAATCAGAGCACTGCCATTGGGGCGAATTCGAGGACAATATATTGTTCCTTATCAAGAACCATTCGTCACTCCCTCTCAATGTCCTGGTAAACGTAATCAATTGAACATTGAGAGTTTTCGATCGGGTAAATACCCAATTACACGCAACCTGTTTGTTGTCATCAAACAAAACGGGCAAATAGAGGAGCAAGCAGGCATTGCCTATGCCAACTTGTTATTAACTGAGCAGGGACAAAAACTAATTTCCCAACAAGGATTTGTGAGAATTCGTTAACACCTCCTGCCCATCATCCTCTAACTGGCTCTATTAATCGACTCTGCTGGTAAGCAAATTAGATTATCCCCTTGAGTCAGAATTAAGCCACGTTGGCGCAGTTTGCCCATCAAACGGGTAACGGTTACACGAGTGGAACCGATTGCGCTGCCAATTTGAGCATGGGTGAGGGGGAAAGGTAGACAGTAGCCACGGATCACATCAGGATCGGTTTCACTCATTGCCGGTTCCCCATATTCTTCAATTAACAAAGTGAGGAATCCTAGGAGTCGGTCAATGGTACGCCTTTGTCCCAAAGCACTCAGCCACAGTAGTTTACGCTGGTGCTGATAACGGAAAGCATCCATGACTTCCCGGCGGAAGTGAGGCCAGTTATCTAAGTCGTGCCAGTACATCCACAACACCGCTGTTTGATCCACATGGGCATAAGATTGGAGTGTGAATGGAGACTGAGCCACAATTTCAAATGGCTGTCCAGCACCAACAAAACCTAAGAAAGCTTCTTCTGGGGTTCTATTGATGCGTCTAGATGTTAATTGGCTCGCGGTAGCACTAACTTGGGCGGTTCCCACCATCCGAATCGCACCCCTTTGCACCAAATATAGCAATCCAGGTCTGGCTGGAATGCGTTCATCTTTGCTAAAGGTACGGCAGCGGTAGTGTTCTTGGGCCCAATCAATGATCCGTTGCCAAGTTAGAAAAGGTCGTGAAGCCTCAGAAAAGGAGGATTGAGATTGCATAGTTAACAAAGAGCGTTCGGCTGAAGACAAAGACATCAATCATAAAAGGGTGCAAGGAGTGTCTTTGTGTTGGCGTGTCGGCTTAACGCCATGAACAGCGCCAGCCATCAAAAGGGTAGAAAGGAATTTTACTCTCTACTCTTTTGTTATACTCCTAACTGTACAATGATGGTAGTATTCTTTACCAGTTATTCAACAAATTTCACGAAATTCTTATTTTTCTACTCTAAAAATAAAGTTATGCCTAAAGACAGATGACTAAAAATACGTATTCTTGGCTACTTCTTCTCTCCACAATGGGTTTTTGTGCATAAAACGCTACTGGTTAGTAAATACACAGCAATTAAGCAGCTAATCTCCAGTCAAATACGGAGAACAGCTAGCATTTATGCTGGCAGAAGAAAAATAAATTACATAGATTGCGAAAATATTCATCTATATAAAGGTAGAAATGCAAACAAGGTTTTTTACATTACTCCCCTGGCACTGAAGCTATCAAAATCTAATAATATTAAAGCTCTAAAGCTTGCCCATGAAATAGAGGTACTTTTATCCGCCAGTTTAGGAAATATGTTTTTGGTTCATGTTACTCCTGCGGCTTTGATTCATGTGGTGTTAAGTGACGAATGTATAGCTACTTGGTTGACAAATCTGACATCTTTGGGAGATGAGGAAAAAGGGGAGGGGGATATATGCTCTACTTTGTCAGATTCTTGTGCCCCTGAGTTATTATCGAGTTCTCCAGCTTTGTTTACCGCACAATATATCCATGGTCGCTGTTGTTCTCTTTTAAGGTTAGCCGAACAAGAAAAATTAATTAAATTGAACGAAATTACTTGTAATTCCATATCTTGGCTGAATGATCACCAAAAACTTCGTTGCGATCGCCAAGCTACCCATCGTCTCATTTCTGAGTTAATACAGATGGTGGATTGGATATACTGCGATCGCTCGGATAAAGTTGTCAATTGGGAAAAAGCTGTGGTGAGTCTAATTGATGCTTTTGAAGCTTTCTGGAGTAATTGTCGTATTTGGGGTGAAGTCAAATCTATTTCACCTGAATTAGCAAGGATGAGAATTGGACTGATTTTAGCAACCAGAGCAGTGTTAAAGTTATTTTTATCAGATAAGCTAGGTATAATTGCTCCCCAATCCATGTGATCTTAAGGTCGGGAAAATAAAGAAAAATACTCATGCTAATTAAATATAAAAATTTTTGTAACAGCAATTGACAAGGGAAAAAAAGTGGGATATATTCTCAAGTGTGTGAGGAGCGAACCAGCAAGAGCACCGAGACGAAACACGGCCAGTCGTCGGTGCTCTTTCTGATTTTATGCACACTAAGGAATTTGTTAGTGATTAATGGCTATTTGTTGGTTGTTAGCTTTTGGTTGAGCATTGGTTTTTTACTTGGTATGAGCTCCAAATTTCCATCAACATCAAAAACCCACAGCATTGTCTAATTTTTTAGATATACAAAAAAACCTGGATTATTAAATAATCCAAGTTTGCTTTTTTATGGAACCCATGTTGATTATTAATGGTAATCTTTCCACAGCTTCTAAAATTTTTTGCAATAAATTTTTTATGTCAGGAACGAGTCCATTGGTAAAGGTAAAACGGACAAAACTTTAAAAAATGGACAAGAATTTATACTTTTGACATTTTAAGCCAGTTTTTCTTGCGTAATGATACCATACCAACTCCTGCAATTAGACCAAACCCAAGTATGCTAGAAGGCTCAGGTACATCTTGAAAATTCTCGTAGTTGTAAGTGACTTTGATATCTGAACTGGCTGTTGTTCTGACCCGGGTGAAAAAGTTTCCCCCTGCTTCAATGTTTGATTTGGCTGAAGCTGAGAACAAAAAGTCTAAGGTGCCATTACCAATGAAAGTTTGTAAAAATTGGGTGTCAGTGACAGTAGTGCTCTGTGTTTCTGTAGCAGTTAGTTGTTCATCATTCCTTTGACCTGCACCAACTGTGAATGTAGAACTGTTTACTGGAGTGAGATTCAATAGAGACTGACCGTCTAGTGTTAAGCCTGCTTGACCCTCAAGGCTTACTGTTGCCGTATCTTCAGTGTCACCTTCATTCTCCAAAGTTGCATTTCCCTCAATATTGGCAGTAAATTCTATGGATACACTCTCAAGTGTACCCAGAGAAGGGTCAAATTGGTTGATAGTAAGGGGATCATCAGTAATATCTGTTGGACTGGAATTTGTCGAAGCAGTCTGAACTAGGGAAGCTGCGTTAGCAATTCCACCCATTGTGAGTACTCCAGCCAGAGTGGTAGCCGCAGCTAGGGTATTCAAAAGTTTGGTGCTCATAGAAAATTCTATTGGTAAAATAGTAATTACTTCTTTTATTTGTAGCTATATAATTTCCCTGATGGGCTTGATAAATATACTTAATTTGTGTGAATTTTTAATTATTAAATGAGCTGACTAAATAAGTAGCTATAGTATTTATCAATTCAGTGATGTACATTTTTCAGGCTGCTTTTTTTAAGTTTATGTACACTTCATTTACCTAAAAAATGCCACATCATAAACTGGATACATCAGAACCAATGAAAAATTTATTTAATTCCTTATATATAGCAATCCTATTTGATTTGTAACAATGGAAAGGCTCAGATCCCCGACTTTTACAGAAAAGTCGGGGATCTAACTGCTCACGTTGGCATAGCCTGCCCGCAGGGCTTATGATTTAGGATTACTATGGTAGACTGACACAGTATTTTTAGGGTGCATTATGACGCTCTAGTCTAATGCACCATTACCCCCATATAATGGTGCGTTGCACTCCGCGATAACACACCCTACGTATATTTCAAAAATCAATTATGATTCCTATATTTCATTTCTCAACCCAAGATTGTATTTAGAAATAAATTGGGTTTTTATACGTACATTCTTTGTTAATTAATACATAATTTCGTGAACTAAATCGGTTTCTACATAAATTTAGCTCTGGGGAAGTTGACAAATGTTTGAGCTTCTAATGTGGAGTATTCAATTATATATGAGAATGTTAAATGTAATTGTGCCTGGAAAATATTTTTCACAGATGTGATTTTAAGATAGCAAGAATTTAGCGATCGCTTCAGCAACGCCATCGTTTTCCACACTGGGAGCTACCCACTGAGCAGTTGCTTTCACTTGTGGGGGTGCATCACCCATAGCTACTCCTATACCCGCATATTCTAGCATTTCCACATCATTGAAATTATCGCCAATGGTCATGACGTTGTGAGGCTGTAATCCCAAAATTTTTTCCGCGAGGTAACTAACTGCTGCACCTTTATTGACTTGGGGATGAGCAGCTTCAAAGAAGGTAGAGACAGATTTAGTCAAGTAAAGTTGAGTCGGAGTATATTGGCGACGTAAATTATTTAGTAATTGGTCGATGACATCTGTGTCTTCGCACAGAGCTAAAATTTTTGTGGGTTCCCGATCTAAAACATTACGTAAGTCTCCCACTGCAATTGGATTAATCCCAGAACGTTGTGCATATGCTTTTGTGTCTTGACTTAATTCACGCACATATAACTGGTCATCAATGTAGAAATGTATAGACAAGATATTTCGTAATGGTGGTTGTTCAAAATAGTCCAATAATTCCTCGGTAATCGCCCTAGAAACAACCAAATGGTGATGAATGGTCTGGGATGCAGGTTCTTGGATCCAAGCTCCTTGATAGGCGATTAAAGGCAAATTAGAGCCGATTTCCTGGTGAAAACGTAACGCAGAACAGTACATTCTTCCTGTAGCGATCGCCACTTGAATTCCTTGGGCTTGGGCTGCGGCGATGGCTTGTTTGACTGGTTCGCTAATGCTGTTGTTATGTCCGGAGATTGTGCCATCGATGTCTACAACTAGGAGTTTAATATCTTGTGCAGGATTTGTTTGATCTACGGCAGATGCTTGCTGCATAAATTAAAGTTTCTCATTTCAATTAAGTTATACAGTCAATACTGTAGCCAAATTACAAGGGTTAAACAACTGTTATCTCTTATCATTTCTTCGGGAATGAGGAGATGATGTGATGTAGTCTCTAACACAGAACTACAAATGGATAACATCCCAGAAATGACAATCAGCATTGGAGAGGCAGCACAACAGCTTGGTGTCTCAGTCATAACTACAAAAAAATAATTTTTATACAATAACAAGCCCGTGGGGCACACGGCTGACAAGCTCGGTCAATGTCCTTATAGAGGAGTCCCCTAGAAGCCCACACTTACCCGTCTTCGGGAGTATGGGTGTGTCACTTATTACTACCTCGTCTCCTACCAACAGATAGACATCATTTGGAGAAAACAAATGCTGACGAAAAAACACCCAGAATACCGTTCGTTGCCCACGGTATGACTGTACGAAAGAATCTTATTACCGTCCGATAACTACCACCAGTCTCTTTCCAACGTGATATTCCCAACATCGTGACTCGCCCGCTCATAGTCATATTAGCGATGAGCGGGCGAGTCATTTTTATTTGTGGTAGTAGATATTGCAACAGTGATAATATGTCTCATATCTTGCATCTATACGTATAAACCACGGAAAGCTTAAAAGCGGCGCAATAAAGTTACATTATTTTACTGAGCTTTTATCGCTAAATTAAGCTTTTACCCTTAATACTGAGTGATTAAGTAATATCAATTTTTATTGGCGCAAGATGTGAGATGTCGAACATCGGCTGTGTATGGCTTTCGAGCTATTTATTATTTTATCAGGCTATAACTCTACTACATCAGCCCTCTTTTTATGGTCTTTTTGTAGCTACAGTATTAAAAAATGCTAAATAAAATATCCGAAAGGAAAATGCATACCATCAGATGGGTACTAGTAATTGGATGGTTGCTGTTGATATTGTCTCTATTTTACGATCCCATCACCTATCATTTAACTAATCCGTCGAACCTATTATCCCCCTTGCGCGACCCACTTCCAGGAGTTTTAGTACAAGGAGAGTATTTAGAGGAAAAACCTTATTGTATTGGTGCAAGGCTCTTTTGGGGTATGATTGTACCCACGGCTGTCATGATTTTATTAGTTTGTGGACATGAAACTTGGCGGCGTATTTGTCCTTTATACTTTCTTTCCCAAATTCCCCGCGCTTTGGGATTAAAACCAAGATTAAATATTAAGAAAAATACATGGTTAACACGTAACCATTTTTATGTCCAGTTTGCTCTTCTCTTTATCGGGTTAAACTTCCGCATCTTATTTATTAACTCTGCACGCCTAGCTTTGGGCTTATTTCTCCTGAGTATAATCGCTATGTCAATTACGATAGTTTTTTTGTATGGTGGTCGTAGTTGGTGTCACTATGTTTGTCCTTTCAGCGTTGTCCAAACTGTTTTTACTGGTCCCCGTAGTTTGTTAGGAAGTAACGCTACATCTGCAACTCCTAAAACTATAACCCAATCTATGTGTCGTACTGTAGATAGAACTACAAACCTTGAGAAAAGCGATTGTACAGGCTGTAAATATCCTTGCATGGATATTGACGCAGAGAAAGCTTACTGGAACGATTTAAACAAGCCAGGACGTAGATTTGTACAGTATGGTTATGTAGGATTGGTAATTGGTTATTTTGTTTACTACAGATTATACGCAGGTAATTTTGATTATTACTTCTCCGGTGCATGGACCCATGAAGAAAATCAACTCTCAACTTTATGGAAACCCGGTTTTTACTTATTTAATCAGGCAATTAATATACCCAAAATCTTTGCTGCTCCTCTGACGTTAACTTTCACAGTTCTGGTAAGTTACTGGGGTTTGACTAAAATAGAAAAAGCTTATCGCGCTTATGTAAAAAAACACAATCCTCAAATAAATTCGTCACAAGTTTTACATAGAATGCTTACGGTTTGCACCTTTATAGCCTTCAACAGCTTCTTTATCTATGGTGGAAGACCAGAAATTATGCGATTACCTGTTGCAGCACAACTGTTATTTAACAGCATTGTGGCAATAGTTAGCACCATATGGTTAGTTCGGACTTGGGGACGTAGTTTTGAGGAGTATCAAAAAGATCGTTTAGCTGATAGTTTCCGTCGTCAATTATCTAAGTTACCAATTAATATCTCTCAATTAACAAAAGGACGTTCTCTTGATGAATTATCATCAAACGAATTGTTTATCCTAGGTTCTATTTTGCCCCAATTCCAAAAGAAAGACCGATTGCAAATTTATAAATCTATTCTGGAGGAAGGATTAAAACTAAAAAATTTCACCTCTTCTGACAGTTTTGAAATTTTAGAGGAAATACGCGATAGATTAAGTTTGAGCGAAAACGACCATTTTGCCGTGCTATTAGAAAATCTGGCTTTTCACGAAATGTGGACAAAGGAGACTATGAAAAAAGACCAAAACTATGGTAACGTTCATTTTATCTCTTCCAACGCTAGTAACAACATTGGATAACCCCATAACTCTTCAAGTTACTGCCCAATGGTAAATATCAAAGCAACAAAGTCAGCAACCCCGGTCTAAAGACACGGGGCTTCAGGCATAAAGCCTAAAAGCCCAAGCCGACCAGTCTCAGTCTTTTTAAGAAGACTACGTTTAAGGCAAGAGTTAAAGACCTACCAAGGGATGCGTAGCTAGTCCCCTGCTCTAGAACCAAACTATTAAACATCTGTACAGGGTTAAGGAAGTGTAGTTTGGAAAGTACCGACCTTAAACATTGACGAAGCTAACATCACCCAGCAATGGAGGGACTTATGTCCAAAGTATTCGTATTAAATGCAAACAAGCAGCCATTAGACCCAATTCATCCGGCATATGCAAGGCAATTATTGCGAAACAAAAAAGCTGCAATTTTCAGAAGGTTTCCATTTATAATTATCCTTAAACAATCGCGTCCTGATTCTTCTATTTTTCCTTTGAGGTTAAAATTTGACCCAGGTGCGAAGTTCACAGGAATTGCATTGGTCAACGATTCAAATGGGGAAGTTATATTCGCTGCTCAATTAAAGCACAGAGGTTTTGCAATTAGAGATTCTTTAACATCTAGACGACAATTAAGACGTAGTAGACGTGCTAGAAAAACTCGTTATAGACAACCAAGGTTTTTAAACAGAACCCGTCCAAAAGGATGGTTAGCACCAAGCTTACAAAGTCGTATTGATAATATCAAAACTTGGGTTTATAAAGTTGCGTAAATTTGCACCAATCGAATCTATTAGCCAGGAATTAGTACGTTTTGATATGCAGTTACTTCGTAAACCTGATATCAAAGGAAAGGAATATCAACAGGGGAATTTGGCAGGTTATGAAACGAGAGAATATCTATTAGAAAAATGGGGCAGACAATGTGCTTATTGTGGTGTAAAGGACGTTCCCTTTCAGATAGAACACATCCACCCAAAATCAAAAGGTGGCAGTAACTCTATATCAAACCTGACTTTAAGTTGCGAAAAATGCAATACCAAAAAAGGAACTAGAGATATTAAAGAATTTCTCAAAAAAGACCCAACAAGATTAGAGGAAATCTTGAAGCAAGTCAAAATACCGTTGGCAGATGCAGCAGCCGTAAACACAACCCGGTTTGCATTGCTCGAAGTTTTAAAAGCCACGGGATTACCAGTTGAAACAGGTTCAGGAGGTCTAACAAAGTTCAATCGCAGTCAACAAAAACTAGATAAGACACATTGGATTGATGCAGCTTGTGTTGGCAAATCAACACCAATTCTCAATATTAGAGGGGTTAACCCATTGATAATCACAGCTAACGGTCATGGCACTCGTCAAATGTGTGGGACTGATAAATTCGGATTCCCCAGTCGTCACCGAACAAATAAACAAATACATTTTAGTTTTCAAACTGGAGATATTGTCAAAGCAGTTGTTACCAGTGGGAAAAAAGTAGGGAAATATGCTGGACGTGTTTTATGTCGTGCCACAGGGAGTTTTGACATTGCAACTAAAACTGGAAGGATATCAGGTATCAGTCACAAATATTGTCTAGCAACCCATAAAAAAGATGGTTACTCCTATTCATTCTAAATTTTTACGGCAGTTAAAACTGCCTGGGTCGATTTTCCTCCCTGGACTAAAGTCACAGGGCTTCCAATCTTCCAGGAAGTTTACGTGAAGCCGTGGGGAGTATGTCAAAATTGTATTAGGGAACTCCAAGAAGTAAATTAACCAATTTCACCGACTCGACCTATTTCTTGTGCTCCCCCTGCTCCCCTCCAGTTCCCCTCCGAGGACGGGTTAGGGGTGGGTTAATCCGATTGGTTATTTTTTTATTTGGAAGTCCCTTATTCCCACCAAAATAGTAGTACCAATCTCATGCATTCCCATACACCCCTGTTTTTAGTTATTGAAGATCATCCAGAAGTTGCTCAAAACAACTGTTGTTTCCTGCAAAAGGTAGAAGCATCAGCTAATTGTATTTGTGTGGAAACCCCAGAACAGGGCTTGGAAAGGTTAAAGTTGGAAATGCCAGAGTTAGTGGTGGTGGATCTTCAGTTTGGTACTATTAGTGGCGAGCAGTCTGCTAAACCGGGGATAGAATTATTAAGACAAATTTTTGAGCAGTATCCCAATCTCAATATCCTGGTTTATACGAGCGATTCTAGTTTCCTTATACACCTAGTTAATTTTATCAATAAACACCACGGAGGATTTGTGGTGGTCAATAAAATGGAGCTGCGTAAGGCTTTTATCGAAGGCGCTCAAAGTGCTCTGAAGGGTGAATTACGGATTCCTAGGGAATTACGTCAAGAGATGAAGTTGACGGAAAAAGAACTAGAAGCACTGAAATTACTCTGCCAATATTCCTTAACAGACCACGCGATCGCTGAACGAATGCATGTAGCTTTAAGAACTGCTCAAAACTATGTCCAACGTTTGAAAGAAAAGCTGGATATTGATAGTTGGGAGGATAGTACTACTAGTGCGCGTGTAGCTGTGTGTATGGAAGCAGTTAGGCGTAAATTACTATTGTTATAGCTTGTGGGATTTCACCAATATATTGTGGAGGAAAAATAATAGCTCAGTTGGCGTTAGCCACAATATCGATACGGGAATTATAAGCTCAAGCCATCTGCTCTTTCTTTCCCGTGAGGTATGGAATGAATCCATCAGAACCAAATATAGTTGAGCTTGCCAAACAAGGAAATCCCAAAGCAATTGCATCTCTAATTAATCGACAACTCAATCCCAAGGGAATAACTGTTAAGGCTAATTTACAAGATGCTTGCTTACAAATTTTTTTAGAATCATTAGATCCACCAATCCAGGAATATATCCTACCGTTCATCCAGAAAGGGATGTCTAATTTGGGTATAAAGGTAATTAAAACTGTTAAGATTTATGGTCGTCAAGTCGGTTCGAGTTCAGCTTTATGGACTGAGGAATTTAACTTAGCAACCTTTGTGGAAGAATCTGAGGATTTTATTCCCGAAAATATTCCCGATGACTCAGATGTTGCAGTAGCACCACCGACAAAACCCCCAAAAGATATCAAATCTACGGCACCTGCAAAAGCCTATCAGGTAAATAATCATAATTCCACAAAATCATCAGAGCCTGGTTTCCAATTTCAAAATACCTTTAAAGATACTTTGGAAGGGTTGAAGATTTTTATCACTAATCCCGTGCAGGGGCTACCAATATTTTACCAAAGTTTAGGCAGAAAACGTGCTTTAGCAGTAGGAATTGCCTTTGGTTTGCTCTATGTGGTTTGTCTATTATTTAGCGTACATCGGACTTTATCGAGTTTATCTTTTTTTGTTAGATATAGTAAGTTTAATGTTGCTCAAATTTTCGGCTTAGGGATTACGCAATTTATCAGTTGTGCCATTGCAAGTATATCGATTAGAAAACTATTTAGAGGTTTTGGTTGTCTGGAAGGGGATATTTTTATTGCTGGTTCTTCTTTATTAGCTCCTGGCTTGTTTATGCTATTAAGTACAATGTTAGGAATCACAAATTCGGAAATTATTTTGATTCTTTTGGTTTTATTCATGACTTATTTTTTCCTGACATTATACACAGGATGTAATCAAATTTCTCAAATTCCAGATTTTTTATCTCCTCTAGCTGTTGTCGGTATAATTTTACTTAGTTTGTGGTTCTCTAAAATTATTATTTCATCAGCACTTTACTAAGTAATTTCACAAAAATATTTGCGGTTTAATGTTGATAATTCAAAATATATTTTGAGGTATTTTGTAGAAAATCAATCTTCTTAAGTAACTGGGTAACTCCCATTTAGGATAATCATTTTTCACATTAGTTTTATTTGTTAATAATAGAGTTAACCATTATTTAAATTATTTTTAAATAATGGTTAAACTTTTCATAACTATAAATAATATATCTTTATTTTTAACTGGTAGCTGAAGTGCTTATTTGATTCTTAAATACAAAGGTTAATATGGTTTTTTCCAGCATCTTAAATCGTACCTTTACTGCTTCAGCAATAACTACAGCAGTTGTTTTTGCTCCACTATTGACCTCAGTTGCTCAAGCAGAAACTTTAACAGGTGCAGGGGCAAGTTTTCCGGCTCCCTTGTATCAAAGATATGCCCAACAGATGAGAAAAGCTGGATTAACTATGAACTACCAAGCTTGTGGTAGTAGTTGTGGTATCAGGCAAACTATCCAGGGAACTGTTGATTTTGGTGGTAGCGATGCAGCTATGACCGATACAGAAATGTCTAAAGTTAACCGGGGTGTAATTCTTGTACCTACAGCCGGTGGTGCAGTTTCTGTTGTTTATAATCTCCCTGGTGTAAATAATCTTAAGTTATCACGTCAAGTTTTGCCAGGTATTTTTTCTGGTCAAATTACTAAATGGAATGACCCCAAAATTAAAAAAGATAATCCTGGAGTAAATTTACCTAATTCAACTATTAGAAGTGTGGTTCGGGCTGATGGTAGTGGTACTACCTTCATTTTTACTAATCACCTGAGTAATATCAATGGTTACTTTAAAGGTAGAATCGGTACCAGTAAAAAACCCAAGTGGACAAGGGCTACTCTTAGAAGCAAAGGTAATTCAGGTGTAGCAGCAACAGTAAAACAGACACCAGGGGCTATTGGATATGTTACCCAAGCATATGCTAAGGAAAATAACCTGACAACAGCTATGGTACAGAATAGTTCCGGTCAGTTTGTAGCTCCTACTCTACAGGCTGCAAATGATGCTTTATCTAGTGTTAAATTCCCTCCTAATAATCGAGTATTCGTCGGGGATTCTTCCAAAGGCTATCCCATTGTTGGTCTGACTTGGATGATGGTCTATAAAAAGTATCCTACTCCAGCTAAAGCCCAAGCAGTTAGGGATATGGTGAAGTGGGTGCTAACTGAAGGTCAAAGTTATAATGCTCAACTTAATTACACTAGAATTCCTTCTAGTGTGGCAAATCAAGTAATACAGACAGTTAACAATAATGTCAAATAATTATTAGGTGATTAAGTCTTCCAATTTTCCTCGCTTTGTAGGATAGCTTCTAGCTATCCTGCTTTTTCCTATAGTTAATACAGATTTGTATATGACAAATCCATCAGGACAAGTTTCTCGCTCTGGAAATATTGATATTACTACTACTAAGGGAATAAATATCTTTCTAGAAAAAGGGTTTGATTGGCTGGTTCATGGTTTTGCTTTAGTAACAGTAGCCATCCTTTTTTGGATGATTTGGGTAATTTATCAGCAAGCTTATCCGGCAATCGCTAAGTTTGGATTGGGGTTTTTATGGAGTCAAGAATGGGATGTTTCCAGGGATATTTTTGGCGCTTTACCCTATATTTACGGAACTTTAGTTAGTAGTACTTTGGCCTTATTATTGGCAGTACCCATTGGTTTAGCAGTAGCCTTAGTCACGACAGAGGATTTTTTACCGAGATGGGTGCGATCGCCTATGGCTTTGTTGGTGGAATTAATCGCAGCTATTCCCAGTGTGATTATTGGCTTATGGGGAATTTATGTGTTAATTCCGTGGCTAAATCCCATACAAAAATGGCTATTTCAATATTTGCAAACCATCCCTCTTTTCAGTACTGAACCTTTTGGTCAAAGTATGTTAGTTGCAGGAATAGTTTTAGCAATTATGATTTTGCCAACTATGGCTGCAATCAGTCGCGATGTCTTATTAGTAGTTCCTAAAGAATTAAGAATCGGATCTATGGCTTTAGGTTCTACCCGTTGGGAAGCTATTTTTAAAGTTCTAATTCCTGCTGGTGCTTCTGGTATTTTGAGTGCAGCTATGTTAGCTCTAGGTAGGGCTTTGGGAGAAACTATGGCTGTCACCATGGTAATTGGGAATTCTTCAATAATTAGTATTTCATTACTTGAAGCTGGTTATTCAATCCCAGCAGTATTAGCTAACGAATTTTCCGAAGCAGATAGCAATTTACATATTGGTTCTTTAACTTATTTGGGCTTGATTCTGTTTGCTTTAACCTTATCGGTGAATATTGGTGCAACATTAATTATGCAGCTAATTCGTGGTAAACAAAAATCACTGAGATAGAGCTATCAATAGTAACTAAAAACAAGTAAAAACTAAAGCAATGTGTATCTACAACTATGGAAAGAAATGTTACAAATAGTGTGGAAAAGATGACCGATGATTTGACAATAGAATTATGTCAACCATTAGAAGGTAAGCGGTTACTATTTAATAATGGCATGACGGCGATCGCCTTCATTTTTTCTCTGGTTGCCCTATTCCCATTGCTATCAATTATTTGGGAAATTGTCACCAGAGGAATATCTGGAATTAAATTAGAAATGTTTTGGTTACCAGTCATTGATGATGGCTTTGCCAATGCAATTTTAGGTACTATTACAATGGTGGCGATCGCTTCTGTATTAAGTATTCCGGTGGGTGTAATGACAGGGATATTTTTAGCAGAATTTAGTCAAGGTTCTCCAGTTGTTAAATTTGTTCGCTTTATTAATACTATTTTGACAGGAGTCCCATCCATTGTAGTTGGCATTTTTGCCTATGGCATTATTGTTTTAACCTTTAAACAATTTAGTGCTTTTGCCGGTGGCTTTGCTTTAGCAGTAATTATGTTACCTGTAATTGTACTGTCAACGGAAGAAGCATTAAAACTGATTCCTAATCGTCTACGTATGGCATCTGCGGCTTTAGGTGGTACGCGGATACAAACCACGTTTTGTATTGTTTTAAATGCTGCATTACCGGGAATAACTACAGGTATTTTATTAGCAGTTGCTAGGGTTACTGGTGAAACTGCCCCCCTCATTTTTACAGCTTTATTTAGTTTAAATTGGTCAGATGGATTATTTAGTCCAACTGCATCCATGTCTGTGTTAATTTTTAATCTTTATAATGAGCCATCTCCAGAAAAAACAGCATTAACTTGGACTGCTGCAATAGTTTTGCTTTGTTTAGTTTTGTTTACTAGTTTGTCTTCCCGTATTCTCACTAATAAAAGTAAATTATAATCCTTACCCAAAATTTAATTGCGCTAATTTTATGCACAAAAGAACAGTCACTATGAATAAATTGAATGTAGCAATTAAAGTCAGTAATCTCAATTTTTACTATGGTAAAGTCAAGGTATTAGTAGGAGTATCCATAGATATTTGCAAAAATAATATTACGGCTATTATTGGACCTAGTGGTTGTGGTAAATCTACTTTCATTAAATCTTTAAATCGGATTAGTGAATTGGAAACAGAGGTAAAAGTAGAAGGGAAAGTTGAGTTTTTTGGTCAGAACATATACGAACGTCGAGTTAACTTAAATAGGTTACGTCGCCAGATTGGTATGGTATTCCAAAAACCAAATTTATTCCCCATGAGTATTTATGATAATGTTGCCTATGGGGTGAGAATAGCTGGATGGCGGCCAAGAACAGAAATTGATGAAATTGTTGAGTCTGCTATCAAAAGTGCGGCTCTTTGGGATGAAGTTAAAGATAAGTTACATACATCTGCTTTGGGACTTTCTGGAGGGCAACAACAGCGACTTTGTATTGCCCGTGCTTTAGCAGTTAAACCCAAAGTATTGTTAATGGATGAGCCTTGTTCTGCTCTCGATCCCATTGCTACTAATAAAATTGAGCAACTAATTCATACTCTGAGAAACAATTTAACTATTGTGATTGTCACCCATAATATGCAACAAGCTGCACGCATTTCCGACTTCACTGCTTTCTTTAATACTGATGAAAGTAGAGTCGGGCAAATGGTGGAATTTGGAGCTACTACCCAAATATTTAGTAAAGCTTTAGATGAACGTACCCGCGATTATATTTCTGGGCGCTTTGGGTAAGTTATTATTGTTTAATTCTAAATATTTTTTATTTTTACCCTCTAGATATTATCGGCTATAGGACACAGAATAATATTATTAGTATAGCTCTTTATAGATCCCCAACTTCTTCCGAGAAGTCGGGGATCTGCATGTCCAACTATTCTAAAATCGTAAGGATTCAGGTCGAGGGGTATTGTGTGATTCAAATCACATATTGACAAGTGTGATGTCAGAGGCAGAGTATAGCAATGATTTTAGAAAGGTGCAATATAATGGACCCTGTCCACCTAGTGGAACTCACCGTTATTTCTTTAAACTTTATGCTGTAGATATAAAACTAGACCTGGAATCTGGTGCAACGAAAGCTCAGATAGAAGCTACAATTAAAGGACATATTCTCGCGCAAGCAGAACTGATAGGACTTACAGCAGACAAGGTTAAGTAAGGGAGCAAATCAAAGTGGTTTGTAGACTTTTTAGCCATTAAGAGACTTATAAAAACCCCTAAATCTTACACCCATAATCGGCATCAGTCGCCCTACCCCTATTAGATCTAGTTTAGAAAATGGAAGTCTCGTTGTAGTGCTAGAAACCTGTTGGTGAACCACGTTATGAAGCATGAGACTCAAGATCGCACCAAGCTGTGTTCGCGGGAGCCGTAGATGCATTCGCGGCTTGACACGCTTCGTCCGTACCGTTTTGCTAGTCATTACCCTATACCTGGTAATTGTTCTAATTGGTTTGATTCCAGTCAACAATGATTTTGAACCGACCCCGAACGGCATCGAGATTATTCTCATTTCTAGTTCCGTTCATGCAGACGTTGATCGGAAGAACAACGTCTGCATGAACGGAACTAGAAATGAGAATAATCTCGATGCCGTTCGGGGTCGGTTCAAAATCATTGTT